>JBOGGN010000330.1:0-24185 GCA_050744165.1 Acidimicrobiales bacterium | reverse complement strand
CATAGCGCCCTGCACTTGTGTTAGGGATGTTAAGTTACCCTGGCGCTTGCCAATGCCGGCCTCAACCGGTCCATCCACGACGCCAGATGGGGGCAACTCCTGCGATACGTCGCGTACAAAGCACTCCTTCCGCACCTGCGCCGCCTGCGGGCACTGCGACAAGAACAACCGGCCCAGCCACGCGGAGTTCCGATGTCAGCCTGCGGCCATCAAGCCCACACGGACATGAACGCCGCCATCAACATCCTCCGGGCCGGGCAGGCCCAGCACCAACAACGCGAAGCCGACCCATCTCAACCCAGGTACTTTGGGTCACCTTGAACGACGTTAACCCCCCCGAGCAACAATCCGCGTGAACGCGCGGAATATTGTTCGCCGAGCCCTTAGGCGCCAGCGTGGGCCTGCTTCCGTTTGGCATAGGCGGAATTCCACGCGATCACGCACCCCACCACGAAGAATGGCAAAAGCGTGGAAGTGAGCTTGGCGGTACCCGTCGACGTGGTTTCGATGATTACCGCTTGCATCGCCGCCTCCAGCAGGAACCCGACCCCCCACACCACCGTCGCCACTCGAAAGGCATGGCGGAACCCGGCGTACTGCCACTTGCTCGTGAAGTCGAGCCCGGCTGGGGTCGAGGCGCCCATGCTTTCCAGCGCGAACTGGTAGATCAACGGGCGCCGCCATGCGAGCGAAGAAATACAGATTGCCCCGAACAGGGCCGTTGGGACCGTCCCGTCGAGCAGCACCAGATGGGCGTTGCGCGTTGCCAGCCCGAGTGCCGACGCGATGGCGATCCCCGACAGGACGAGCACACCGATCAGGTCGAGTCGGCGCTCAGTGACTGCGGATACCCCGACGCCGAGGGCAGGAACGGCGCCGCTGACGAGCAAGGCGCCAACCGACGACATCCCCGACGACCGCAGCCCGTAGTAGACGAGCAGGGGCCCTATCGCATCGAACACCAGGATCTGGGCCAGAAATGCTCGGCCCGGGCCCCGCCTCTGGCGGGTGGCTGGCGGCAGTACGGCGGTTGTGCCGAGGGTCGGCTGTTGCGAGGCGCTCATAGAGGCATTGTCGACTTCGAGCAGCCGGCTGACCATTGCCGGCCGTCAACGGTTTTCCGTGGCAAATGTCACATCCTTGCGGTGCGGCACGGGGAGAGTTCGGGGTGAGCCTGGTCGTGCTCGGTGGTGCGCCCCGGCGGGCGCCGTTGTCCCCGGCGGTGCAGGATGACTCACCGACTCGCTTTTGGGCGAGGTCAGGGGCCGCCGCCTACCCTCGGGTCCATGACGCCCGACGCGTCCGTCTTGCCCTCTGCGGGTCCACGCCAAATGGGCCCCGTCATTGGAGTCGATGTCGGCGGCACCAAGATCCTGGCCGTCCGGCTGGACGACGACGACATCGGCGCCGAGGCCCGAGCTGAAACCCCCTCGGGCGGGGAAGCCGTCCTTGACAAAATCGCCGAGGTCGTGCGCAGCTTGGGTCCCGTTGACGCCGTCGGGGTGGGCGTGCCGGGCCTGGTTGACAACGGCGGTGTGCTCCGGTTCGCCCCCAACCTTCCCCGTGTGGTCGGCCTCCCCGTCCGTGAACGCCTGCAAGAACGCCTGCCCGGCGTGATCGTTGCCGCCGCCAACGACGCCACCTGCGCCGGCTGGGCCGAACGGGTGCTGGGCGCCGGCCAGGGCAGCGCTGATCTGCTGATGGTCACCTTGGGCACCGGCATCGGCGGCGGCTTGGTCTGCAACGGCGAGCTGCAGCTTGGAGCCAATGGGTTCTCGGGCGAGATCGGCCACATGGTCGTCGACCCCAACGGGCCGCCCTGCCCGTGCGGCAACCGGGGCTGCTGGGAAAGGTTCGCGTCCGGAAGCGGCCTCGGGCGGCTCGGTCGCGAGGCTGCCGAGGCGGGCCTGGCGCCGCGTGTGGTGACCCTCGCCGGTGGCGACCCGGTGGCGGTGAGGGGCGAGCACGTGGCCACCGCGGCTTTGGAGGGCGACCCTGGAGCAAAGGCGGTGATCGACACCTTCGCCTGGTGGGTGGCGCTCGGGCTGGCCAACCTGGCGAACATCTTCGACCCTGAGTGCATCGTCATCGGTGGTGGGCTGGCGGCGTCGGGCCAGGTCTTCCTGGAGCCGGTGCGGGTGGTGTTCCAGGAACTCGTCGAGGCCTACTCGTACCGCCCGCCGATTCGCATCGTGCTGGCACGACTGGGGGAGCGGGCCGGAGCGGTGGGTGCCGCCCTCATTGCCCGAGAGGCTCCGCCAGCGGGCTGCTCGTGAAGGTCGGCTTCGTGGCCCCCGTCTTCCTTCGGGATCCGAATGTGGCCATCGAGGCGGCACACATCGCCGACGAAAGCGGCATCGACGGCGTGTTCAGCTACGACCACCTTTTTCCTATCCATTTCCGGGACAGACCGGCGCTGGCCGCCATCCCGATGCTGGCCGCGATGGCATGTCGCACACGGCTCATCCAACTGGGGACGCTGGTGTGCCGGGTCACCATGGTCCCGGTGCCCGTGCTGGTGGACTCCCTGGCCACCCTCGACGAGCTGTCTGGGCATCGGGTCATTGGCGGGATCGGCACCGGCGACCGTTTGACGGAGGCGGAGAACGAGGCGTACGGGACGCCATTTCCACCCCTGAAGGCGCGCCTCGAGATGCTCCTCGAGGCTGCCCGGGGGTTGCGAGCCCGCCACGTCGAGACCTGGATCGGCGGCCGCTCCCGGGAGGTGCGGGCCCTGGCTGCCGCCGAGGCGGAGGCGTGGAACACCTGGGACGGACCGCTCGAAGAGCTGACGGCCTTCGCGACTGCCAACGTCGGCGCCGGGGCGGCCATCGCCACCTGGGGTGGGCCCCCGCCCGCCGACGGCAACTTCGCCGACCACCTGCAACGGCTGGCGGAAGCCGGCGCCGGCTGGGCGATCTACGGGCCCGCGCCCGAAATCGATTGGACGGCCTTCGTGACGAAATTGGCGGGGGCGGCAAAGGGGCTCCGGTAGCCTCGAACCATGGAGTTCCGCCGCATCAACGGGTTGCCGCCGTACGTCTTTGCCGTCATCAACCAGTTGCGGGACCAAGCACGCCACGCCGGCGAGGACGTTATCGACCTGGGCTTCGGTAACCCCGATATCCCGAGCCCCGACATCGCGGTCGAGAAACTCACTGAGGCGGCCCACAACCCCCGCAACCACCGCTACTCGGCCTCCCGGGGGCTCCCGAAGCTGCGCCTGGCGATCTCCAACCTGTACCTGCGGCGCTTCGGCGTGGAGATCGATCCTGACACCGAAGTCGTCAACACCATCGGCGCTAAGGAGGGCCTCTCACATCTGATGTGGACGCTGTTGGGCCCCGGTGACACGGCGCTCGTGCCCACGCCGAGCTACCCCATCCACATCTACGCCCCGCTGTTCGCGGGCGCCGACGTCCAGCAGGTTCGCCTGGGCCCTGACCAGGACTTTTTCGCCAATCTGGTCGAGTCGTGGGAGTCGACGTGGCCCCGGCCGCGGGTGATCGTGTTCTCCTTTCCCCACAACCCCACCACCGAGACCGTCGACCTGGACTGGATGTCGCGCCTGGTGGACTTCGCCCGGGAGCACGAGGTGGTCCTCGTTCACGACTTTGCCTACTCCGACACCGCCTTCGACGGCTACCAGCCCCCTTCGATCCTCCAGGTGCCAGGGGCCAAGGACGTGGCGGTGGAGCTGTACACCCTCACCAAGAGCTTCTCCATGGCCGGCTGGCGAGTCGCCTTCCTCGTGGGCAACGCGGCCTGCGTGGCCGCCCTCACCAAGCTCAAGAGCTACCTCGACTATGGCACCTTCCAGCCCATTCAGATCGCGGCCATCGTGACCATGAACGAGGCGCCCGACTACCCCAAGTTCGTCAACGAGATCTACCAGTCCCGCCGCGACGCCATGTGCGACGGCCTGGCCCGCATCGGCTGGGACATCCCCAAGCCCAAGGCGACGATGTTCGTGTGGGCCCCGATTCCCGAGCCGTACCGGGAGATGGGGTCGCTCGAGTTCGCCAAGCTGCTGGTCACCGACGCCAAGGTGGCCACGTCCCCCGGGGTGGGCTTCGGCCGGGGTGGTGAGGGCTTTGTTCGTTTCGCCCTGATCGAGAACGAGCAGCGCATCGCTCAGGGCATCCGTAACCTACGCAAGTCCCTAGTCAAGCTGTAAGTACTGCGGGGCAGGAAAAATGCCTCGTCCCGACCTGCCGTAGCCTGATGTCGGACTCATGACTTACTGGCTGCTGAAGATCGTCCTGACGCCGATCCTGCGCTTCTTCTACCGCATCCGGGTTGAAGGAGCAGAGGGCGTTCCCCAGGCCGGCCCGGTGATCCTGGCCGGCAATCACGTGTCGTTCTCCGACTCCATCTTCCTGCCGCTGGTGCTGCGTCGCCGGGTGACCTTCGTGGCCAAGGCGGAGTACTTCGAGAACAAGAAGACGGCCTGGTTCTTCCGGGCGGTCGGCCAGATCCCGATCAAGCGGGGCGGCGGTTCGTCCTCTCTGCGGGCCCTGGAGTCGGCCAAGGAGGTGCTCGACCGGGGGCAGCTGTTCGGCATCTACCCCGAGGGGACCCGATCCCCCGACGGCAGGCTGTACAAGGGCCACACCGGGGTGGCTCGCCTGGCGCTTCAGTGCCGGGTACCTGTCATGGCGGTGGCCATGATCGGGACCCGGGAGGCGCAGCCCATCGGCCAGGTGAAGCCCAGGCTCTTCATGCCGATCACGGTGCGCTTCTCCGAGCCCCTGTACTTCAACCGGTTCTACGAGCATGAGGGTGAGCCGCTGGCGCTGCGTCAGATCACCGACGAGGTCATGTGGCAGCTGCGGGATCTTTCGGGCCAGGAGTACGTCAACCGCTACGCCAAGCGGGGCGACGCAGTCGAGGCGGTGGGCGCCGAGCCGGCGTCGGTGGTGGCCGCCCGGCGCCACGCGGGCGCCGATGGTGGCGGGGCCGCCACCGAGTCCGCGGAGGCGGCGCCCGCCCTGGCGTGAGGCAGCTGCTTGAACGTAACGGCTTTGTCCTGCTGGGGAAACGCCCCGTTCACACGAACGCCTTAGCGTGTTGTCGTGGCGACCTACGTGGTTCGGGTCTGGGTTCCCGACCGACCGGGCGCCCTGGGCGCCGTCGCCAGCCGCATTGGTGCGGTGAAGGGCGACCTCGTCGGCATCGACATCCTGGAGCGAGGCGGCGGCCGGGCCATCGATGAGTTGACGGTGGACCTGCCTGACCCGGCGCTGTTGCCACTGTTGGTCAGCGAGGTCACGGAGGTCGACGGCGTCGACGTTGAAGACGTCCGCCCGGCGCCCGAGTGGCTGGCCGACCCCCGCCTCGACGCCTTGGAGGCGGCGGCGGTGCTGGTCGACCAGGACCGGACCGGCGATCTTCTCGAGCGGTTGGTGTCCCACGCGGTGCGGGACTTCAACGCCGATTGGGCGGCCGTGGTCGACCTCGAGTCGCCAGAGCCGGTGACGTCTCTCGGCCCCGTTCCCGCCGCCGCGTGGCTCGCCGCTTTCGTGGCCGGAAGCAGGATGTCGGCGGTGCCCGGCGGCGTCTTCAACGGCCCCGAAGACGTGGCCTGGGCAGAGATGGCAAACCCGCAGCTGGCTCTGGTCCTCGGACGGAGGGGCCGGCCCTTTCGGGCTCGGGAACGGCTGCAGCTGGCTGCGCTTTCCCGTATCGCCAACCATCGCTGGACCGAGCTCGCGGTACGGGCGAGCCGCCTGGACCATCCGAGCACGGCGCGCTAGAACCCGCCTCGTCCGGACGAAGCTCCGCGCATACCGAACGCGACGCGATCGTGTAGACTGTCCATTCGGACATCTTGGGCGAACTGACGTTTACCCTGTGAAAAAGCAGGAAATAGTCCGGGCAGAGATTGGACTTCGAAGGGGTTTCGGGGGAGATGGCACATGACAGGTAGAAAGACGGCGCGGCTCCTGTTCTTTGGCGCAGTCGTGGCGGGGGGCTTCGGTCTCGGGACGCCAGCGTGGTCACAGACCTCTGGTGGTACCTATACCGGCGTGACGCCGCCGCAATTATCGGCTCAGCAGACGGGCACGGCGCAGGTGAGGGCGGCGACGGTCACCACCACCGATGCACACTCGTCAGGTTTGGCGGTCACGGGCACCGACGCCCTCGAATTGGCCGCCATTGGGCTGATCCTGGTCGGGGCCGGTACTGCCTTGCAGTGTTCGGTCCGAGTTCGACGCTCGTCGTAGGGCGTGGCGCCAAGGCTGCGCGCCAATCTCGACGTGAGTGGTGAGCCGAACACAATGAGCAAAGCATCACATAGCCGGACTTAGTGATGTCGCGAGCAATAGTAATCGGCTTCCGCCGGGAGCCGTCTTCAGCCATCTTTCGAACTCGGCGCTCGAGGCGACCGGTCGAGCAGCAACGGGCGTTGCCGCTCGCAGATGCGGCCGTCAAAAGGCTATTGGACATTGTGCTGTGCTTCGTGCTGCTGGTCCTGGCGGTGCCATTCATGCTGCTGGCTATGGCTGCGACATGGCTTGAAACACCCGGTTCTCCGATTTTCGAGCAGATTCGGGTCGGCCGGGATGGACGGCCGTTCCGCTTGTTCAAGCTCCGTACGATGATTCGGGGCAACAGCGCCCACACCCATCAGGACTATGTGACGGCGCTCATCCAGGGCCGGGCCGACACCCGGGCAGGCATGTTCAAAATGGCGGATGACCCCCGGATCACGAAAGTCGGACGGCTGCTCAGGCGCTTCAGCATTGACGAGCTGCCGCAACTCGTCAACGTCCTCAAGGGCGACATGAGCGTCGTCGGGCCTCGACCTCCTTTGCCGTACGAGGTGGCGTTGTACACCGAGCGAGATCGGCTCCGTCTCAGGGTTCGACCGGGCCTGACGGGGCTCTGGCAGGTGAGCGGACGGGCCACTACCTCGTTTCAGCAAATGGTCGACCTGGACATTAGGTACTGGCAGTCGTGGAGCCTGCGTTTGGAGCTGTCGATCTTGCTGCGAACGCCACGTGCCGTCGTTACCGGCGTCGGTGCCGCCTGACCTTGACCGCCACCTCGTTTGAGGGGGCCGCTTCCCTCTGCGCTTCGTCGGGACCGGACGTACCGCTGGTCGACTTGGCGCTGATGGATCCGGAGCTGCGCCAGCACCTGGGGGAGGCCTTTGAGCGTGTCCTGGCCAGCGGCCAGTTCTCTGCCGACGCCGAGGTCACGCTGTTTGAAGAGGCGTTGTCGGCTCGGATCGGTGTGGCCGGCGCCGTGGGCGTCGCCTCAGGGACCGCCGCCGTAGCCTTGGCGCTGCGTGCCGCCGGTGTCTGCCCCGGCGACGAGGTCATTCTCCCGGCGAACACTTTTTTTGCGACCCTCGAAGCGGTGGTGTCCTGCGGTGCGGTTCCTGTCTTGGCGGACGTGGAGGCGGAGACCGCGGGCCTCGATCCTGTCGCTGCCGAGGCGGCGGTCACCTCGCGCACCAGTGCCATCATCGCCGTTCACCTCTACGGCATCCCCGCGGAGATGGACCGGCTTCGGGCGGTGGCCGGCCGGTACAAGATCCTCTTGGTCGAGGATGCCGCCCAGGCGCTGGGCGCCACCTGGCACGGCCAGCCAATCGGAGCCATCGGGAATGTCGCCGCCCATTCATTCTTCCCGACCAAGAATCTCGGTGCCCTGGGCGAGGCGGGAGCCGTCACCACGGCCGACGTCACCCTCGCCGAGCGCGTCCGGGCGCTGGCCAATCACGGCCAGCGGGTGAAAAGCGTTCACGAAGAATTTGGGTTCAACGAACGCTTGGACGAGCTGCAGGCCGCCTTCTTGAGGGTGAAGCTCCAAGACTTGGACCGCGACCTGGCCCGCCGCCAGCACCTTGCCGAGGCCTACCTCGGATTCTTCGCCGAAATGGCAGGCGTTGGCACCTTCGTCGTGCCCCCGCCGGGTGTGGCGGCCTACCACCTCTTCGTGGTGCGGATTGCTGCCCGCGACGCGGTGCTCGCGAAGCTACGGGAGCGCGGCATCGGCGCCGGGGTGCACTATCCGATCCCGCTCCATCTGCAACCGGCCTGTCAGGGTCTGGGCTATGGAGTCGGGGCATTTCCCGGGGCCGAGCAGCTGGCGGCCAGTGTGCTGTCCCTGCCCTTCTTTCCGGCGTTGTCGCTCCAGCAGGTCGAGCGGGCGGCAACGTCACTTGCCGAGATCGTCGGGTCATGACCCGACGCCTGTTCGAGCATCTCCGTCGACGCTGGATCCTGCTCACCATCGGTCTCGTGGTCGTGGCTTGGGGCGCGCTGGCGGCCCAGGCGTTCATCCACGCCCACACCGAGCTGGATCACGGCATGCGTGCCGTCGACCGGGTCCGCGGTCAGATGACACCTGGCGACCTGGCCGCCGGTCGTCCTATTCCTGGGCTGCGGGCCGCCTCCGCCGACTTCGGGCGGGCCCAGGCCAGCCTTGACGGGGTTCCACTTCTTGGCGTGCGGTTGCTGCCTGTGCTGGGCCGCCAGGTCCACACCTTGAGCGCGGTCGCAGGAGGCGCCGCCAAAGTCTCGGGCGTCGCCGCCGGCAGCATCAGCGACGCCCGGTCGGTGCTCTCGGCGCCGTCGGGGACTCTTGCCAACGAGGCAGGGACTGTCGCCTCGCTGGCCGGCATCGCCAACCGAACCATGGCGGCCATTCGGTCCGTGCCACTGGGCCCGAGCCAGGGACTGTTCTCTTCGGTGGCCCATGCCCGTCGCCAGTTTGCGAACGATCTTTCGTCGTTGCGGAATGGTCTCCAACGGGGGATCACCGGAGCTGCGGCGCTCGAAGACTTGTTCCAGGGCACCCATCAGTATCTGCTGTTCGCGGCCAACAACGCCGAGATGCGGGCCGGCTCGGGAATGTTCCTCTCGGCGGGGGTGCTCACCACCGGGAGCACCGGGATCAGCCTCAGCCCGATGGAGACGGTGACGACCATCACGGTCCCCGCCGGGGTGGCGCTCACCGGCGACCTGGCTGCACGCTGGGCCTGGCTGGACCCCAACCAGGAGTGGCGCAACCTGATGACGTCGCCCAACTTCGACGCCTCCGCCCAGCTGGCCAGCCAGATGTGGGTCGCATCCGGCCACCAGCCCGTCGAAGGCGTCATCGCCATCGACGCGGTGGCCCTGCAGGCAGTGCTTCAGGCGACGGGACCCGTCACCGTGGCGGGGCGCAGCATCAGCGCCGCGGGGGTGGTCGACGAGCTCTTGAACATCCAGTACTTCCGGTACAACGACGACCAGACCGGAGAGCGGCGGGAGGAACTGGCCACCATCGCCGACGCCGCCTTCACACGGTTGCTCACCGGCGGGTGGACGCGACCGGTGCTCGCCGATGGCCTCCAGCAGGCGGCCCAGGGTCGTCACATCCTGGCGTGGTCGGCCAATGGGGCCGACGAGGCCGGCTGGAAAGCCCTCGGGATTGACGGCGTCTTGCACCCGAACTCACTCCTGCTGTCAGTGCTCAATCGGGGAGGCAACAAGCTCGACGACTTCCTCAAGGTGAGCAGCGCCGTGAGCTTCCAGCGCTCGGGGCGCGACACCGAGGTCACGCTCCGGCTGACCTTGGACAACCAGGTGCCGCCCGGTCAGCCCTTCGACGTCATCGGGCCCGACATCCATTCGGGGGTCGGCGCCGGCGTGTACCTCGGCATCGTGACGGTCAACATGCCGGCGGCCGCCACCGACGGCCACTTCGACGGCGTCGACCACCTTGCGGTGGCCGGCCACGATGGCGCCACCGAGGTGATGGGCTTCCAGCTGCAGGTGGCGCCGGGCATGAACGAGGTGGTGGTGGCCCACTTCTTGCTGCCGGGCGCGCAGGGCACCTTGGACGTGGAACCATCCGCCCGCGTCCCGGCCACCAAATGGACCGACGGCACCACCGTCTGGCACGACGTCGCCGCGCGCGCCATCACCTACCGCGTGGGGGCGCCATGAAAAAGATCGCGCTGGTCGGCCTCGGCTACTGGGGCGAGAAGGTTCTCCGGAACCTGCTCGACGTGGCGGGAACGCAGCCGATTCTCGGCATCGACACCAACCCCGCCCGGGCGGCGGCGTTGGCACAGCGCTACCCCGGCGTCGACTACCAGCCCAGCGTCGACGCCATCGAAGGCGACGACGTCGAGGCAGTGATCGTGGCCACGCCGGTCGAGAGCCATGCCCGCTTGGTGCGCCGAGCACTTGACGCCGGGCGCCATGTCCTGGTCGAAAAGCCCCTCGCCACCCGAACCGCCGACGCCGTCGACCTCGCCGAGCGGGCGGACCGGGGCGGCTTGACCCTGATGGTCGGCCACACCTTTCTGTTCAGCCCCCGGGTCGACGCCGTCGCCGCTGCCCTACTGAGCGGGCGTATCGGCCGGTTGCAATACGTGAGCACCTCGCGCCTCAACTTGGGGCTGTACCGCAGCGACATCAACGTCATCTGGGATCTGGCGCCGCATGACTTCTCGATCATCTTCCACTTGCTCGGCGAGTCGCCGAACCGGATCCAAACCACGGCCCGCAGTTCGGTGCCCGGGGGGATGGCCGACGTAGCCTTCTTGAACTTGGAGTTTCCGTCGGGAGTCATCGCATCGGTCGTGGCGTCCTGGCGCGCCCCTCGGAAAGTGCGCACCGCACTCGTCGTAGGGGACCGGGGCATGATCATCTACGACGACACCAACGCCGACGAGCCGGTCAAGCTGTACGACCGTGGGGTGGTGGTCACCGACTCGGCCAGCTTCGGCGAAAACCAGCTGACGTACCGCTACGGGGACACGGTGGCGCCGTACGTGGTTTCCGACGAGCCCCTGGCGCTCGAACTCCGCCACTTTCTCGACAGCGTGCACCGTGGCGTCCCCCCGCGTTCGGACGGGTGGTTCGGCGTGGAGGTGGTGCGGGCGTTGGAGGCGGCCGACCAGTCGTGGCGCGCCGGCGGTCTTCCTGTCGGTCTGCCGCCGCTCCCCGTCTCCGAGACGGCATGACCAGCGCGTCGCCTGCGAGATGAGCCGCCTCACAGCCCCCACCCAGGCGGATCCGGGGCTGGCTCTAATCGACGGCGGCGACGACAACGTCGTCGAACCCGGGTTGGGATCGGAGTCGCCTGTCGGCGCCACGGTCACCGTCGCCACCTGGACCACAGTCAGTCGCGTCACCGGGCTGGTCCGCATTGTCGCCATCGGCGCCGTCCTCGGCCCCACCTACCTCGGCAACACCTTCCAGGCGATCAACCAGATGCCGAACCTGACCTATCAGGCACTTACCGGCTCGCTGCTGGCGATGATATTGGTCCCCCGCCTCGTCCCCCATGTCGACTCTGAGAAGCCCGGCGACCTGGCGCGGGTGGCGGGAGGTTTCCTGGCCCTGGCCATCGCCGGATTCTCGCTGTTGGCCCTCGTCGCCCTGGCCGGCGGCCCCATCCTGCTCCGACTCCTCACCTTGGGCGTCCACAACCCCGCAGTGGCGGGAGCGCAGCGGCGAGCGGGATGGATCTTGTTGGTCACCGTCATGCCGCAGGTCGTGCTCTATGCCGTCGCCGGCACCGGCGAAGCGGTCATGAACGTGCACGGCCGGTTCGCGCTTGCTGCCGCGGCGCCGGCGTTGGAGAACCTCGGGGTCATCGCGGTGATGGTGATCGACGCCGCCGTGTTCGGCACCGGCGCCACGGTCGCCTCGATCCAGACGCCGCAGTTGCTGCTCCTCGGTCTCGGGTCAACCGCCGCCGTGGTACTCCACGCCTCGGCCCAATGGTGGGGAGCCCACCGTGTGGGGGTCAACCTGGTGCCCCGCTTTGGCTGGCCCGCCGGCGAACTTCGCCAGCTCATGCGGGATCTGCTGCCCTCCGCCGGCTACACGGGACTCAACTCGGCCCGCTACTTCGGGATGTTGGTCGTCGCCAATCTTGTTCCCGGGGGCGTCATCGCCTTTCAGTTGGGCCTCAACTTCCTGGCGTTTCCCGTCGCGTTGGGGGCCTGGCCGGTGTCGGTGGCACTGCTGCCGGATCTCTCCCGGATGTACCTCGCCGAAGCGAAGCGGCGCTTCCGGGAGCAACTGATCGCGGGGAGCGGAATCACCTTCTTTCTGGTGATCCCCGCCGCCGTGGCCTACCTGGTCCTGGCGCACCCCATCGCCCGAGCTGTGGCTTACGGGGCGATGGGATCCCACCAAGGCGTCGCCTTGGTGGAGGCGGCCCTGGCGGCGCTGGCCGTGGCCATGGTCGGCGAAGCGGGCTCGGTCGTCGGGACCCACGCCGCTTACGCCTGCGGCCAGGCGACGTGGGCGTTTCGGTCTATGTTGCTGCGAACGCTGGTATCCGCCGCAGGGATGGCGCTCGCACTGGTGTTCGTCCACGGGGTGGCGGTCATCGTGGCGCTCGGTGCTGCCGTCTCTGCCGGCAACGTCCTGGGTTCGCTGTACCTGGCCCGCCGGCTCGACATCGACCTGGGTCCGGGCGAGCGACGTCTGACCCCGCCGGCGCTTCGAGCCGTTGCCGCCTCGGTCGTTATGGTGGTACCCGCCTACCTCCTGGCGTCTTACCTTCCTCGGTTGGTGACTGTCCCCGCGGTCCACCTGATGTCCCTGCTCGTCGCCTGCACCGTCGGTCTGGTGGCCTACCTCGGCGTGCAGCGGGCTCTTGGTTCAGACGAACTGGCAGCACTACGAAAGGGCGTGACCCACATGCTCCTAAGGGCCAAAGCATGACCGGCGTGGTGAATGGCGCCGACGCCGCCTCTGCCGAGTTGGACCTCAGACGCTACGTCCGGGGCCTGATCCGCCGGAAGTTCACCATCGTCGGGGTGGTGCTGGTGGCGGTGGCCACGGCGGTGGGCGTCTCCGCCCTGCAGAGCGTCAAGTACGAGGCCCAAGCTCAGGTCGCCTTGGAGCCGGTCTCGACGCCGTCGCTGTTCAACCAATCCACGCCGCCGCAGACCGATCCCCAGGTCAGCGTGGACACCGAGATTCAGGTCATCGAGAGCCCGCCGGTGCGCGCCGCGGTCATCAAGCAGCTGGGGTCGGTCGACAAAGCATCCGCCTCCCGGGTCGGCCAGACCGTGGTCATTGCCATCCACGGGTTTGCCGCCACCGCGCTCCGGGCCGCCGAAGTGGCCAACGCCTACGCCCAGGCGTACCTGACATTGAGCAAGTCACGGGCGTCAAGCCAGCTGGTGGCGGCCGCCCAGCAGATCCAAAACCAGATCGACACCATCCAGACGCAGCTGGACAGCCTCGATCGGCAGCTGGCGACCACCTCTGACTCCCAGCAGAGCGCCCTGACCGCCAGCCGCACGGCGCTCGTCTCAGAGGAAGACACCTTCCGCCAGGAGCTCTCCGAGGTCCAGGTCGAGGCGTCGCTCACGACCGGTGGGGCCCATCTTGTGGCCGACGCCTTCCCGCCGAGCTCGCCCGTCCAACCAAAACCGATCCGCAACGCGGCCCTGGCAGTCGTGGCCGGCCTGCTGCTCGGCGTGGGTCTCGCCTGCCTGGCGGAGTTCCTGGACGACACCATCCGCACGATCGACGACGTGGAGCGCTTCCGGCCGCTGCCCCTGCTCGCCTCGGTACCCGCCGTAGCTGATCGGGGATCGCGGACGGTGCCGCAACTGGCGTTGATGAAGGGCCGGGCGGCTTCCAGCGAGGCGTACCGGAGCCTGCGCACCGGGGTGCAGCTGCTCGGCGTGGTCCGACCGCTGACCACGCTCCAACTGACCAGCGCCGCCCCAGCCGAAGGTAAGACGACGACGGTGGCCAACCTTGCCACCGTCCTCGCCGATGCCGGACGGAAGGTGGCGCTGGTGGACTGCGACCTACGTCGGCCGATGCTGCACCGGGTTTTCGGACTCGGCAACAAGGTCGGGCTCACCTCGGTGCTGCTTGGCGAGCACACCCTCGCCGCGGCCCTGCAACCGGTCGCCGAATTCCCCGGCCTGTCCGTCTTGACATCCGGAGCGCTGGCGCCCAACCCCTCGGAGCTGCTCGGGTCGCGGCAGACGGCGGAGATCATCTGCAGCCTCCAATCGATGTTCGACGTGGTGCTGCTTGACTCGCCACCGGTGCTGCCCGTCACCGACGCCATCGTGCTTTCGCAATGGGTGGAGGCGGTGATCATCGTGAGCTCGGGCGGGATCACCAAACGCAAGAGTCTCCGTCGCGCCATCCAGGTGCTTCGCCAGAGCGGGGCGCCCCTGGCCGGCATTGTGCTCAACCGGGCGGCACCGGAACCGGAGTACAGCTACCACTACACCTACGGTCAGGACGTCGACGATGACGGTGGCCGTTCCCGGAGACGTCCGCGCCACGCTGCTGGCAAGGCGGCCCCGGTTGGCGATCCCGATCCCGCCACCGGCGAGGCGGCCGCGGGTGGCGCTCCCGATCCCGCCGCTGGCGAGGCGGCCGCGGTTGGCGTTCCCGATTCTGCCGCCGGCGAGGCGGCCGCGGATGGCGCTTCGGACCATCGCACACCCGACGTCGACGGTCGGCACCTTGTGGTTGATGAGCCGGCGGGACTACCGCCCGCCAACGGGCATCACGCCACCCCGGTCGGCGAGCGGCCCCGATAGAGACTGGCCGCTGGCGGCGGTCAGGTCTTCCTGATCGGGCTCATCGCCCCGATCACCGCCCCGCACCGCCTGCAGGGCGAGGAGCGAGAAGAGAAGGTCGGCGCTTCCCCGCAACGTGAGGTGCGGGTCGAAGGTCATCAGCACCGTCATGGCCACCACTGCCGCGAAGGTGGCCAAGGCGGCGACTTCGATGGCACCGTCGCGGTGACGAGATGCCGCCAGACTGCACCTCAGCGCCACCCACACGAACACGTAGAAGGCGACGAACATCGGAATGCCGCCGGTCCACAACAGCCACGTCTGCCCGCTCTCGATCCACACAAAGCCCGTCTGGAACAGCGGTGTTGCCACCCTCGGGGACGGTCGCACCCCGAGCACATAGTTGAAGTGAGAGAACAGGGTGGGCCAGAAGAACTGCCGCAGGTTGGCCAGCCGATCCGCCCACCCGGCGGGAATGCCGCCGCTGAAGTCGTGGAGGCGGCGTGCGATGACCGGTTGCAGGGCCAGGGCGGCCAGAGCGCCCACGCCGCCCATCGCCGCCAGTTTGCGGGTCAGCGTCCGGGTCAACAACCCGATCGTGGCGACGACCGCCACGAGAGCGATGATGGCGGAGAACTCCCCAGAGGCGATCCCACCGAATGCGAACAGGACCGACAGCCCGAGCAGCAACGGACGGTGGCGGCGGGAGCGGGCCAGCATCGCCAGCGCGATCCCCAGATTGAACGCCATGACGTCGCCGGTGGCGATGGCCGAGGCAAGTGTTGAGGTGCCGCGATTGATGTCCAAGCCGGTGGTGGTGCCGAAGGGGGCGTACCACGAGGCGAGCAGGTGGGGAATGCCGAACAGCTGCAGTGATTGCAGCACGGCCACCAACGCCACAAGCGACGCCGCCGCCATCGACAGCCACAGACAGACGCGCACATGACGCTCGCCACGCAGGGAGGCCCGCACGACGACAAACTCGGCGTAGTACTTCCACAAGGTGAGCGAGTACAAGAAGTCGTCGCCGCTGATCGCCTTGCCTCGCATCGCCTCCCACAGCAGGGGCAGGGCGGAACTGGTGAGGCACAGCACCACCAGCGCGACGTCCAACGACGACAGCCGGAAGTGGATCCGCTCGCCTGAGCTGTTCCGGACCAATCCACGCACGAAGAGCGCCGCGCCGAGCACCACGAGCAGCGCTTCGTTGGGCCGCAGCACCGGCACCAAAGCGGAGCGGTCGATCCCGACGATGAGCGGGGTGGAGGCGACCAGCACGTAGGCCGCAATGGCCGGGCGCGCCATAACGGCGACGAAGAGCGCCGCTGCTCCCAGACCGAGCACCGTGGGCAGCGGGGCGACCAGCATGGCGACGGTCACGCCGGATGCCAACACGACGACACCCAGGGCCGTGCCCGCGCGCCGCAGCCATGTGACCCGGCGCCCGCCGGCGCGGTGCCGGTCGACGGACTGCACGGCCGCCGGGTGGTCGCTCATCCTGGTCCCGCCGCGGCCACTAGGGCTCATCCTGCACCCGCCGCGGCCACCAGGGACGCCACCAGATCATCGACCGGCGACGGCCGGTCGCGGGCCACCTGAACGGGCTTCTTGTCAACCACCAGGCGGTCCAGGTCAGCGGGTCCCGCCAGGTTCACAAGGAGGCCACGGTCGATGAGGTGGCGGTCCACCCCTGCCATCCGGCCGGCGAAAACGCTGGCGGCCGGCGTGCCCAAAGCCACCGCCTCCCGGTTCATGGAGCCGCCGGCACTGATCACCAGATCCGACGAGTGGACGAGGTTGAGCCCGTCGAGGACGGTCTCGGGCACGATCACATTGGCGAGCCCGAATGCCCGGACCCGCTCTGCTTGCTCGGGATACCGGCACGTGACGATGATGGTCACCTTTGGGCGCGCGGCGACGAGGCGAACGACGTCGAAGAACCAGTCGTTTTCAAACCGGTGGTACAAGCTGGCGGTGGCCGGGGGCCGCATGGTGACCAGCACCGCGTCGGGCGGGACGCCGAGAGCGGTGAGGCGAGCGAAGAAGGACGGGTCCGGACTGAAGTCGGCCACCGTTACGTCTTCCTTGAGGCCGGGATAGGAGAGAACCCGCTCAGGCGTCGCGCCCTGACGGCGCAGCTGGCGCCGGTCGAACCCGTCGGGGACGACGACCAGACCGGCCAGCCGGAATGCGAGGTGGTTGGCCGGCTGGTATTCATAATCACTGAAGGTGACGAACGGAAGACGGTGCATCCTGGCGGCCACCGCTTGGGCGTAGGAGTTGAAGCTGGTGGCCAGGTCGAGCCGCTGCGCCCGCATCTGGCGCGCCAGATCCCGGACCCGGGCCGCCGTCGCCAGCACCTTGGCGGCCGTGGCCTGACCCCCGTGACGGCCGATCAACTCGAAGGTGTAGCCACACTGGCGAGCAATGGAGCCGGTGGAACCGTAGTCACGCGCGGTTACCCATACCCAATGACCCTGGTCGGTTAGTCGCCGCACGATGGGGCGAAAGAACAGCGGATCGGGTGCCGTCGACAGGTCAACCCATATCCTGAGGGATCGGCGAGTGGCTGCGTCCTCCCTTGAAGGTTCACCAACGCTCAATGACACGGCCGATCCGCTGCGCATCGGAAAGGGCGAAGAGCAGCCATCCCATCTCGTAGGACCGCGATTCGGTGTTGATGCGTAGTTTGCCCGGCGCCGCCAGGCCCCCACGCCTGCCGCTGGCGACGGTAACAAGGGCCCGGGCGAAGCGCTGCGGGCGGGGCGCCCGCGACTTGCGCTCCAGCGAGCGGTATATCAAAAACGGCTCGTCGTGGACCATCGGCCGGTGCAGCTGGTTGTCGCCGGCCACCCAGGCGAGGCTGCGGCGAATGGCGTCCCCGGCCTCCTGCAGGCCCTTCTCGAAGGCGGGCAGGAGGAACAGCAGGGACATGCTGTGCTGGTGGACGCTGAACACCGGATACACGTCCAACGGCCGGCCGTCGCTATTGGACAGAAGCCAAGGCCACTCGCCGTA
Organism: Acidimicrobiales bacterium; assembly: GCA_050744165.1. Classification (GTDB taxonomy): domain Bacteria; phylum Actinomycetota; class Acidimicrobiia; order Acidimicrobiales; family Palsa-688; genus JBOGGN01. The sequence goes on along the minus strand of JBOGGN010000330.1, from coordinate 6,646 downwards.
GGGGCCTTGGGCGCCAAGTAGCGCCCTGACCCCGGCCAGGAACCGGCGGTCGGCGTCGTGGTCATCAAAGCGGTCGGCGTATTCGTGAAGGCACCGGAGGAAATAGGCGGACGCCCCGAAGGACACGATGCCGAAACGGCCGGGGCGCAGATCGTGCCTGGCCAAGGCGGACGACCGGGGCGCGAAGTACTTGGTGAGTTGAAAGAACAGCTGGCGTGCCGGGCGCTCGCCGGCGGCCACGCCGGCGCCGATGGCGGCGCAGCAGCCCCACAGCATCCAGCACAGGTCCTGGGCGGTGAGGCGCGACCGAGCACCCGAGTAACCGGCGATGGTGCCGATGGCGGCGACCAGCTCCTGGCGAAGTGGTGGTGACACCTCGTTGCCGGCCAAAAGCAGCAGCAAGAGGCCCAGGTCGGCGGGCTCGACGACTCGTTGCCGGTGCCGGGCGACAAAGTCGGCCACCATCGATTCGGGGGAGGACGTGAAACCGTCAAGGGTTGAGAACCGGGCCGCCTCCTCGAGGCCGACCAGGCAGTTGATGGTCGAGCGGATTACCCGGGGATGGTCGTAGACGCTGCGGTAGGTCCCGTGGTCGAGGCGCGTCGTAAACGGGAAGAGCGCTTGCGAGGGGTCGTACACGGCCGCGAGGAACTTGATCGCCCTCCGGCACATCTCCCTTCCGCCAAGCCGGATGTCGTCGCCTGGAGTGGTTTCCGCCGAAAAGACGGTAGCAGTCCGCAGCGCCAACGCCGGTACCATGCCAACCACGGCGGGCACATCCAGCAAGAACCACTGGGAGGCGGTGGGCGGCGACTACCGCTCGTCGTGGAGTACTCCCGCCAAAGAGGTGCTCAGCGGTCAGGAGCTGGAATTCGTGCGCCGCTTTCTGCCGCCTGACGCCCATCGGGTACTCGACATCGGCATCGGGAGCGGGCGCATCGTCGATGTCCTGCTGGAGGCGGCCCCATCGCGCCAGCTGTTCGGCGTCGACCTCGCCCAGTCGATGGTGGACGTGTGCGCCAGCCGCTTTGCTGGTGATCATCGCATCGCCGGCCTCGCGGTGTGCGACGTAGGGGCAGAAGCGCTGCCGTTCGAGGGTCCCTTCGACCTCGTCACCGCCATCCGGGTCCTCAAATACAGCGCCACCTGGAGGGACGTGGTGCGGCAGGTCGCCGAACAGCTCTCGGCGGACGGGACGATGTTGTTCAGCATGGCCAACCGCCGCTCGCTGAACCGCCTTTCACGCGCCTATGCCGCGCCGTGGTGCGCGACAACGGTGCGCGAACTCGAAGTGATCGCCGCCCGGCTGGGCCTGACCGTTGGCGCCATCGAGGGCTACGGCCGCCTCCCGTTCCGCCTGGCGGAGCTGGCACGTCCCACGTGGCTGGCGGCAGCGGTGAGCGGCAGCGAGACCGCGTTGGCACGGATTCTCGGCCCCCGCCTGCTGGCCCGTGAGCTCCTTGTTGCGATGACGACCCACGATCGTCACCCGCTGGCGTCGCCTGCTGGGCGCTTGGTGGTGGTCGACCGGGATGACGCGACGGTGGAGAAGCGATACCTCGGCCTGGCTTCGGAGGCGCGGTACCAGGCCGCAGAAGAGCATCGGGCGCTGCTAGCGCTGCGGCGGGTGGTTGCCGCCGTCCCCCGGGCTTCCTGCCCGCAGAGGATCGAATTGTTGGACGGGCCGCCCCCGACACTGCGGATGCAACAGGTCCCCGGGATTCCGCTGCTGGCGTACCTCCGACGCACCAGGCTCATCCCGCAGCGGCTGGACGCGTTCGGGGCTGTTGCCGCCGCAGTGGTCTGCGCCTATGTGGAGGAAACGGGAGAGCCGTACCGCGACTTCCAGTTCGACAACATGCTGTACGACACGGCCGCAGACACCGTGGGATTCATCGATCTGGGCGCTCCCGACGGAGACCAAGATCTCGTGCCGCAGGTGTCGCCGCTGGAGTCAAGCCTCGGAAACCTGATCGGCTCGGTGATCTTTCAGAGCGCTCGGCCGCGGTGGCTCCTTCGACGGCGCCAGCATCGCCAGTCCAAGGCGGCGTGTGCGGCCGTGATCCGCCACGTCGTGGCTGGCGGCGGCGTCGACGTGTCAGTCCACCACCTGCGCCTGGCCGCCGAGGCGGCCTTCCATCGTTGTGCCTATCGCGGCACCATCCTTCAGCGGGTGTGGTACGCCACGGGCGGCTTCCTGGCGGCGAGTCGCCTCCACCTGTTCGGCAGCCAGTTCGGCCCGCTCCCGGCCACCGGACGGGGGAGTTGGAGTGGCCGCCCGGGCGGCACGAAGAGGAAGTAGTGCACGTAGTCCGGCGGCATTCCGTAGGGGACAAAGGAGGCGTCGACAAAGGCCCGCTGGTCGCGCGCCACGTCAAAGTCGGCCAGCGCCAACAGCTGGGTGCCGCGAAGGAAATAACCGTCGTACCCGTAGCCCGACAGCCGGTCGAGCGTGACCTGCACCGGCTGCTCCCGATGACGCTCCTCGATCTCGACGAGCACCGCCGGTCGCCATGACCGCAGGGTCCGATCAGCGCCAGCCAAGGCTGCGTCCTCATGGCCGACCACGTCGCATCGGATGAAGCCCACCGTTTGATCGGCGCCGACGCAATCTCCGAGCAGCTGGTCCACGGTCGCCGTCTCGACGGAGACGCTCTCAGAGGCCACGGAGTGTCGACCCATGCTGGCCAAGGCGCCCAAGCGATGGCCCTGGTGCAGGGGAATCTGGAGGTTCGCGGTCCCCGAATGGTCAGACGCGGCTCCGGCGAAGACGGTGACGTTGGCGTGGCGGCGGGCGACCACCGCCAGCGCCTCCTGGTTGGCGGGCATCGGCTCGATGGCCAGCACCCGCCCGCCCGGCGCCACGAGGCGCGCCAGTGCCACCGTGTACACCCCCCGATAGGCGCCGATGTCCACCACCGCGTGGCCGGGACTCACCAGCTGTCTTAGCAGCGCCAGGGTGGCATCTCGCCGCCAGCGCTTGCGGGCCAGCCGCAACCGCACGCTGAGCGATGGCGCCTTCGAGTCAATGGTTCGTTCCAGTGTCTTGGTCAGACCCACGATCGATCCGGTCCTCCGTGGACGGGTACCTGCGCTTTGTCGAGGGCAGTGAGCCACGGCCCTATCATCAGAGGCGATCGGCGGGGTAGCAGCGGGCTCGGTCGCCGGTTGGAGCCTCGCAATGTCATTGTCTCCTGAACAAATCGCGGCCAAGCGCTTCGTCGTCGCCCTCCGAGGCTACGACCGCGACGAGGTGGACGCCTTCCTGAAGGAGGTAGCCGACGACGTTGCCGGACTCCTGGGTCAGCCTCCTGGCGACCGGCCGCCGGCAGAGGCCCCAACGGCGGGGCTGGCGCGATTCGCGGAGCAGATCGATACCTTGATCCGCGCCGCGGCCGGGGTTGCCGACGACATACGCGCCCGCGCCGAGGAGGAGGCGTTGCAGGTGCTGGAGACCGCCGAACGCCAGGCAGCCGAACATCGGGACCAGGCAGCGGCCGCCATCGCCAACGAGCGTTCGGAGTGGGAGGCGGAATGGGACCAGCAAAACCAAGCGCTGGCGCAAGCCAGGGCCGAGGTGGACGGCGAGCTGGCACAGGCCGAACAGCTCCGCCAGGCGGCCGAGGAGATGCACCAGGACGTCGAACGCCATGCCGCGGCCATGCAGGAGAGCTTGGAGCAGAAGTCAGCGCGGTTGAAGGAGCAGGACGCTCAGAGCGCCGAGTTGCAGACCGCAGCCGGCCAGCGACTCGCCGAGGCCACGGCGATCCGGGAGGCGGCGGAGCGTGAAGCGTCGTCAATCTTGGCAAGGACGAGAGAGGAGGCGGCAGCGCTGCATCAGCAGGTACGGGAACGGCTCCAGCAATCCATCGACGCGCTGAGCGCCATCTCTGGGTCGGTGCAGGGGTCCGCGGAAGCTTCCGGCGCGACGTCGGGCGAACCCGCCGCCATTGGCACGATCGACGAGGCGGGCGGCTGAACCGGTACGCCGGGCACCGATGAGTAGCGACCCGGCGATGATCCACCCCACGGCGGACATCGCCGCTGGTGTCTCCATTGGACCCGGCACCAAGATCTGGCACTACGTCCAGGTCCGCGAAGGTGCTCGAATCGGCTCATCGTGCATCCTGGGCCGGGCCGTGTACGTCGACGCCGCCGTGGTGATCGGCGACAACTGCAAGCTGCAAAACGGAGTTGCCGTCTATGGGCCCTCGGTGCTGGAGGACGGCGTCTTCCTTGGTCCGCGAGTAGTCGTGACCAACGATCGGATCCCCCGGGCGGTCACGCCCGATGGGGTGCTCAAGGACGCCTCGGAGTGGACGGCCACCGGGGCCGTCATCCGCCAAGGTGCGGCGGTGGGGGCGGCCTGCGTCCTCCTGCCTGGCGTGACGATCGGCCGATGGGCGATGGTAGGCGCGGGCAGCGTCGTGTCCCGTCCTGTCCCTGACTACGGCCTCGCCGTGGGCAACCCGGCTCGACTGGTCGGCCATGTTTGCCCCTGTGGTGTCCGGCTCCAGCGCCAAGGGCCGACGGAGAGCGCCCACTGCACCGCTTGTGGACGCGTGACGCAACTCGGCGACGCTGAATGACGCTCGGATGTGCCATATCAGGGCCAAAAGGAGATTGGGACCCGCGCTTTTCCGAAAGCGGGCCCTTACTGAAATCCGCTCAAGGCACTCTTGGCGGGTACCGATCGGAGGATGTGCGTAGCAATAGATCACAGCGGCGACATGGTGGGCGAATCGGTGCCACTGTCGCTTTCATCACGATTGCCATGACCTCTCTCGGTGTCCTCACGGGCGGTGTGTCCGCGGGCGCCAGCGGGACGAAGACAGCGACGACGACCACCACATTCAAGACGCTGCCCCCGGGGTCGGCACTACCCTCAGACGCCACCTGCGCCGGCTTGGTCCGGACCGCCCCAGAGCAGCGGGCTGACAACGCGCTGGCCAACGCGACCACACCGCCTCCCGGAAGTTTTACCCTGGCCGCGCTGGGCCTGCAGAATGGATACCTGAACGGTACCGAGGCCCTCGAAGCCCGGGTGACCGGCGATTTCACCGGCACCACCGACGAGATTATCCAGTGGGCGGCCTGCAAGTGGGGTTTCGACGAGAACGTCGTGCGGGCCATTGCGATGAACGAGTCGGACTGGCACCAAGACGAGGTCGGTGACGTCACCTCCAATGCCGCCCTGTGCCCGCCGGGTATGACGGCGCCCTGCGCCCGCAGCTTTGGGATTCACCAGGTGACCTGGAATTCCGACCCGGTCGGCAGCTTCCCGTGGTCGGAGCAATCCACGGCATTCGACCTGGACGTGTCGCTTTTGGTTCACCGGATCTGCTATGAGGGTGATATGCAGTGGCTCAAGAACATCGGCTACACCACCTATCGCGCCGGTGATCTGTGGGGCTGCGTGGGACAGTGGTATTCCGGGAACTGGCACGACGCGGGGGCGAACACCTACATCAGCGAGGTCCAGAACTACGTGAGCACCAAGCCGTGGAACCAGGCCGGGTTTTCAAACGTCACCTCGACCACCCCGACCACCTCAGCCACCCCGACCACCGCGCCTGTGACCACCACCACGACGGTGCGCTCCACGACATCGACGACCGCGGCCACCACATCGACCACGGTGGCGCCGCCGGCCGCCGGCACTCGCTACGACTTCGAATCTGGATCCGTCGACAGGTGGTACACAGGGTGGGGTCCGCTGTCGCTGGCCGACACTTGGAACCCGGTGCACACCGGTTCGGGCGCTCTCGCCTTGACGCTGAAGCCAAGCGGGCCGAGTTGGCCGGCGGCCCAGGTCTCTTCCCCCGCTGGATTAGCGAGTGGTACCCGGGTCACCTATTGGGTCTTCCAACCGGCGGGAGCAGTAATCACGAGCGTTCAGCCCTACGTGGCAGATGTCAACTGGAACGACGTGCTCGCCTCGCCCGTCACCCTGAGCTCTGGATGGAACCAGGTGACATGGACGGTGCCCCCGGCTTCAGGGATCAAAGCGATGGGCTTGATCGTCAACGACGATGCCGGTTGGAGCGGCCAACTCGCCCTTGACACCGTGAGCTGGTAGCCACGCTCCTTCGGGGGCGATCGTCCCTCAACCTGGCAGGGAGGCGCCCTTGGCGGCCCGACGCCCGGAACAACGTGATGCGCCGTCGGGCAAGGCAGCGGCGCCCAGGTTTTTCTGACTCGGTTGTCGCGGCGGGCGCCTCGGCGACCGTTTAGGCAGGTGATGATGGGGGGCCGCCAGGACGACAGCTTCGAGGAGGCGTACCGGGAACTCTTTCTCCGCGCCGCCAGAGTCGCCTATCGCGTGCTCGGCGACCGGGCGGCGGCCGAGGACGTGGCCGCCGAGGCGCTGGCCCGGGCCTACGCCCACTGGCCCCGCATCTCGGACCTTTCGTACCGCGACGGCTGGGTCCTGCGGGTGGCCAGCAACCTGGCCATCGACGCCACTCGCCGCCGGCCTTTGGCGGCGGCCATGGCCAGCGACCCCTTGGACTCCGCCGAGGCGGCCACCTTGCGCCTGGCCCTGGTCGAGGCGCTGCGCTCGCTGCCGCGCCGCCAGCGCCAAGCCGTCGTGCTGCGCTACCTGAGCGGGCTGCGAGCCGACGAGGTGGCGGCCGCCCTCGGCGTC
>JBOGGN010000329.1:0-7432 GCA_050744165.1 Acidimicrobiales bacterium | reverse complement strand
ATCTGGTACCTCAGCTGCTCTGCTGGCGAGCTCAGACTGAGGAGTTATGTTGGGCGAACGGCCGAGGTCGGCGCGGAGCGTCTCACGTTCGCCAACACCTCCTCAATGAGTTCGTCACCGCTGATCTGGGAGCCGCCAGGAGCCGACCCGCCCACTCCGGCCGCCGCGGCCACGCCACATGTCGCCCTCGCTGACCTGGGCGCAGCGTGCTACCACGTCGGCGTCGAACTGAAGGTAGGGATGACGATCCGTACGAGCAGCCCCGTCGATCTTCCCTTGTAGAGACATTCAAAGCGTCAGGCGGGGAGCTGAAACACGGGCCTCGCCGCAAGGATATTTCTCGATCAAACCGTTGCCGCCGTCACGTCGCAGGCGTTGGACCACCGCTTCCATCGCCGGCCTGACCTCCCTCTGGCAGACCGAAGCGAACTCCGCCAGGAACTCCCTCTGAGCGTCGAGCTCGCTCGTGGCCTCCTCGGCGGCCAGGTGATCGTCTGCTGCCATCTTGGCCAAGTTCGTGTCGATCTCCACCAGACGGCCGTCGCCGTCGTGGGTAGCCGAACCATCTGGAACCATTGAGGCTTGGGCGTCGTACCGGGTCTTGGCGAATGAGGTCGGAGTTCGCATTGGAACCCCCGATCTGCTCCCGTGAGCGGAAGCTCTAAAGTCCTAGATGGACCAGTTGTCACCATACACCAAAAACCAAGCTCACGTGACATCGGAGAAAGAAGAGTATGCGGAAAGCGCCTTACACCGGATGTGCAGACCATCAGATCTAACACAGGTAAATTTGTAAGGGTGGAACGTGATAACCTGCTTTTAGCTCAATGTGAGCGGCAACCGGACACCCGAGACCAGCCTATAGGCTGGCAGAAGGGCAGAGAAGGGAGTCCAGATGGGAGTCCGCGGCGTGCTCCGGAGGACCCGCAGCGGTTCGCGGCGGAGACCGCAGAGTCCGAGGAGGTCAAACGGCTCCGCAAGCGGGTGGTGGAGTTGGAGACGGAGCGTGAGATCTTAAAACGAGCTGCGGTCTTTTGGATGAAAGAGTCGAACGCGTGAAGGTCTTGGCGTTTATCGATGCCCAAAAGACCAAGTTCGACCTCAAGACCTTGTGCCGGGTGTGCTCGGTGTCGCGTTCGGCGTTTTACGAATGGTCGCCTGCGGTGGCCGGCGAGTGCGGCGTGGTCGAGAAAGGGGCTGCAAGCCATTCGCTCATTCCGCCCGCAGGGCGGCTGCTGGCGTGGCCCGAGCGGCCCAGGTTGCCGGCAGGATTGCCCCGGCGAGGGCGATGGCGAGGCCGGCTAGGGAAACGAGGGCGAGCCGGGATGGTGGGAGTACATGGCTGAAGCTGGCGGGGATGCTGCTGTGGGCGGCGTTGGCCATGGCGTGGACGGCAGTGGTGGTGAGGACGGTGGCGATGGGCGCAGCGATCGCAGCGGCGAGGATCGCGGGTATGACGATTTGGCTGGTGACCATGCTGATTATCTGAGTGGGCCGCATGCCGAGCGCCTTGAAGATGCCAAGGTCATGGACTCGATCGTTGGTGGTCATCATGATCGTGTTGAGGACCCCGAGGCCAGCGCCGATGGCCACCAGGGCGGCGAGCAGGGCGATCAGCGACGTGGCGATGCCGTAGAAGCTGTTCCCTTGTGGCCGGGTGGCGGTCCATGGGCTGTGACCTGCGAGGGTGGAGTTGACCTGGTGGATGTAGTCGCTGGGGCTGGTGCTGGGACGTAGCCCGATGTCGTATCCCCGGAGGTTCTGTCGGATGGCGACTCCGGGGAGTGTCTGTGCGCTGGTGAAGAGCCACGGCTGGTCGTGGGGGGCGAATACTTCCCCGACGATCCGGATCGTGGTCGTGACGTCGCTGCCCCCGAGCACGCCGATGATGGTGGTGTCGCCGATCGTGAGGCCACTGTCGGACAGGAACGCCGAGTTGACAGCGACTTCGCCGGCTGCGTTATACCAGCGGCCGGCGATCAGGCTGTAGCCGAGCCAGGAGCTGTCGCCGCCGAAGGCGGTGGCCGTGACGGACTGCGAGACGCCGGGGATCTGGACATGGTCGGCGGTGTCGCCGCCGTAGACGGCGACGTATCGACTGGTTCCGGGTTGGGCGCGCAGCGCCGCGACCGCCGCCGCGTCTACGGCAGTGCTGGGCACGGTGTGCGGATTGTTGAGCTGCAGTTGCACGGGCGCGGTGTTTGAGAGGGTTTGCGCTTGCTGCACCCGCCCGAGGACAGAGGTGAGCCCGACGGCGAACATCACCGCGGTGACGCCGAAGGCGATCGCGGCGACGGTCACTATGCTGCGTGATGGCCGAGTGAAGGGGTGCGCCAGGCCGATGCGAACCGGGCGTGGGAGCGGCAGCCGGCCGGCGATGCGATGAGCCAGGAAGCCGTGGCCTGCCCGGGGAGCGCGGCCAGCGGCGATGGCCTCAACCGCCGAGAGCTTGCCCGCCCGAAGAGCTGGGGTGAGCGCCGCCAGCATGGTGAGGGCGAACATCCCGACGAACGCCACGGCCGATGCCCACAGCGGTGCGCTCGGTTTACCGACGCCGTAGATGCCCGAGCTGTGGTGGAGCACGGGGACGGCCGCGACATTGCCGAGCACGACTCCGGCCACGCCTCCCAGTGCTGCGGGGGCGCCGATTCGCAGGAGGTAGGTGGTGGCCACGTGGGCAGGGGTGAACCCGATGCTCTTCAGCACGCCGATCCGGCGGTATTGGGACACGACAGCGGCGCTGACCACGTTGGCGACGATGAGGATGGCCATGGCCAGGCCGAGCAGGGCGAAGGAGATGATGAACGGCTGGATGATCACCGCGTTTCCGGCCGCTTTGCGTTCCGAGGTCAGCCAGGTCGAGGCTCCCGTCACCGCGCCGGGCGGTAGCGCGTGCTTGATCTCGGCGATGTCGGACGCAATTTCAGCGTCCGTTGCGGCGTTGGCGAAGCGGTAGAGCACCTGTTCATTTGGCGGCGTCCCCGAGGACTGGACACGAGACATCTCGGTCGTGTTCACCCAGCCGTCTGCCGTCCCGGTGACCGACGCCGCGAACCCGACCACGGTCAGGGAGTGGACGCCTGAGGGTCCGCTCACCTCGACGGTGTCGCCCAGGACCGGGAAGCCGCCACCACCGTCGTCGCCGCTGTAGAGCACGACTTGTCCAGGCCTGTCTGGCCATTGGCCGGCGCTCAGGGTGACGTCATCAACGGGCCCTTTCGGCGACGGGCGCGCGACAAGGAGGCGTGGGCCGAGCGAGTTGCCGCCGAAGCTGACCACGGCGGTGGTTTCGGGGAATGGGCCGGAGATGGCGGCGACCCCGGGAAGCGAGCGGCTGGCGGCGAGCTGGTTCTGACTGATCCGGGATGCGTCGACGGTGAGGGTTACATCTGCGCCGTTGTGGGCAGCGAAGGCGTGCTGGAAGGGGGCGTTCACGGCGGCGAGGAGCGCGATGCCGAGCGTGGCCGAGGCAGTTGATGCGGCCAGCACCACGCCGATCACGAACGCTTGCACCTTGTGGTTGGCCATGCGGCCGGTGGCCGTCCTCACCGCGTCGAACCAGTTCATCTGGTCACCTCTGCCGTGCTGGTGGCGAGGCGGCCGTCGACGATGTGTACGGTTCGGGCGCGTTGACGGCGGGCCAGGTCGGAGTCGTGGGTGACGAGCACCAGCGTTTGGCCTGCCGCGTTCAGTTCCCTCAGCAGATCGCTGATCTCGTTCCCGGTCGCAGAGTCGAGCGCCCCGGTCGGCTCGTCAGCCAAGAGCAGCTCGGGCGAGTTCACCAGCGCTCGGGCGATCGCGACCCGCTGGCGTTGTCCACCCGACAGGTGCGGCGGGTAGGCGTTTCGATGATGCTCGATGCCCATCCAGCCGAGGAGCTCGTTGGCTCGCCTCCTGGCGCGATGGCGATCGGCGCCGACCAGCTGCGCGGGGAGCAGCACGTTGTCCTCGACGGTCAGGTCGTCGAGCAAGTTGAAGAACTGGAACACGATCCCGACGTGACGGGCACGAAAGCGGGCCAGCGCGCTCTCGCTGCGGTTGTCGATCCGCCGTCCCGCCACGAACACACGGCCAGAGGTGGGGCGATCCAACCCGGCCATCAAGTTCAGCAGAGTGGACTTGCCGCTACCCGAAGGGCCCATGACGGCCACGGCTTCTCCGGCGGCCACGCCGAAGCTGACCTGGGTCAACGCAGGTTGTCGGCCGGACTGGTAGATCTTGGTCACGGCGTCGAGTTGGATCGCTTTGTCGTCAGCGCCGGGGAAGGAGTCGTTCCTCATCGGGTCCTATCTCTCAGAAGCAGGCTGGGAAAAGGGGCGCCGTCCATCACTGCTCTTGCCGGTGCCAGCGGCAAGAGCAGCGCGCGACGGTGCGGGTGCCAAGAGGAGGTGTAGGGCGGGCACGACGCCAGGATGGCCGGTTCGCCCACGGCCGGGTATCGGCCGAAAGTACGCTTCTGCCGGCCACGCCCAGATTCGTACTTTCGGCCGACAGACCTGGGAACGGCCCCGACGTACCCTGCGTGGCGTGCCACGGTTACGGCGACTGGCTGCCATCGTCAGATCGGGTCCCGACGTCGTGCTCTTGCTGGCCTTGGCGGCCGCGGTCGCCTCCGACACGGCGCGCGCGGCCAGCGCTGGCAGCAACTGGCCGCTCGACCTCGCCGTCGACGTCGTCATCGGCGCCACCGCCGTGCTGCGATCACGCAATCGATCGTGGGCCGTTGCGGTGGGGCTCGCCCTCTTCGCCGTGGCCACGATGGTCCCGGAGGGTCTCGGTTTCAACGCTGGACCGGTCCAGGCCGGGCGCTGGGTTGCGCTGCTGGTACTTGCCGCCTCGACGGCGCGCTGGGTCGCACCACATCGAGCGGCGTGGCTCGCCGTGGTGGGCGTGGTCGTCGTTGCCGTGGGCCAGAGTTCCCACGGGACCGGATCGTTCAAGCCCTCCGCCCTCGATGCTCTGTCCTCGGTCACGCTTTGGGCCAGCGCGCTCGCTGTCGGCGCCTGGTTACGCTCCCTCGATCGCCGCCACGATGCGGCCCTCGATGCGGTCCGGCGCAACGAGCGTCTGGAACTGGCGCGTGAGCTGCACGACTTGGTCGCTCACCACGTGACTGGCATGGTGGTCCAGGCGCAAGCGGCAAGCTTCGCCAGCAAGGACGACCCCGAACCGCTACTCGCCGCCCTCGCCAGCATCGAGGTCGCCGGCAGCGAAACCCTGACCGCCATCCGCCGGCTCGTCGGGCTCTTGCGTGATCCCGACGACACCGCCGGGGTCTCATCAGCGCCCGAACCGATCGACCAGCTCGTCGAGCGCTTCGGCCGCCACGGACCCGCCGTCGACCTCCGCCTCCCGACCGAGCTCACCGCGAACACCTGGCCTGGCGAGGTCGCCACCACCGTCTACCGCGTGGTCCAAGAAGCGCTTACCAACGTGGCTCGTCACGCTCCCGAGGCCCACTCGGTCACCGTCACCGTCACCCACGACCCGGACCGCGTCGGCGTCGAGGTCACCAACGACGCCCCTGCGCCGCCTCTTCCGGCCCGGATACCTAGTGGCTACGGTCTTGTCGGGATGCGGGAACGAGTCGAGGCGCTCGGCGGCCAGCTCCACGCCGGTCCCCTCGCCGATGCCGGTTGGGCAGTCCATGCCAGCCTGCCGCTCCCGGCCCGGACCGGACCATGAGCATCCGGGTCTTGTTGGCCGACGACCAGGCCATGGTTCGTAGCGGCTTTCGACAAATTCTTGAGACCCAACCGGGTGTGACTGTGGTCGCAGAAGCCAGCGACGGGGCACAGGCCGTTGCCCTTGCTCAAGACGTTCGCCCCGATGTCTCCCTGGTCGACATCCGCATGCCGGAACTCGATGGTATCGAAGTCACCCGGGCGATCGCCGGTCCCGACGTGCCCGACCCGCTCCGCGTCGTGATCGTCACCACCTTCGACACCGACGAGTACGTCTACGGCGCCCTACGCGCCGGTGCCGCCGGATTCCTCCTCAAAGACGCGGGCCCTGCCCTCCTCATCGAAGCCGTGCGAGCCGCTCACGCTGGCGACGCCCTCATCTCGCCTTCAGTGACCGTCCGCCTCCTCAAGCAGCTCACCCCGGTCCGAAGATTCAAAGGTGTCGCGCGGTCAGGCGTGCTCTCCGAACGAGAGCTCGAAATCGTCGCCAGCATCGCCAGGGGACGCACCAACCAGGAGATCGCCGCAGAGCTCTTCATCTCCCTCAGCACCGTCAAGACCCACATCGCCCGTATCCAAGAGAAGCTGAACGCACGCAACCGCGTCGAGGTCGCCGCTCAATATTGGGAGAGCCGGATCGCCAGCGCTTCCGTATAACAGAGGCACTCAGCGCAAAATGAGGGTTGTCGGCGAATGCGCCTGCTTCGAGTGGCGGACCCTGGTCAGTTCCTAGAGAGGTCGTTCGGCCTCTAGCCGATCCCAATGAGTCCATGCCGTTGAACGACTCGTCTAGGACCACCACCGGCGGATCGGATCGTGGTGGACTTGCCCGCGCCGTTGGGGCAGGAAATCCAGTCATCCGACCGGGCTCGACGCGGAAGGTCATGCCGTCCAATGCTTGCGTCGCCCCGAACCGCTTGCCCAGCCCGGAAACATCGATCGTCTGGCGATCACTCGTCGTTCATTTCTCCTCGTGGCGGAAGTACGAAATCGTTGTACGACCCCGCCGGTCGAAGCCGGGTCGCAAACGCTGCTACCGGGCTGCGACCTACGCCCCGGCATGCTTGACCACATGGCAGGTCCAATCCGCGGCCAACAGCGCCACCCCGGCCACTCCGGTGGAATCCGATGAGGGTCCTGGTGGTCGAGGACTTCGAGGTCCTGGCCGAGTCCATCGGGACCGGGTTGCGTCGCGAGGGCATGGCCGTCGACGTCGTCCTGGACGGCACCGACGCCCTCAGCCACCTGGCCGTCACCCGCTACGACGTGATCGTCTTGGACCGAGACCTTCCCGGCGTCCACGGCGACGACATCTGCCGCCACCTCGCCGCCGCCGGCACCGACAGCCGCGTCTTGATGCTCACCGCCGCCAGCACCGTCAAAGACCGCGTGGACGGCCTCGGGCTCGGCGCCGATGACTACCTCCCCAAGCCGTTTGACTTCACCGAGCTAGTCGCCCGCGTCCGCGCCCTCGCACGCCGATCGACCCCGCCCGTGCCACCCACTCTCACCTACGAGGACATCAACCTCGACCCCGCCCGCCGCGTCGTCTGCCGCGCCGGGCGACGCCTGGAGCTGAGCCCCAAAGAGTTCGCCCTGCTCGAATGCCTGCTCACCTCACCCGGCGTCGTGCTCTCGGCCGAGCAACTACTTGAACGAGTCTGGGACGAGGCAGCTGACCCATTCACCAGCGCGGTGAAGCACACCATGCACCGTCTGCGAGCCAAGCTCGGCGACCCGCCGGTCAT
>JBOGGN010000328.1:0-10450 GCA_050744165.1 Acidimicrobiales bacterium | reverse complement strand
GGCGCCGTCGGGGCAGCAGGGCCACCCCACGGCGGAGCTGGAGCGTTCGGGTCAGGGCCGGGCGCCCAGGTCCCTGACCCTGCCGTTGGTGCCGCTGGCGCCGTCGCCTGCCATGGAGCGGCCAGGGTGTCGCGGCCAAAGCCGTTGCCGGCGGCCGCCATGCCCGTGTCCGTCGGTGCGGCACCGACCGCCGTGGGGCCCGCTGCCGGAATCGACCCCGGTAGGTCCGCGTCCATGGCCGCCGCCTTGCGCTTGGAGTAGGCCACGGCCACGATCAGGACGATCAGGCCGAGGACAGCAACGATGTAACCGGCACCGGTGGACTTGGTCCGCAGTGAGCCCCGGCCGAGGGAGATGATGGCCGGCAGGATGAGCAGGCTGACCAGGTTCATGACCTTGATCAGCGGATTGAGCGCGGGGCCGGCGGTGTCCTTGAAGGGGTCGCCAACGGTGTCGCCGATGACTGCCGCCGTGTGGGCGTTGGAACCCTTGCCCCCCTCGTGGCCGTCCTCGATGAACTTCTTCGCGTTGTCCCAGGCGCCGCCTGCGTTGGACAAGAAGTTGGCCATGAGCTGGCCGACGACGATGACCGCCGCCAGGAACGCGCCGAGAGCTAGGTATCCGAGGCCGAAGCCGATGACGACCGGCGCCAGTACGGCCAGCAGCGCGGGAGTGGCCAGCTCACGCAGGGCCGAGGTGGTGCAGATGTCGATGACGCGGCCGTACTCCGGCTTCTCGGTGTAGTCCATGATCCCGGGGTGCTCCCGGAACTGGCGCCGAACCTCGTGGACCACCGTGCCCGCGGTCCGGCCCACGGCGCGAATGGCCAGGGCGCTGAACATGAACGCTATGGAACCGCCCACCATGAGGCCGATGAAGGTCTTGGGGTCGGCCACGTTGATTGCGACCGCCGAGAACAGCTTCGAGCCCGACAGGCCGAGCGACCGCAGGGAGGGCACCTGGTCGCCGATGGTCTCGACGTAGCTGGAGAACAGGGCCACCGCCGCGATGACGGCCGACCCGATGGCGAAGCCTTTGGTCACCGCCTTGGTGGTGTTGCCGACAGCGTCGAGGCTGACCATGATGCGCGCCGGTTCGCCCCCGAACTCGCCGGACATCTCGGCGATGCCAGCCGCGTTGTCCGACACGGGGCCGAAGGTGTCCTCGGAGACCACCACCCCGGTGGTAGCTAGCATCCCCATCCCGACGAGGGCGACCAAGTAGAAGGCGAACTCGATGTTGCCGCCCGAGATCCAGATTGCCACGCCGATGGTGATGGCGATCATGAGGATGGCGTAGACGCTGGACTCGAGGCCAGAGGAGATGCCCGACAGGATCACGGTGGCGGGGCCGGTGCGAGCCGCTTCCGCGATCTCCCTGACCGGCCGGGTCTCAGTCGAGGTGAAGTACTCGGTCAGGCGGGACAGGGCTTGGGCCAGGACTAAACCGGCGGTCACGGCACCGAACACCTTGAGGCCCTCATTGTGGTGGTGGTTGCCGATGTAGGTCATGGCCACGATAAAAGTGGTGATGACCGTGAGAGCCCCGGCAGCGAAGAAGCCCCGGTTGATCGGGGCCATGGCAGTCTTGTCCCGATCGGTCGCCTTGACCGCGAACACGCCGACGATCGAGCACAACACGCCGAGGGCCCGGGCGATGACCGGGAAGATCAGGCCCAACGCGGGGTTGGCGCCGATCGACTTGAACGCCGCCACGCCGAGGATGATGGAAGCCACCAGCGTCACCTCGTAGGACTCGAAGAGGTCGGCTGCCATGCCGGCGCAGTCGCCGACGTTGTCCCCCACGTTGTCGGCGATGGTGGCCGCATTGCGGGGGTCGTCTTCGGGGATACCTGCCTCCACCTTGCCGACCAGGTCAGCGCCCACGTCGGCGGCCTTGGTGAAGATGCCACCACCGACCCGGAGGAACAGAGCCAGGAGCGAGCCACCGAACCCGAAGCCGATGAGGATCACTGACGAGGTGTTCTGGAAGATCATGATGATGGTGGTGGCGCCGATCAGGCCCAGACCGACGGTGAACATCCCGGTCACGCCGCCGGTGCGGAATGCCACCTTCAAGGCGTTGGGCAGCGAGCCGCTGCGGGCCGCGGCTGCGGTGCGGACGTTGCCTTTGACCGCCAGGCTCATGCCGATGAAGCCGGTGAGCCCGGACATGCAGCACCCGAGCAGGAAGGCCAGCGTCCGGAAGATGCCCGAGGGGACGAAGCCGAGAGCGACGGAGCCGTCGGGGCGGGCGACCTTGGTGGCGGTGAGGAACACCAGCACCACCAATGGCACCAGGATGATGACGATGGTGCGGAACTGCCGCCGGAGGTAGGCCAGCGCCCCCTCTTCGATCGCCGTGGCGATCTCGCGCATCTTCGGTGTGCCCTCGTCGGCGGCCAGCACGTTCTTCATCAGCCCGACGCCGACGCCGATGGCGAGCAGGGCGGTGAGGGCCGAGAAGATGAGCCAGAACCAGTCCCCGCCTCGTAGGTGGAAGGACTGGTACCCCCCTTCGGCGGCGAGCAGGCTGGTCATGGGATAGGAGCCTCCCTGTGTTCGTGGTTACGATCTTCAAGATGGCGGCCACCCTTCGGTGGGCCGTTGGGTGGGTCGATGGGTGAGCCGTTCGAGACCCCGTCCGGAGTTCCGTTGGCAGCACCGTTGGGGCGGGAGGTCGTCACCAGGATCTGGCGAGCGACCCGTTCGCCGAGCGTCCGGTCGTAGCCGCCAACCCGCAGCACCAGAGGTCCGTCGAAGGGGTGCTTCTCCTTCACCTCGACCTCGACGCCGGGTCGCAGCCCGAGGCTGTCGAGGAAGCTCACCATGTCGCGGTCGGTCGAACCGGACATGGCAACAATGGCCACGTCGCCCGGTTCCAACGCATACAGGGTCGGCATCGGGGGGATGTCGCTGCCCTCGTCGTCGGGGATCGGGAAGCCGTGGGGGCACGTCGAGGGGCAGTCGAGGGCCACGAACAGCCGGTCCTCGACCTCTTGAGGCAGGTCGTGCTCGAAGCTCGGAGCCAGTCGATCGGCCTCGTGCCAGGCGTAGCCCAGCAGGTCGGATAGGAACCGCTCGACGATTCGGTGCCGGCGGATTACCGCCACCGCCTGCTGGCGGCCAAGAGCGGTCAGCGCCACTCCCCGGTAGGGCGTGTAATCCACCAAGGCGCGGTCTGCGAGGCGCTTGACGACCGAGGTCACCGTGCCCGGGGTCACCCCGAGCCGGTCGGCCAGGGCGCCGGTGTGGGCATACCCCCCCGGCGGCGAATCTGGTCCGAGTTGGCCGGAATTCAGCCGATAGATCGCCTTCAGGGTCTCGCGTTCCGACTTCGAGAGCGTGTCAACCATGACTTTGGACCCTGAAACTATAAGTTTCAGGTCACCAAAATGTCAAGAGCAAAACGGCTTGGAGTTCCGACCTTGCATGAGCCGGATCGACCGCGGGCCCGCAGGAGCGCCGCCTTCAGGCGAACTCGTCGTCTCCGGTCAAGTCCTCCGGGGGGTGCAACTCCGACGGGTCGCCGTAGATGGCCATGCGAACCGAGGTGCCCGCGGAAGAAGACGCGAACTCCACCTCATCAACCAGCGTGCGGATCAAGGGGATGCCGAGCCCACGCTCGAAGTTCAGCCGCTCGGGATCGGTGACCGGTGGGTGGGCCGGCAAATCGTCGGGGTCGAAACCGGGGCCGCTGTCGGCCACCTTGATCTCAAGCTTCTCGTCGTCATCCTGTACCAGAATGCGGACCCGCCCGCCCACGGGCAGATGCAGGGGTGCTCCGGCGCCGTTGGCGCCGGGGTCGGGCGACACAGCCACGGGGCCCGTTGGCGACGGCGGCGCGGCCCGGGGATCAGCGGGCGGCGCCGACGCCCCCGCGTGGGCCCCGTCGTCCCCGGGGCCGGGGATTGATCCGTAGGCTTCGATGGCGTTGGTGCAGGCCTCTGACACCGCGAGCTTCAGGTCGTCGATGCGGTCGTCGGGCAGGTTACGCCTCGTCGACGCGACCGACGAGACGACGAGGCGGACGATAGCGATGTACTCCGGCCGGGCCGGGATCTCCAACTCCAGTATTGGCTCCATCGACAGCGTCGTCCGCCCCAGGCTCAGCCCGGGGTGGCCGCCGTGGTCGCGGCTTCGATGGACTCGTACACGGTGAAGACCTTGGTCAGGCCGGTGATCTCGAACACCTTCATGATCCGCTGCTGGTTGCAGATCAGGCCGAGGTCACCATCGTGGCTGCGCAGCCGCTTCAGCCCGCCGACCAGGACGCCAAGGCCAGTGGAATCGAGGAAGTCGACCCCGTCGAGGTCGACGACTATCCAGCGCTTGCCCTGGCTGACCAACTCCACCAGCTTCTCCCGCAACCGGGGGGCAGTGTAGACATCCACCTCGCCCTTGACCGCCAACACGGTGAAGGGAAGGTGCGTCTCGTCTACTTCAAGGCCTAGGTCCATCCGGCCACGTCCTCCTTGTTCTGCAGTCACTCCGCCCAGCCCGCGACTCGCGATTGAGCCCTCCTAGTAATCAATCTAGTCAGATTCGCCTCAGTGGCGGCTGTAGGACTCCGGATCGAGGGGTTCGAGCTGGCCGCTGCGGCGCACCTCTGAACGTAACCACACCCCGTGGAGGGCGATGGTGGCAACCAAAAGGCCGGCGCCGACGGCGGCAATGGTCGCCACGGACGAGCCCTTGTGCTTGGTGGGAACCGAGAGGGCGGACGGGTCGACCGTCGAACTGGTCGAGGTGGTGGTGCCGTAGGGCAGCACGGGGCTGAAGTCGCCCCCGAGCGTCGTGGTGGTCGTCGAGGCTACGGAGGGGACGGCGAGGATGACGGTTCCGGAAGTGCGCCCGGCGCCGGAGGTGGTGCCATTCTTGGCAGGCCCGGTGACGACGCCGATGTTGCCCAGGGTGTTGGTCACCGGCAGGGTGGTCACCGGCGCCGTGATCCCGGTCACCGACACATTGGGCGTGTTGGCCGAGGAGGCCCCGGCGACTTGCTTGGCGACCTGGTCGTTGAAGGTGTTCCCGTAGCGATAGGCCACCACATGGAAGCTGTAGTTGCCGTTCTTGGTCGGGATGCCCTGGCAGGAGTACGACAGCGGGTTGGCAGGGCTGCTGTTGACCTGGCAGAACGGCGTCGTGCTGGTACCGCTGTAGACGACATAGCCGACGATGTCGGGCTCGGGATTGGGCGTCCAGCTGACTTGGATGGCCTCGGGGTTGGACCCGGGCACCAGCGCCGCCTTGACCCCGGTCGGCGCCACTGCGGGGTTCTCGACACCGATGGTCTGGGTCACCGACGAGACCGTCGAGCAACCGACGACGATCAGGCACTCTTTGGCGCTGGTCGTCACCGCGTACTGCCCGTTGAGGACATAGCCGTTGTTGAGCAGCGAGCTCGGCCAGGAGTAGGTGCACACCACCGGTTGGCCGAGGTTGCCAGGCGAGCAGCCCTCGAGGGACGCCGACTGCGTGGGGATGGGGGCCGGGTCGGCGGGCGCCCCAGACGCTTGGGGCTGCCAGGCCAGGTTGGCCGGACCCGGAGTAACGGTGTCGACGGACTTGGACGGCGTCCACGTGATCGTGATGGTGCCGCTCATCTCACTCGACGTGGCGCTGACCTGGGCCATTGGGGGGCACGGCAGCTGGAGCTGGCCGCCGCAGGGCGCCGACGTCGCGGTTGCCGATGCAGGTGCAGCCAGCAGTACCAATGCGCCCACAGAGCCGGCGCCTGCCACCAACAACATGGCTGCCAAGGCCCGGGGCCAACGAGCGCCCAAGTCGTACCTCCTACGGTGTCTTACGCGCTTTGCGAGGGAACCATGGCCGCCTGCACGATCAGCCGATGGCTGGCCGAGCCCTTCGGGGTGCAGGTGGTCAAGGTGAGCAGGTACCCGCCGTTTTGTGTCCCCGCCGGCGGCGTCGGGTTGGGGGGCATGCTCACCACGGCCAGGTCATCGGGCAGGACGGTGAAGGGTGCCTGGTCGACCTTGTAGGTGCAGGTACCGACGGGTGTGGTCAGGATGATGTCGTCGCCCGGCTTCAGCTGGTCGAGGTTGGTGAAGGGTTTGCCGTAGGTGGTGCGGTGGCCGGCAATGGGAACGTTGCCGGCGGTGCACGGCAGCGGGTAGCCGACGTAGTGACCGGCACCGGCGCGCAGAGCGTTGGCGGTCGTACCCTCAACGACCACCACGTCCACGCCGAGGGACGGGATCTGCAGGCGCGTGAGGCTGT
Organism: Acidimicrobiales bacterium; assembly: GCA_050744165.1. Lineage (GTDB taxonomy): Bacteria > Actinomycetota > Acidimicrobiia > Acidimicrobiales > Palsa-688 > JBOGGN01. Next base: position 4,211 of record JBOGGN010000328.1, on the reverse strand, counting down.
CGCCAACCCGCAACTGGCCCTTTTGGTAGGCGTTCTTCAACTGCGGGCTGGCCAGTTGGTGGCGCAGTTTCGACTGGAGTTCGTTGGTGACGAAGTTGGAATACAGCGGGTAGGCGAGCAGGATCACTGCGATCAGAACCAGGCCCGCGGTGACGCCCGTCAGCGTCCGCCGCGCCCAGCGTTTCTCTCGCAAAAATACGATCAGCATGTCCACAGCAGCTTCACCACCTTCCCGCGGCAGGATACTCCCTGCCACATCACGCAGCCTCGACACCCACAATCGCCGGAAGTCACCCGCGGCGGGGACGCACCACTACCGGCCTCAATACCCTGACACATCCGTCCCGCGAGGTGGCTGCAGGCTTGACCGTTGTCGCCAAAAAGGACTGATCGCGACCGGAGGAAAACGTCCAAAAGGGACGAGTCGTTTTTCCCGGAAACAGGATTAGATGGGCGCGTACAAACTAGAGACGGCGGCGCCATAGGTGTCGGCGCGGCGCGCCTACGCGGAGCTCCGCAGCAGTTCGCGGCGCCCTAGCGAGCGGATTCAGCGGCAGGACGGTGGGGGTCTAGCCGGTGCGGAGCTTGCGGACGGCGAAGATTGTCAAGCCCGCGAGCACGACCAAAAGGATGATCTTCTTCATTGCCGCCCACGCTACAAGAACGCGGCCGCCCCGACCAGGAGGCTCTCCAGCCGGCGCTGCCACGCCGCCGCGTGGGCGACGTCGACCGACGAGGTGAGCACGCTCTGCACGAGGGCCTCGCCCTCCTGCCAGTCTCGGCGCTCGTCAGCCAGGACGAGGTCCAATGCCCGGATGGTCGGACCATCGGCGACGGCCGACGCCCGCTCCTGGTGCCGTTGGTAGCCCACCGCCAGGCGCGGCGCCAGCACCCGGTACACCGACACCAGGCGCTCGACGGTCGTTGCGGACTGGGCGACCGACGACAGGGCCTGCTCGAGCGGCGGGGTGGCGGGAGCCACGAACGCGTCGGGTTCGACCTCCCGCAGCGCCGGGAGCCGCTCCCGCCACAGCGAGGCGTGCCACGCGTGGTGGTGGCTGTCGGCCTCGAAGCGCAACTTGACGGCCGGCTCGGGGACCGACGGCACCCAGCCGCCGACGATCTCGAAGAGCCGCTCTTCCAACCACACGTAGCCGCCGATGACCCGGGCTGCTCCGAGAAGGCTCCAGGGCTCCGCTCTTACCTCAGATTCGGCCACCTCAGCGGCCCGATGGCTCCTCGGCAAGTGCGACGCCCCGCAGCCCGGCAGCACAGGTCACTAATGCGTGGTCAATGAGCAGCTGCCGGTCCGGCCACGGGAACTCCGGCTTGGCGATCAAGAGCGACGTCACGCCGTGTACGGTCATCCATAGCCCACAGGCGATCACCGTGGTGTCGGGCGCGCCGGGCCGCAGCAGGCCCCGGGCACGAACCTCGTCGACGTCCTCCATGAGCGGCCCGAAGGCGGTCGTCGCGATGAGCCGCTCGTCCATGAACCGCTCGGGCGTGCAGTCCGGCCGGCTGGTGAACAGGATGCGGTACTGCTCGGGATTGTCCAGCCCGAACTGGATGTAGGCCCGACCCTTGCGCTGGATCCGCTCCCAGGGGTCCTCCACCCCGGCGGCGGCGGCGTCCATCGCCTCGTGCAGGTGGCCGAACTGTTCCTCGCAGACCGCAAAGATGAGCTCGTTGCGGTCGGCGAAGTGCAGGTAGATCGACGGTGGGGTGACGCCGACGGCTTGGGCCACGGCCCGGATGGAGACGGTCGACTCGTCACCGCTGTCGACCAGGAGGTGCTCCGCGGCGGCCAGGATCTCCTCCCGGAGGCGGGAACCCTCCCCCCTCCGGGCGCGGGACCGGTGCTCGGTGGCCGGTCCGGTTGGCGATGGGCTGCGCGAGATCTGCGCCACCTCCTTGATGACGGGGTCGGGGCCGGACGCGGGAGGGCGAGGCTTTTTCCACCCTCGGATTCGGTCAGGCCGAAGGGATCGTACAGGCGGCCAGCGGCCGGGGCGTCCACCAGTTGGCCTCACCAGCCAGCCGCATGAACACCATCGCCAGCAGCACCGCGGCGGCGGTCACCAGCCGGCCAGTGCGCTCCAGCCCCCGGGCCACCGAGCTCAGGTTGTCGCAGGTGCGGTCGACGAGACGGCCTGGGCCCGACCCCGGGCCGGGATGCTCGGCGTTTAGGGGTGGTTGCCGCTGATGTTGGGGGCGGTGTCGTCAGGGAAGGGCCCGGCGCCGCTGTTGCCCGAGGCGTTGACGGCCCCCTTGACCGTGTTGCCGATGGCCTGGACCCCGTGGCGGTTGCTGACCAAGGTCAGGCTGCCGCCGATGCTGTTGGGGGCGCAGCCGTCGGCGGCGTCGCCGATGAGCACGAAGCTGGTGTCGCCGGTCACCGTGACCGAGCCGCCGATCGTCGAGCCGCAGATGCGGATGGCGCCGCCGCCGGAGACATTCACCGAGCCGACCACGGTGACCCCCTCCAGGTCAAGAGTGGAACCGGCGGGCACGACGATGGACCCGGTGACCGTCCCCCCGATGACACACGTCGATCCCGGACCGGGGATCAGCGCCCCGTTGGAACCCGACACGGTGGTGGTGCACGACACCGTGGTGGTGGCGCCGGTGGTCGACGACGACGGCAGGAAGTTGGTGTCGCCGCTGTAGGAGGCGGTCACCGTGTTGGCCCCCGCCGCCAGGGCGGAGGTCGTGAACGTGGCCTGGCCGGCGCCGTTCAGGTTCACGGTAGCGGCCGGCGTCGTCGAGCCGTTGAGGAAGAAACTCACCGTGCCGGTCGGGTTGACGCCACTGTTGTTGGCTCCCGACGCGGCGACGGTGGCGGTAAAAGTGACCGCCTCGCCGAAACCGGGGTTCGCCGGCGCGACCGTCACCGTCGTCGTGGTGGGCGCCCGGGTGACGGTCAGACTGGCGGTGGCCGCCAGGCCGGTGCCGCCGTTGGCCGAGGTCACCGCCGACGTGGTGTTCGACTGGAGGCCGACGCCGACCGCGGTCACGGCCACCTGGAACATGCAACCGGCGGAGGCGGCCAACGTCGCCCCGGTCAGGTTGACCTGGCCGGAACCCGCCACCGCGGTGATCGTGCCGCCGCCGCAGGAGCCGGACAGCCCGTTCGGCGACGCCACCACCAAACCGGCGGGCAGGGTGTCGGTGAAGCCGACCCCGGTCACCTGGCTGGTGGCGTTGGGGTTGGCCAGGGTGAACGTCAGGGTGGTGTTCTGTCCGAAGGGGATCGACGAAGCGCCGAACCCCTTGGCGATCGTCGGCGGCGCCAGCACCGTCACCGTGGCCGAGGCCGTGTTGCCCGGCCCCGCGTTGGCCGAGGTGACCGACACATTGTTGTTCTCGACCCCCGCCGCGCTGCCCGTCACATTCACCGAGAAGACGCACTGGGCGCCGCCGTCCACGGTGGCGCCGCTCAGGCTGACCGTGCCCGCTCCCGACGTCGCGGTGATCGTCCCGCCCCCACACGAGCCGGACAGCCCGTTCGGTGACGACACCACCAGGCCCCCCGGCAAGGTGTCGGTGAACGCCACCTCGGTCAGGGCGAAACTGGCATTGGGGTTGGTGATCGTGAAGCTGAGGGTGGTCGACCCGCCCAGCGGGATGGTCGCCGCCCCGAACGACTTGGCGATCACCGGCGCCACGGCCACGGTCAGCGTCGCCATAGCGGTGTTGCCGGTGCCGCCGTTGGTCGACGACACCGTCACCGAGTTGACCTTGGCGCCATTGGTCGTGCCCACCACGTTGACCGAGAACGAGCAGCTACCGCCGGCGGCGATGGTCGCCGCGCTCAGCGACACGGTGCCCGAGGCGGCGGTGGCAACGATGGTGCCGCCGCCGCAGGAGCCGCTCAGCCCGTTGGGGCTGCTCACGACGAGTCCCGCCGGGAGCGAGTCGGTGAACGCCACCCCGGTCAGCGCCGCCGTGTTGGCGGCCGGGTTGGTAATGGTGAAGGTCAGGCTGGTGGTGCCGTTGAGTGCGACGTTGGTCGCCCCGAAGCTCTTGGCGATCACCGGCGGGGCCACAACGACCAGCGTGGCCGACGCCGTGGCACCGGTACCGCCCTCGGTCGAGGTCACGTGGCCGGTGGTGTTCTGCCACGACCCGGCCTGCGTCCCGGTCACAGTCACCGAGAACATGCACGAGCCGCCGGCGACGATGCTGCCCCCGCTCAACGTGACCGACGA
>JBOGGN010000327.1:0-11935 GCA_050744165.1 Acidimicrobiales bacterium | reverse complement strand
CACCGGCCGCGTGCGCGGCGACCGCCTGCACCGGGCTGCCTAGCGCAAAGTTGAGTAGGTCCCGAGAAAAAGCCCCGAGAAACGCCAATCTTCGAAACCGGCCTGCACGCGAAAGCGCTGGTCAGCGGCCTATGCCCTCGGCACGAGACCGGCCGACCAGCGTTTCAATGGTGGCGGGGGCTGGATTTGAACCAGCGACCTTCGGGTTATGAGCCCGACGAGCTACCAGACTGCTCCACCCCGCGGCGGTCCAAGCAGCCTACCACCCAACTGGAGCCCACCCACGGGCGACAACGCCCCGCCCCGAGGCCGGGCGGGACGATCGCCGTCCGCGAGCCGACCGAGGGCGGGTCGAGGACTTTTCCCACCCCGCCAGCTATGGAGCCGAAGTGGCGGTGGTAGAGGAAGGCGCCACAGTCGTCGAGGACGACCCCGAAGCAGGAGCCGCCGGGGACAGCTGCGTTGCCTGCGCCACCGCCGCCTGCGCCGCCGAGATGTCCTGCTGGTAGGTCCCGAGGTTGGGTGGGTTGGCAGTGAGCGCCGCGTTGGCCATGGTGAAGTCGCTTTGCGCCTGAGCCAGCAGCTGCTGAACCGTCTGCTGCTGCCCCGACGGAACCGAGGAGGGCGTCGTCGTGCCGGTCCTCCCCGCAGGCCCGCCGCCGGTCGAGTTGACCTGCGGCGGCGGCACCTGGCCATCGGGCAGCGAGCAGAAGGGCGCCCCAAACGGCGTCTGGCACAGCGCCGAGTCGAGGGTGCCGCCGTGGTAGGCGGTGTTCTGGTACACCACGATCACGTCCCGGAGGAAGTCGATGGGGTTGCTGGCCGACTGCACGTACAACGGCTGGACGTAGAAGACGGACTGGTCGATGGGCACCACCACCACGTTGCCCAGCTCCACCTGGCTGCCGCCGCCAGGGGTGTTGAGGAAGGTGATCTCCGAGGAGATGGAGCTGTTGGCGTTGATCGCCGACGGCACCTGGGCGGGCCCGTCGACCTGTTGGCCGGCCGGGGTGACGTACACGTCCAGCTGGCCATAGTCGTCAGGGTCGCCCTTGGCGGTCATGATGGCCGTCAGGTTCTGCTGTTTGTCCGACGGCGACACCGGCACGAAGGGCTGCAGGATGTCGAAAGACTGGTCGGGCTGGCCGGGCAAGGTGAGCAGCGAGTACACCGCCGGCATCCGGGTCGATCGGGTGGGTATGGCGATGCCGCCCGGGGTGACGACCGCCGACGATGCGCTCTGGCTGCTCGAAGTGGGAACGCCCTCACCGGGGTCCTGGGAGATGGTCCAGGCGTTGCCCTGGGTGTAGAAGTCGTTGGGGTCGGTCAGGTGATAGCGGCCGTACATGTTGGTCTGGACGTCGAAGAGGTCCTCGGGGTAGCGGATGTGGGCCTGGATGTCGGCCGGCATCTTGGACCCGGGCGTAAACAGATCCGGGAACGCCTTCTCATACGCCTTGATGATCGGGTCGGTGGAATCCCACACGTAGTACGTCATCGACCCGTTGTAGGCGTCGATTACGACCTTCACGGAATTGCGGACGTAGTTGAACGTCCCCCCCAACCCGCTTCCGGGACCGATCCGAGAGTTGTCAGCCTTCTGGGAGTATGGGTACTGGTTAGTGACGGTGTAGGCGTCCTGGATCCAGTAAATGGCGCCATTGACCGTGATGGCATAGGGGTCACTGTCGTATTTCAGGAACGGCGCCGCCATACGCACACGATCCTGGATGTTGCGCACGTACTGGATGCGCGATTTGTCCGTCACCAGACCGGACAGGACCAGGTTGAAATCGCCGAATCGGAGTGCGAAGGCAAGGCGCCTCAGATACGACCCCATGGCCACCCCGCCGCTGCCCTTGTAGGTGTAGCTGACGTTGTTGCCGGTATTTTGGTCCTGGTAGTCCAGCTCCGGCTGCGCCGAATTGGTGATGACATAGTTCGCCTGCTGCTCGCCGTAGTACACCCGGGGCTGGCCGCCCAGGCTGGGGGCGCCCGGGGAGGACACCGGCGGGACGTTCGACACCACGAAGTTGGGTGAGCCGTCGGCCGCCTTGACGCCGGACTCGTTGTCACCCGACAGGGCGCCGCCGAAGCCGTGGGTGTACTCCAGCTTGGTGTTGACGAACCCGCCGGGGACATCGGTCTGCTGGATCTCCCGCACCGCGAACAGCGTCGGCGTGAGCACCCCGCCGAGGTCGTAACGGTCGCTGTCGAGATCCGGGAAGGTGTAGTAGGCCCGGATCTCTTGCAACTTGTTGTACCCGTTGCGAACGAACCCGGGGTCGAGGACCCGAACGTTGGAGATCGTCTGCATGTTGGCCGGATGGCTGGTGAAATCGGCCGGTGTCAGCTGGGTGTTGGCCGTGAAGCTGTGAACCGCCACGTGGTTCAGGTCATATGCCTGCCGCGTGGCGTTGATGTTGCGCTGGATGTAGGACTTCTCTCTCACGATCTCGGCCGGCTTGACCTTGAAGGTCTGGATGGCCCACGGGTAGATCAGGCCCACGAAGATGTACACCAGGACCCAGAGGCCGACGGCGATGATGGGCAGCGTCCAGCCCTTTTGGTAGATGTTGTAGATGAACAGGCCTGCCGCCAGCACCGCGATCACGATCAGGAGGCCCAGCGCCGGCAGGTCGGCGTGGATGCTGGTGTAGGTGGCGCCGTCGACCACGTGCTTGGTGGACAGGTCCAGGTTGTAGCGCTCGAACCAGTAGCCGACCGCCTTGACGAGGGCCAAGGCGCCGAGCAGGACCGACAGGTGGGCCTTGACCTGGGGCGTCACGCGCGCCACCGGCGACTGCACCCGAATGCCGCCGTTCAGGTAGTGGAACACCACCGTCACCACCAGGGTGATGACGATGGACACGAACAGCCAGCCGATGAAGAAGTTGATGAACGGCAGCCGGAACACGAAGAAGCTGACGTCCTTGTTGAACTGCGGATCCTTCACGCCGAACGAGGTCGAGTGCTGGAACAGGATCCAGTTGTTCCATTGGGTGCGGGTCCCGATTCCGGCGAAAAAGGCGAAGACGACCGCCACCGCGACGCGCACCTTTCCGCCGTGGGGGCCCACGGCCTCCCGGTAGCGCTGGACGAGCTCGTCCTCGGGGCCGGTAGGCCGAAACCGGGGCGCCAACCGGTCGGCGATGATCAGGTTGCCCCACATCAGGGCGAAGAACACGACGATGAACACCACCGCCAACAGCACCTGGATCACCAGCACGCCCTGGAACACGCTGGTGAACTTCAACTCCTTGAACCACAGGTAGTCCGTGTAGAAGTTGGCGATGCTCCGCAGCGAGAAGATCACGACGATGAGGATCACGGCCCCAGCCACGAGGAACTTGCCTCGTGTCGCCCGACGGGGACGCTGAGGCAGGTCGGCGGGTGCTCTCATGCGGGGGGCAGCCTATGGCATCACGTTGGCAACGTCGGGCGCACCCAAAGGTTGTGGCCGGCGGCTTCCGCCGCTCCTCGACCAGCGAAGGCGTATCGCCTGGCTCAGCCGGCTTAGCCGGCCTCGGACGGTGGCACCAGGAGGCATCGGCACCCGGGGTGGGCCGGCGGCCGACGCTGCCCGGTCGGGAATGCCTCCCCTTTCCCCTGCCCATCCGCCAAGGCGTTGTCGTCGCAGTCCGGGCACGGGCCGCCGGCGTCGTCGACCAGCCACCGCACCTCGGCCCCCGGCGGTAGGGCGGCGTAGGCTCCGGCGTTGAAGGCGTTGGCCACGTGGTCGGCCGCCACCACCTCGACCCGCTTGGTCTTCCACTCCCGGTAGGCGGCGCCCACGGCCTCGGCCAGCACCACCGGGTCGTCGCCCTGGCCGCCCGCCAGCACCACTTCCAGTCGCTTGCGCAGCGGCTCCACGATCGCCTCCGTGAGGACCTCGGCCAGGCGGTCGCTATCGGGGACGGCAGCCTCGGCGTTCGAGCTGAACGACGATGTGAAGGCTGTCCCGGCCTCGAAAGCCTCAGTGAGAAAAGGCCTCGCCACACTCCTGAACCGCTCCGCGTTGGTTTCCCGGTCTGCCAGCACCGCCGCCGCTCTCTGCGAGGAACGGAGGCTCCGAAGCCGATCCAGCCGGTCGTTTTGATCGTCCTGAAGGGCCCGCTTCAGCCGACGGGTCAGGTTGGCCTCGATGGGACCGAGGAGCTCGTCCCGGCGCTGCAGCCACCCTTCGTCGCTGTCTGGAATCGGCCGATCGGCAAACCTTGGTGGTGGCGTCTGCCGTTCCACCGGTGGCAGGGACGGCGCCTGCCGTTCGCCTCCTTGCTCAACGGCCGTCCCGTTCGGGCCCTCGCCCAGGACCTCGCGTGCCTGGGTCACGGCGCGCTCCCGGTCCGCCCGGATGCGAGCGAAGAGAGAGTCCACCGACCCGTTCCCGGTCCCCTTGGCTCCAACTTCCTTCGTCGGCGACTCGGCACCATCGGCTGGCTTGGGCGGCGCAGGCACCGGCCTCGGAGCCTGCGGCGCAGGCGCCGGCCCCGCCGATGTGGGCGCAGCATGGGACGCCGCAGGCTTTGGCGGTTCAGCCGGGGGCGAGGATGCCATGGGCGCAGCGGGTTTGATCGCAGGCGAGGTTGCCATGGGCGCAGCCGGTTTGACGGCAGGTGTCGGGGGCACCTCCGGCGTCGTAGCCGGCGGCGACCCTGCGACATCCCGCTTGGGCGGAGTCTCCGTGGTGCCCGTTGGCGAGGCAGCCGCTTGGGACACGGGCGGGGGCGCCCCAGTGGCGCCCGACGTGGGCGACGCCATCGGCGCCGTCGGGCTCACCTTCGCCGGGTTGGCACCCGCCTTGGCGCCGGGCGGAGGCGCCGTTGAAGTGGGTGTTACCGGGGAACCCGTCGCCCGAGGGACAGCCGTAACCGGGGCCAGCGGCGGGTTCGGGTTCGAAGTTTTCGTAGCCGAGCCTCCGGCGTTTGTCGGACTCGGCGTCGCCGGGACCGGTCCCGGCGGCGCCCCCTTCCCCATCGCTGCCCCCCAGCCCGGCGCGCTGGGTGCGCCCTTGGCTGGCAGGCCGGCGGCCGTCGGACGGACGGACGGGGGTGGGGGCCCGTCGCCCAGCCGGCGGAGCGGAAGGGTCGGGTCGGGCGGCTCTTCGTCCTCCAGCGCGTCGGCTTCGTCTAGCGACAGGGGCTTGTGGCGGACGGAGGCGGCGGCGGCCCGGGCGTCGGCTTCGGCGCGACCGAGTTCGGCCATTGCCTCGTCCAAGGTCCGCTTCACGATTTCGTAGGAGGACAGCAGGCGTTCCCGGCCGGCCCGCAGGGCCTCGACTTGGGCGACGGCGATGTTGCGCTTCTTTGACAGGGTGCTCAGGATCTTCTCCCGCGTCAGCTGGGCTCCTTCGACCATGGCGTTGCGCTCGGCTTCGGCCTGGGCCCGGATCGCCTTGGCCTGTTGGCGCGCCTGATCGACAAGCCGCTCGGACTCGGCGCGACCACTGTCTCGGATCTTGACGGCGAAGGCCTCGGCTTCTTCGGTGCGGCGGGCGAGCACGGTCTCGGCTTCGGCGCGCAGAGCGTCAGCCTGCTGGTGGGCGTCCTTCAAGATGCGCGAAGCACTTTCCCCAGCCCTGGCCTTGATGTCGGCGGCCGCCTCATGCGCGCTCTTCAGGATGGCGGCGGTCTCCTGTCCGACCGCGCCGAGCAGCGTGTCCTCGTCGAATGACGGGTGGGCGGCGCGGTATTCGGCGTCGCGCCGGGCCTCCTCGAGGGCCGTGTGCTGCTTGTGGAGGACCACCATCTCGGCGGCCACTCTCGCCAAGAAGGCTCGGACCTCGTCCTGGTTGAATCCCCGCCGAGCCGGCGGGAAGGTCTGCTGCGCGATCAGGTCTGCAGACAGAGACTGCTCCACACTCACCATGTCGTGAGCGTATGGCGGTTACCCGCCCTTTTGCGGGACCCCCTAGCCCTTGCCGGCCAAGATGTTGTTCAGCGTTTGGATGATGGGATCGAGTAAGGGATCCAAGACGTTGCCGAGCGGTCCGCCGATGATCGGCACCGGGAGCTGGATGAGCGGCGGCACTGTCGTGGTGGTCGGGCCTGTCGGTTTGGTCGGCGTCGCGGGGACGGTCGTGGGAGTGGTGACGGGCGGGCCTATCGCGGTGGGCGTCGAGGTGGGCGTCTTCGTGGCGGGTGGCACCGTGGTTGGGCTCGTCGTCGAAAGCGGGGGCAGCGCAATCTGGGGCGAGGAGCCCGACGACGGCAAAGTGGCCCGGCCGATCGCCCCGAGCACGTCGGACAGCACACCGCTCAGGTTGGTAACGCCCTGGTCATAGGCCACGAAGCCCCAGGGCGCCCCTTGCGCGAAGAAGGCCAGCTCGGCGTTCATCCGGTCCTGCAGGCTGCCACGGGCGCCTCGCAGGGCGATGATCGACGCCATCAGGTAGTCACCCGCCATCGACTTGGCCGAAGGCGTCGCCTGGTGCTGGATCACGGCATCGAACGCCTGCACGAAGTCCGCCCGTCCCGCCAGTTGCGGGAGAAGCGCCTGATAGAAGGCCACGTCGCTGGCGTCGGCGGCAGGAATCTGGGCGTTGAACCCGGTGGCCGCGGCCGCCAGCTGTGTCGACACCTCCACCGCTTGGGCCAAGTACTGCCGGTCCCAGGTGTCGTCGTCGCGGTACTGCAACGGCACCACCTGGAGGGGTGGCTGGGTCTGGCTTGTCAGGACGACCTGCCGGGGCGCCGCGATGGCCACCGGGGGACTCCCGGCCACCTCGACGTTCGCCGTCGACTGATACACCTTGACGCCCAAGTTGCCCGCCGTCGGCATCGCCAGCTGGATCGCGCCCGAGGGAACCACGAGCGTCGCCTCGGGGGTCGCGACCTTGATGGTGTGGCCCGCCGGCTGCACCAGGATGTCGCCCACAACCAGGCGCAGGGTCGGCCCGAGGACCAGGTTGGTGCCCGGGCGCATGAGGACCATGCCCGACGGAGCGAGATCGATGGCGGCGTCGCCGTTGACCACCTGAACCATGTCGGCGGCGTGGAAGGTGTAGCCGGTATGGACCAGGTGAGCGCTGCCGTGCGACGGTGTCACCCGGACGACACCGACGACGGTCAGCTGGCCGATCCCCTTGGTCGAGGAGCCGCTACACGCCGCCAGGCCGAGGCTGGCCGCCGCCGCCAGGAGCAGGACGGCCACCGAGCGGCTCCTCCAGCCAGCATTGTGGGCCCCACCAGGGGGCCGGGGAGGGGAAAGCCGGTGGGCCATCAGGCAATCGGCGTTCGGCTGCTGCTGCGCCGCGACTCGACCTCGCTCGCGGGTGGTTCCACGTCGAGGTCGTGCACGGTATCGGGAGGCACGGGCAGGACGATCGTGAAAGTCGACCCACGTCCGGGAAGCGAGGTGCACTTCACCATGCCACCGTGGCCCTCCACGACCCGCTGGACCAGGCTGAGCCCGAGTCCGAGCCCTCCGAACTGCCGTGTATCGGAACTGTCGCCCTGGACGAACTCGCTGAACGCGGTCGCCTGCTCCTCCGGGGTCATCCCCTTGCCACGGTCGACGACGGCGATCTCGACCACCGGGACCAGCGGAGGAGGCTCGGCGGTCGGGGAACCGCCCGTAGTGGGCCCGGTGAGACGGTTGTCGGTGCCCGCACGGGCGGTCGCCAACCCGGCCGTGACCATGACGTGCGGCCCGCCGGGGGAGAACTTGACGGCGTTGTCGATCAGCTCGTCGAGGGCGAGAGCCAGCCACCGCTTGTCCCCGTTGACCTCCGGGACCCGCTTGGCCACACGGCGGTTGATGGCCCCCGGCTCGCGCTCCATCCAGGGAGTGACAACCACCTCGATCAGCTGGCGCACATCGAGCGGCTCGGGTCTGAGGAGGACCCGCCCGGCGCCCGAGGAGGCGAAGAACTCGAGCATCTCGACGACCCGCAGCAACCGTTTGGCCGAGGTCAGGATCTCGTCGTAGCAAACCTGGGCCCGCTCGGCGGCAACGGTGCGGCGCAGGAGGAACTCGGCGTAGCCCATGATGCCGGTCAGCGGGGTGCGTAGCTCGTGGCCCACCCGGGACAGGAACTCGGTCTTCATGCGCTCGACCTCGCGCTCGCGGCGCAGGTCGCGCAGCACCAGGACCTGGCCGGCCACCTCGTTGCCGGGCCCCCGCAGGGCACCGGCGGAGACGGCGACTGGGATCTCGGCGCCGTCGCGCCGCACGGCGGTGGCCAGCATCCCCCAGCGGGTCGGCGACGGTGTCCGCAACCGTGGCCCGAGGGAAGCCCCATCCTCGTTGACCAGGTTGACCACCATGTCCACGGGCTGGCGGATGGCGCTGACGGCGGCGATGCCGGTGAGTTCCTCGGCCGCCTGGTTGAAGTCAGTGATGTTCCCAAAGGAATCAACCGCTACCAATGAGTCGCCCATGCCCGCGACCACCGCTTCCAAGCGGTTGCGCAGCCTGGTCTCGTCGTCGGCCGCCTCCCGCAGGGCGCGCGTCTGCTCCTCGATCGAGACCGCCATCGAGTCGAACGCCGAGCCCAGCACGCCGATCTCGTCGTCGCCTTCGATGCCCGACCGCTCGCCCCGCGTACCCCGGCGGATGCTCTCGGCGGCCACCGTCAGCCGTCGCAGCCGAGCCGTGATCCGGTCGCCGATCACCACTGCCAGGCCGAGCGCCACCAGCGTGCCACCGAGGGCAATCAGGAACAGCGTCTGGAAGAGCTGGTCACGCGTGGAAAGCACCGCCGAGGTCGGCGTGGACACGATGATTGCCCCCGCCGGGATCCCCGTGGAGGGGGTGATCGGGTAGGCGGAGATGTAGGTACTGCCGATCACCCGGCTGATCTTCAGGCTGTTGCCGACGACCTCCGACCCGATGGCGACCAGGTTCTTCGTTGACGGGAGGTCCGTCCCAGCTCGCGCCAGGACCGCATTCTGGCTCACGATGGCCAATGAGATGGTGCTGTCGTCGCTGTTGCGGCTGAGCAGGTAGCTGTTGTCGAGCGGGCTCACCGCCAGGAGGACCCCGAGCACCGTCGGTGGGTTGGTGCTGGCGCACAGGGCGTAGGCGCCGACCGACTGGAACCGGCTGTTGACCACGTACACCGAGCCGGTGCTCGACGCGCAGGTCACCTGGCGCACGAGCGGCTCGCCGGCCAACTGGGTGGCCGTCACCTGGTCGAGGCCGGCCTCGCCCACGATCTGGCCGTTGGGGAAGACGAACTCGAGGCCGACGGGATAAACGTCGGTCAGAACCGCCAGCAGGTTGTTGACCTCCCCGGCAGTCAAACCCTCGCTCGTGGCCGAGAGGCTGTCGTAGAGGAAGATCCCCGCCAGCCTGGCCGTCGGAACCTGCGTCTCGTCACTCTTGACCGCCAGATTGGCCTCGATCAGGGCCCGGGACTGGAGCCGCTTCAACTCCTCCTTCTGGACCGACGAGGACAGCACCGCCGACAGCGCCACCGACAGGACCAGGACCACCAGGAGCAGGGTGCCGGCGGCGCTGGCCGCCACCTGGCCCGCCACCGAACGGCGGCTGGCGGTAAGCAAGGCGGCGCCAATGGAGATGCTGGCCACCGCCAAGGCGGCGTTGGAGGCCCGACCGGCACCGATGACCAGGAGGATGTCGGCGACGGTCATGCCGGCGAGGCCCACCCACAGCGCCTGGCGGGCCACCCCGCGGCCCTTCCACCACCAGATCGACCCGATGGCGAGCCCCACGATCCCTGCCGCCCGCAGCCCGATGACGAACGCCACCAGGTCCCCCTTGAGCAAGAGCGACCCCCGCCCGAACGCGGCCAAGGCAGTAGCCAAAAAACCGACGGTGAGGGCCAGCCGCTCCGGCGGCCGGTTGGACGTCAACTCGTCGCGCAGGACGACCAGCGCCAGCCCCGCGGCCGCGACCAAGAACGTCAAGAACTCGGTAGCAAATTGGATCAAAGCGACAGTTGATGTCATGCCGTGTTGGGCGTCGGTATCGGACGATCAGTCCGGGGTCTTGAGGGGAGAAGTTAAAACGTCTCACCATTGTGGACCGGCGGTGTGACCTCTCGCCCGCGGAAGGCACCGGAGCGTCCCATTTGGTGGCGTTCGGGCACCAATGTCCAGCCGTTTGGCTCAGCCCGACAAGGTGGCGGGCGCTGGGGGAAGCGCGGAGATGTTCCCGCCCAGGGATCCCATGGCCTGCAGGGCCTGCTCGAGGTTGGCGACGCCGATCACTTTGACCCGCGTGCCCACATGGGCCTCGGCCGTCTTCACCTCGACGTTGGGCACGATAAAGGCGACGGCGCCAGCCCGGGTCACCGCCACCGCCTTTTGGGCCACGCCCCCGACATCGCCCACGGTGCCATCGGGATTGATGGCGCCCGTCACGGCGATGACCTTGCCGCCCGTCAGGGTGCCCGAGGTGAGGTCATCGATGATCCCGAGGGTAAAAGCCAGGCCGGCCGACGGTCCGCCGATGTTGCCGGGGTCGATCGACACGTTGATCGGCAGGTCGGGCATCTCGTCGGTGGACGCTTGGATCCCCAATATGGCATGGGTTGTCGGCGTGGCGCTGTTGGCCGGTGCCGACGCCAGGACCATCATCTTGGTGACGACCTTGGCGGGCGTCCCTTCCCGAACCTGGAGGGTCACGGTGTCGCCCGGGTGGTGCATCAGGATGGCGGTCACCAACTGGTCGTCGGACTGGATCGGAGTGCCGTCGAAGGAGGTGATCACATCGCCGGCGCTCAGAACGCCGGCGGCTGGCGTTCCGGTCACAACGGCGTCGACCTCGGCGCCCATGCCGTTCAGGTTCACCTGGTAACCGAGGCGCCGTAGCGCCACGACGACCGCCGTCTGGGTGGACGTCTCCATCTGCACCTGGTCCTCAGCGTTCAGCTGGCTGGCCGGGGTGTTCCCGGTCAGCTGCTCGACGTGCAGGATCTCGACGTTGTGGTCCAGCTTGTCGCCGATCCAGGTGAAGGGGTTGATCGATTCCTGGAACACCGTGACCAGCAGGATCTTGCCGCTGTCGGTGTGCAACTTGTCCTTGGGAACGCTGATGAAAGGCTGTACCGTCTGGGCCGTACCCGGAGTGATGGCGAACAGCTTCTGCGTGTAGTGGTTGGCGACGACGTAACCGACGGACAGCGCGATCAGGATGGTTACGAGAAGCGGCAGGACCCAGTTGCGCTTGCGGGCGGGCGTAGTTGTCCAAAAGCCGCCGGTCTTCTCCGGTACGATCTGGTTGGTCGTGGTCACGCTCGGGTGTCACTTTCTCATCACGGCGGCCCGAGCGCGACGTTCTGCCCAGGCGGGAAGCGGGCCCAGCCTGCCACGGCCGGAGCGGGTACAACTGGCACCTCAGGGCCTGTGCAGGAACGCTTTGGGCGCGGCACCTCCGGCCGCTCTGCCATTGGAGTTCGGCCCTACGGGCGGCGGCCGCCCAGGTATCTCCGAAGCAGGCCCTACTCGCCGCTATGGCTGACGAGAGCCAGGCCGACCCTCTAGAGGCCGAAGCACTCGATGCCGAGTCACGGGGTGGCAATGAGTCGCGGTCGGCGCCGGCGGGCAAAGGTGAGGACACAGCGGACATACCGCCGTCGTTCCTTGAAGCGGAGCGGTTTCTCCGGGTAGCAGCCGCCTTGGCGTCACCGGATGCCTTCGACAAGGCAGCGATGCCCGTCGCCGAAACGGGTCCCACCGGTACCGAGGAGCTGGCGCCTGCCGTTACGCCCGAGGTCGATGCCAACGCGACACAACCGTCGCTGACCATCCCCGATCTGTCGGCACGTTCACCGCTGGGGCCCCTCTCGGATGAGGACTGGTCCCAGGCTGTGGCTGCGGCGCCAGCGATTCCTTTCGTGTTTCCTGCCTTCCAGGCCCTCCCTGCCCCGGCGGCCCCGGCCCTCCCTGCCCCGGCGGCTCCGGCCCCGGCGGCCCCGGCCATCCCTGCCCCGGCGGCCCCGCCCGTCCCTGCTCAGGCGGTTCCGGCC
>JBOGGN010000326.1:0-14352 GCA_050744165.1 Acidimicrobiales bacterium | reverse complement strand
ACCGCTCGACGGGGTACTCGCGGGTGTAGCCGTAGCCGCCGAGGATCTGGATGGCCTGCTCAGTGACCCACACCGCCGTCTCGGCGGCGTACAGCTTGGACATGGAGCCTTCGCCGGATTCGAAACGCTTGCCGGTGCGGCCCATCCATGCCGCCCGCCAGACGAGCAGCCGGGAGGCGTCGATGCGCATCTTCATGTCGGCCAGCTTGAAGGCGATCCCCTGGTTCTCGATGATGGCCCGGCCGAACTGCTTGCGCTCCTTGGCGTAGTCGAGGGAGTACTCGTACGCCGCCCGGGCGATGCCGAGTGCTTGGGCACCGACGGTCGGCCGGGAGGCCTCGAACGTGGCCATTGCCGCTTGGCCGCGGCCGCCGCTGCGGCCCTCGCGCACCCGGGCCAGGCGCTCGTCGAGCTTCTCCTTGCCCCCAAGGAGGCAGCTGCCGGGCAGCCGCACGTCCTCAAGGACGACCTCGGCGGTGTGCGAGGCCCGGATGCCCATCTTCTTGAACTTCTGTCCCTGGCTCAGGCCAGGGGTGCCCGGAGGCACCACGAAGCTGGCCTGGCCACGGGCACCCAGCGACGGGTCGACGGACGCCACCACGATGTGGATGTCGGCGATCCCCCCGTTGGTGATCCACGTCTTGGTGCCGTTGAGCACCCACTCGTCCTTGGCGCCGTCGTAGACCGCCCGGGTCCGCAGCGAGCTGACGTCGCTGCCGGCGTCAGGCTCGGAGACACAGAAGGCGGCCAGCTGGACCTTTTCGGGCGTGCCGAAACACTGCGGCGCCCACTCCATGACCTGCTCCGGCGTCCCGTTGGCGTACAGGCCGACAACGCCGAGGGTGCTGCCGAAGATGGCCAAGGTGATGCCGGCGTCGCCCCAGGCCATCTCCTCCATGATCACCGGGAACAGGACCCCGGTGGAGTCGAACCACGCGTTGGCGACGAAGTCGAGCGAGTACAGGCCGACCTTGGCCGCCTCCTGAATGATCGGCCAGGGGGTCTCCTCACGTTCGTCCCATTCGTGGGCGGCCGGGCGGATGACGTTCTCCGCAAAGTCGTGGACCCACTTCTGGATCTGGATCTGGTCCTCGTTGAGCTCCAGCGAAAAGTCGGCCACGGCCCCTCCTTGCGTCTATGTTACTAGAGAGTAACATACGTCATTTCCGGATGCAAGGGGACATACGTCGGCCCTCCCGACGCCGAGGTTTACTCCCGGGCGGTCGCCCGATCCTGGCTCGGGTCCCGGCCCCGCCGGAGCCCGGTGCCTACCACAGCCTGGAGCACCACTACCACCACGGCGACAAGTGCGGCACCCCCGATGTAGGGCGCGCCCGGTCCGATGCGCTCGAAGGCAATCCCGCCGAGAAGCGGGCCGATCACCCGGGCCAGGCCCCCGGCAGATTGCTGGGCGCCGAGCACCTCCCCCCGCCGCCCGGGGTCCGCTCGCCCCGCCAGGGTGGACGCCATCGTCGTCTGCGCCAGTCCCTCGCCCACGGTGAGGGCCAGCAACGCCGCTGCCAGGGCGGCCCACGACCGGACAAAGGCCAGCCCCAGCAGCCCGGCGCCGACCACCACCAACCCGAGGCGCAGCGTCGCCTCCTCCCCGAGCCGGCTGACAACACCGTGCACCAGCCCAACCTGAACGGCCACGATGGCGAGGCCGATCACGGCGAAGACGGCGGCCGACGATCCGAGCCCGAAGCCCAGCCGCCGCTGGCCGAACAGGGCAAAGGTGGCTTCGAAGGCGCTGAAGGCCACCAGCGTCCCGAACGCCACGGCGATGAAGGCGCCCACCCCCTGGCCGCCGGCGAGGGTGGAAAAAGGTCCCCGCCCCCACCACCCCCGCCTCCCCGAGGGCGCCGGCGCCACGCTGCCAGCGGCCTCGGGCGCCGAGCGACTGCGCGGGTGGGTTTCCGGCAGCCGCCGGAGGGCGACCAAAGCGTTCACCCCCGCCAAGGCGGCGGCCACGTAGAACGGCACCTTCGGTCCCGCCAGCTGCGCCAGCGCCCCGATGGCGGGCCCGGCCACGAACCCGAGCCCGAACGCCGCGCCGAGCAGCCCGAACAGGCGGGCTCGCTGGTCGGGCGAGGCCACGTCGCTGACCGAGGCCTGGGCCACCGAGACGCTGGCGCCGGAGATCCCGTCGACGACCCGGGCCAGGTACAGCACCGCCAACCCGCCGGCCAGGGCCGTCATCAGGCTGCCTGCGCAGGTGCCGACCAGCGACAGCAGCAGCAACGGCTTGCGCCCGTAGCGGTCCGACAACCGTCCCCACAAGGGCGAGAACACGAAGCTGGCGGCCGCGAACGCCGCCACCAACCCCGTGGCCGCCGCCGACGAGGCGTGGAACCGCTTGGCGTACAACGGCAGGATCGGAAACACGATCCCGAAGCCCACCAGGTCGATGGCGACCGCCGACCAGATGGTTCCGAACCCGGGCGGCAAGGGCTCTCGGGACCGGCGTCTCACTGATTGCAGCCAACGCGACCAGCCTTGACGCGGTCAAATCGGGTTACGCTCGGCCGCGATGTTCGGCTGGGCTCGGTCGTTGGCGGCTTCAAGGCGTAAAACCAAGGAGCAGGAGTCGCGCCCAGCCGAGGTCGCCCGAGAGCTGCGGGCCGCCTGGCGCTTGGCATTTGTCGTGGTCGGCGACGCCGACCTGGCCACCCGGGCGCTGTCCAAGGCTTACCACGGGCCCGGCCTGGCCGTCCCGACCCTTGACACTTGGTTGGACCTGTTGGCCAAGACACTGCGGATCAGCCTGACCCGGGTGGCGTCAGGGCCGCCCGCGGGCCAGGCCGTGGATTCGGCGGTGATCGCTGCCATGTGGCAGCTCCCGGCCGAGCAGCGAGCGGCGCTGTGGTTGGCGGAAGTGGAGTCGCTCGACAGTGTCGCCTTGGCCGCGGTGCTGGGGCTCACCGCCGCCAACGCCGGCCACGTGGCCGGGCGGGCAGCCGAATGGCTCGACGTCGCACTGGATCAGGACTCCGGCCCCCTCTGCCCGTTCGAGACCGACATCGTCGACTTCGTCTTGGGTGAGCTTCCTGCCGACGAACTCCACGAGTTCGAGGCCCACCTGCCCGACTGCCAGACCTGCAGTACCAAGGTCCGGGCGTACGACGAGTTGGGAGACCTGCCCGATGTGCTCGACGGCGCCATCCCCGAGCCCCCGGCGTGGCTCAGCGAAGCCGCGTTGGAGGCCCAAGGTGTCCAGAAGATCGAGAAACGGCTGCCGGGCCTGGCCGACCCGGGCTCTCGAACGCCGGCGGTACGCCCGCTGGTCGTGTGCTGCGTCGCCCTCATCGCCGTTGGCCTGGTCGGAGTCAGGGTGATCGGCTCGGAGAAATCCAAAACCGATCCCCCTGCGGCCACCATTCTCCGCGGGGCCTCGGCCGGGTCGTCGAGTTCGGTGCCCGGCGCCACCGCGACGACGATCACCGTCCCGCCGACCACGGCGACGACGGTGGCAGTGACCACGACCAGCCTGCCCGTCTTGACCTTCCCGACGATCCCGTCGGGGACGCCGTCTCGCGGGAGCAAGAAGTAGTCGTCGGTCCTCCGAACGCTCAAAACCTCGCGGAGGGCGTCGGGCTATCGGGTCCCGCGGCGGACAACGGTTCCCCGCGGCGTGTCCTCCACGATCCACCCCTGCTCCTGCAGTTGGCGCCGGAGCTCATCGGCGGCGGCGTAGTCGCCGGCCTTGCGAGCCTCGTCCCGCCGAGCAGCCATCTCGGCCGCTACTGACGCCGCCACATCCTCACCGGCCCCGTCATCGCCGGCGACGCCGGTGGCGCCAACCTCCAGACCGACGGCCCGGCACATCTCGAACACGGCGGCGGCGCGCGCCGCCGCCTCGTCCAGCCGTCCCTCGTCGGCCAGCGTGTTGGCCGCCTTGACGGCCTCGAACATCTCGGCCGTGGCCTGCACCGTGCCCAGATCGTCGTCCATGCGCGCCCGGAACCGGGCCAGGCTGGCCTCGTCAGCCACCGCGCCCGAGCCCGCGCCGAGTGAAAGGCGGCGCGCCAAAGCGTCCAGGCGCTCGACCCCCTGTTGGGCCGCCCGCAGCGTGACGTCGGTGACCGTCAGCGGCGACCGGTAATGCGATTGCAGCACCAGTAGCCGGTAGGCCCGAGGATCGAACTTGGCCAGCAGGTCAGGCAGGGTGACCACGTTGCCGAGCGACTTGCTCATCTTCTCGCCGCCCTCGACCACCACCATCCCGGAGTGGGTCCAGTGCCGGGCGAAGGGGCGTCCCGCGGCCTCCGCCTGGGCCCGCTCGTTCTCATGGTGGGGAAAGGCCAGGTCCAGCCCGCCGCCATGGAGGTCGAAATCCTCCCCGAGCAAGTCGAGAGCCATGACGACGCACTCGGTGTGCCAGCCGGGCCGGCCGTCGCCCCATGGAGACGGCCACGATGGCTCGCCGGCCTTGGCGAACTTCCAGAGGGCGAAGTCGAGCGGTGAACGCTTGCCCACCTCGGCGTCGACCGCCACCCGGGCGCCGACCCGCAACGAGTCGAGCGGCTGGTGGGCCAGGAGCCCGTAATCGGCGACGGTATCAACCGAGAAGTACACCCCGTCGCCGGCCGGGTACGCCTTGCCGTCGGCGACCAGCTCGCCGATCAACTCGACCATCCGGGCCACGAACTCGGTGGCATGGGGTTCGCTCGTGGGGCGGGCCACGCCCAGGCGGTCCATGGACTCCCACCACAGGACCTCGTACTGCTTGGCCACTTCGGCGGGGCTGCGACCCTCGGCATGGGCCCGGTTGATGATCTTGTCGTCGATGTCGGTGACGTTGGAGACGAAGTCGACCTGCAGGCCCGACCACTCCAGATAGCGGCGAATGACGTCCCAAATCAGCGCGAAGCGGCCGTGGCCGATATGGGGATCGGAATAGACGGTGGAGCCGCAGACGTACATCGACACCCGGCCCGGGTCGCGCAGCTTCAACTCCCGCACGCTGCCAAAACCCGTGTCGTGAAGCCGGAGCACCGCCTGTACGGTAGCGGGACAATGCCCGCCCACCTTCCGGATAAACCAACCCTCGAAGGCCTCGAAGAGGCCTGGGACGAGCGGTGGGAGCGCGCCGGCACCTACCGCTTCGACCGATCCAAATCCAGGGCCGACATCTATTCGGTCGACACTCCCCCGCCCACGGTGAGCGGGTCGCTGCATATGGGATCGGTGTTCGGCTACGTCCAGACCGACTCATTGGTCCGCTATCACCGGATGAAAGGCCATGAGGTGTTCTACCCGATGGGGTGGGACGATAATGGGCTGCCCACCGAGCGCCGGGTTGAGAACTACTTCGGGGTTCGCTGCGACCCCTCGCTCCCGTACGACCCTGACTTCCAGCCGCCCGCCACGCCCGACGCCAAGAAGAAGGTGGCGTGCGCTCGGGTCAACTTCGTGCAGCTGTGTACTGAGCTCACCGTCGAGGACGAGCGTGCCTTCGAACATCTGTGGCGCCGGGTCGGGTTGTCCGTCGACTGGGCCCTCACCTACACGACCATTGGTGAACGGGCCCAGCGCACCAGCCAGCGGATGTTCCTGGCCAACCTGGCCCGGGGCGAGGCCTACCAGGCAGAAGCGCCGAGCCTCTGGGACGTCACCTTCCAAACCGCGGTCGCCCAGGCCGAGCTGGAGGACCGGGAGGAGCGCGGGGCGTTCCACCGCTACGGCTTCGCCCCCACGACCGAGACCGGCGGGGCAGCCGTCCTGATCGACACCACCCGCCCTGAGTTGCTCCCCGCCTGCGTCGCCCTCGTCGCCCACCCCGACGACGCCCGGTACCAGCCGCTTTTCGGCACGTCCGTCCGCTCCCCCCTCTTCGGTGTCGAGGTCCCGGTCCTGGCCCACCAGCTGGCCCAGCCGGACAAGGGCACCGGCATCGCCATGATCTGCACCTTCGGCGACACGACCGATGTCACCTGGTGGCGGGAGCTCCAGCTGCCGACCCGGGTGATCGTGGAACGCAACGGCCGGCTGCGGGCCGAGGTCCCCGACTGGATCACGACCGAGGCTGGGCAGGCCGCCTACCAGGAACTTGCCGGCCTGACCATCCGCCAGGCCCAGACCAAGATTGTGGCCCTTCTCCGCGAAGCGGGCGCCCTCGTGGGGGAGCCGACCCCGCTCACCCACCCGGTGAAGTTCTACGAGAAGGGCGACCGGCCGCTCGAAATCGTCTCCTCCCGCCAGTGGTACATCCGCAACGGCGGCCGCGACCTGTCGCTTCGCGACGCGCTGCTGGCGCGGGGCAGGGCGCTGCACTGGCACCCGAACTGGATGTACCAGCGCTACGAAAGCTGGCTCCAGGGCTTGAACGGCGACTGGCTGATCTCCCGCCAGCGCTATTTCGGGGTCCCCTTCCCGGTCTGGTACCCGGTTACCGAATCCGGCGAGACCGACTACGACCACCCGCTGCTTCCGCCGCTCGATGGCCTGCCGATCGACCCGTCCTCCGACGCCCCCGCCGGCTACACCGAATCGCAGCGGGGCCAGCCGGGCGGCTTCGTGGGCGACCCCGACATCATGGACACCTGGGCCACCTCGTCGCTCACGCCACAGATTTCGACCTACTGGGCCGACGACGCCGACCTGTTCGGCCGCACCTTTCCGCTGGACCTGCGCCCCCAGGGGCCCGAAATCATTCGCACCTGGCTGTTCGACAGTGTCGTCCGAGCCCACTTCGAGCACGGCGGCCTGCCCTGGTCCCACGCCTCGATCAACGGGTGGATCCTCGACCCTGACCGCAAGAAGATGTCCAAGTCCCGGGGCAATGTCGTCACGCCCCTGGCCGTCCTCGAGGAATATGGCTCCGATGCGGTGCGCTACTGGGCCTGCTCGGCGCGCCCCGGCACCGACACCGCCCTCGACGTCAACCAGTTCAAAATCGGGCGCCGCCTGGCAATCAAGCTCCTGAACGCTTCCAAGTTCGTGTTGGGATTGGGTGGGGAAAATGGGGCCCCTCGCCCGTCCCGCCCCGCGGACCCCGTGAGCGAGGCGCTGGACCAGGCGTTGCTGGTGCGGCTGGCGGCCCTCATCAACGAGGCGACCGAGGCGTTTGAGGGCTACGACTACGCCCGGGCGTTGGAGCGCACGGAATCGTTCTTCTGGTCGTTCTGCGACGACTACGTGGAACTTGTCAAGAACCGCGCCTACGGCAGCCTCGGCGCCGAGCGGGCGGCATCCGCTCAGGGCGCGCTGCGCCTGGCGCTGTCGGCACTGTTGCGACTGTTCGCGCCGTTTCTTCCCTTCGTCTCCGAGGAGGTGTGGTCGTGGTGGCGGGAGGGTTCCATCCACCGGGCGGCCTGGCCGAACTCACGTGTCGACAGCCCCGCCGCTGCCTCCGGCGATGGCCAGATCCTCGACGACGTGACATGGGCCTTGGGCCAGATCCGGGCCGCCAAGTCGGCGCAAAGCAAGTCCATGCGCTGGCCGGTGGCGAAGGCCAGTATCACCGCCTCCCCGGAGCGCATCGCTCGAATCGCGGCCGGCCTCGACGACCTGAAGGAAGCCGGCACGGTCACCGAATTCGCGATGCGGGAAGTGCAGCCCGGCCAAGAAGACTCGGTGGACGTCGTCCTCGGCGACTAGGAACGCCCGGCCGGCATCGGCATCGGGAGCGGCGCCGGTGGCCGGTCGCACGTCGCACGTCGCACGTCGCACGCCGGCCTTCTCGATGCTCCTGGGTACAGTCGACTCCCGAGAGCCTCACGGAGGAGCACGCATCAATGCCGATCAACCCCGAAGCCGTTGGCACCACCGGCGATCCGGTCGAGAAGACCTGGGATTCGACCGACTGCTTGCTCTACGCCCTCGGCGTCGGCGCCGGGACCATCGACCCCACAGGCTTCGAGTTGGAGTTCACCACCGAGAACAGCGCGGAGGTGACCCAGCGCGCACTTCCCTCCTTCGCGGTGGTGGCCGGGTTCGGGATGAGCTCGGCGTTTGCCAACATCGGCTCCTTCAACCCGTTCATGCTGGTCCACGGAGAGCAGGCCTTCGAGTTGCACGCGCCTCTCCCGGTGCAGGGCGCCATCAGCACGGTGAGCACCATCACCGGCATCTACGACAAGGGATCCGGTGCGGTGATTGCCGTCGAGGCGGTCTCCACCGACCAGGCGACAGGTAAGCCGCTGTTCACCAACCGCTCCTCGGTGTTCATCCGGGGCGAAGGGGGCTGGGGCGGCGACCGGGGGCCGTCGGGCAAGGCGGAGCCCCCTACCCGCGACCCCGACCACAGCGTGACCTACCACACCCGCTCCGACCAGGCACTGCTGTACCGCCTGAGCGGCGACCGCAACCCGCTTCACTCCGATCCCACCTTCGCCGCCCTGGCCGGGTTCCAAAAGCCCATCCTGCACGGGCTGTGCACCTACGGCTTCACCGGCCGGGCCCTCCTGCACACGCTGTGCGGGTCCGCTCCCGAGCGCTTCGTGTCGATGGCGGGGCGCTTTTCCAAGCCGGTTTTCCCCGGCGACGACCTGACCGTAGCGATGTGGGACCTCGACGACGGCGAGGCCTTCTTCCAGACCTCGACCCAACGCCGCGAGATCGTCATCGACGCCGGTCGTTGCACGTATCGGCCGTGATCACGCCCGCTGCTGGCCGGTCGGCGTCCTCGACTTCTCTTCGAGGATCACCCGGCTGGCCCGCTCCCAGCTGACGTAGTTCCACGCCCAGTTGACGAGCACCACGATCCGGTTGCGGAAGCCCACCAGGAACACCAAGTGGACGAACAGCCACGACAGCCAGCCGATGGTGCCCTTCAGCTTCAGGCCGCCGGGAACCTCGGCCACCGCCGAGCGGCGCCCGATGGTGGCCATCATGCCGTGGTCGTGGTAGTGAAAGTCGGTGTAGGCCTTACCGGTCATGTGGCGGCGGATGCACTTGGCCGCGTGGCGGCCGCCTTGAATGGCGACCTGGGCCACCTGGGGGAGCGGCTTCCCGTGACGGTCCTTCAGCGAAGACAGGTCGCCGATGACGAAGACCTCGGGGTGGCCGGCCAGGGTGAGGTCCTTGTTGACCTCGATCGAGCCCCCCTTGCCCTTGGCCGTATCGAGGTTGTTGGCCACCGGATTGGCTCGGATCCCGGCGGTCCATACGGTGGTCGCGCAGCGGATGCACGCGCCGTCCTTGAAGGTGACCTCCTTGTCCGACAAGCTGGCGATGGCCGTGTTGAGCCGCACCTCGATGCCCTTCGAACGCAGCGTGCGCAGTGCCACCGCCCGCGAGGACTCGGAAAAGCTGCCGAGGAGGTGGTCGAGCATCTCGACGAGGACGACCCGGGCCTTGGTGACGTCGAGGTGGGGAAAATCGTGGGCCAGGTTGCGCCCGATCAGCTCGCTCAGCGCACCCGCCATCTCCACCCCAGTGGGGCCTCCGCCGGCCAGCACGAAGGTCAGCAGGCCGTCGTCTGCCAACTCGGGGCAGGCGTCAGCCCGCTCGAAACAGTTGAGGATGTGGTTGCGCAGGCGAACCGCGTCGGGAAGGGTCTTCAGCGGGAAGGCGTAATCGTCAACCCCGGGAATCCCGAAGTCGCTCGTCGAGGAGCCGGCGGCGAGCACCAGATAGTCGTAGCGAACGTCGTCCTCGTCATCGATGTGGATCACCTTGCGATCGAAGTCGACCCCGCTCACCGTGCCGAGGCGCACGTGAACGTTGGCCCGGTCCCCGAACATCCCGCGCACCGGATGGGCGATGTCCTCGGGACCGAGGCCGGCCGTGGCCACCTGGTACAGCAGCGGCCAGAAGCCGTGATAGTTGTCCCGGTCGATCAGGGTGAGCTCGAAGGGGCCGTCCATAAGGCCACGGGTGGCATTGATCCCTCCGAAACCGGCGCCCACGATGGCGACCATCGGTCGGGGGCGGGTGGCGTCAACCTCGGGCGTCGTCATTACGCTTCTGTGTCTACCATCCTCGTGTGACCCCCAAGTCAAGCGCCGGCACCGCCCCGGCAACCGGCGGGTTTGCGGGCTGGCCGGATGAAGCCATCGAGTTTTTCGAGGGCCTCGAGGCCGACAACTCTAAGGCGTACTGGGATCCCCGCAAGGCGACCTACGAGCAGTTCGTGAAGGCGCCGATGGAGGCGCTGCTGGCCGAGTTGGAGGCCGAGTTCGGGCCGTTCAAGATCATGCGGCCCTACCGGGACATCCGTTTCAGCGCCGACAAGACGCCGTACAAGACCAACATCGCAGCCGGGTCGCACACCGGTGCTGGCGGGGTGTACCTGAGCTTCTCGGCCGACGGTCTCTTTGCCGGCGCCGGCACGTGGCACCTGTCAAAGGACCAGCTGATCCGGTTCCGGGACGCGCTGGGCGGGGCCGCCGGCGACGAACTGGAGGCGGTCGAGGCCGCCCTCTCGACTGCGGGCTACGAGTTGGAGGGCGAGACCTTGAAGCGGGCGCCGAAGGGGTGGCCAGCCGACCATCCCCGGGCCCGGCTCCTTCGCTACACCTCGATCCTGGTGGGCCGACACTTCCCGCCGGCGCCGTGGATGGCGACCGCCGCCGCCAAGGACCGGGTGACCGAGGTGTGGCGGGTTGCGGGGCCGGTCAACGAGTGGATCGACGCCCATGTGGGGCCGGCGGAGTCACCCGACCGCTGACCTAGGCGCCCCGACGGCCACGGCGGTTTCCAGTCCCAACAGGCCATACTTAACGTGGCTAACACAAGTGCAGGGCGTGATAGCGCCCCGCACTTGTGTTAGGGGTGTTAAGTTACCGCGACGCTTGCGCCCAGGGCGGCTCACCGAGAACCGAGGGTTGCCCGCCAACTCATTCGGTCGCCGCTGCACCTGGCGGCGACAGGTGCTCGTCGGGGTCTGGGGCGCTCGACTCCGGAGGCGCAGCGTCGGAGTTGAGCACGTCCGCCCGAGCTGTGGGCTCGGCATCGATGGCTACCGGATCGTCCGCGGCCAAGCCCCCGTCCGGCTGCACGTCAGCCGCCATTGCCGGGGCCCCGCCCGGTTGCTCGCGAGCCGACAGCAGCCGCTCGCGTTCGGCGAGTTCCGCCTCCCGGGCGGCCAGCACCGCCTCGCGCTGAGCCAGATCGGTGTCGGGTTGTGGCGGGGGGGCGGCCTTGGTGCCGTCAGGTAGCACTCCGGCCGCCTCGAGCACCGAGGGCTCGGCGAAAATCTCGGTGTTGTACGCCCGCACCGCGACGGCGATGCCGTCGGAAGGCCGGCAGGCCAGGGTGCGGCGCTCGCCTCCTTGCTCGATTTCGAGGTGGGCGAAGTAGTGGCGTTCCTCGTGGACGGCTGTGATCACCACCCGGTCGATGCGCCCTCCGAGCAGGACCACGGTGGAGACGAACAGATCCCACGTTGAGGGGCGGCTGGTGGTGCTGCCGTGCCAGGCCGAGTAGATGGCGTTGGCCTCAGGCTGGCCGATGATGATGCGCAGCGAGCGATAGGGCTCGTCGTCTTCGGTCAGCATCACCATGCCAGCGTCCACCCCGAGGTGGGACGGCACGGCGGTCAGAACCTCAACGATGTGCAACTTGATCGGCGCCGTCTCCACCCTCGAAGAGTAGATGGACCCGGACGGGATCTTCGTTTTGCCAAGGCTGGCGGGCCAGCACGACTCCGGCGACCTCGTCGGCGCCGGCCCGCACCAACGCCCGAGCCACCTCCCGCAAAGTGCTGCCCTCGGTGAAGACATCGTCTACAACCAGCAGGCGGCGTCCGGCGACGGCGCCGGGGTCGGGCACCCGGAGCGCCCGGCGCAGCGGGCCCTCGGCCGCCGCCCGGCGATCGGCGCGGCTGCGGCCGGCCAAAGCTGGCGTGGGACGGTCCTTGACCACCAGACCGAAGCCGAAATCCCAGCGCGGCCCGGCGATGCGGCTGGCGTCGGCCACGATCGCCGCAGTCGGATCGGTCGCCCGCCGCGCACCAGGCCCGGTGTAGGCGGGCATGGGCAGCAGCACGTCGAAGTCGTCGAACCACGGCATGTGTTCGTCCAGGTACCCGACGAGGATCCGGGCCAGAACAGGCCCCCAGCCGGTCTCGGCGCGGTACTTGTAGCCCGCGATGACCCGCCGCCAACGCCCGGTATGCGGACCCACGGCCCACACCGCCGAGAACCACCGGTCGGCCCGATCGCACCAGTCGTTGGCGCACCGCTGGCCCTGGGCAAGACGCTGGTCGCAGACCGGGCACCGGCCACAGCCTGGGAATCGCACCGGCCGGCCCACCGGGTCGTCGCGCGAACCCGAGAGAGCTGGGCCGCTTAGGTCGGCTGTCGCTCCGCTGGGGAAGCCTCGGGTTGGCCGGTTGTCATCCATCTGCAACCGCACTCTGGCACCAGGGTGGGACGGCTCCGGGGGGCGGGAGGGGGGAACGGCTGCCCGACCCGGGCGGTCAACCGACCTTCAGCACCTCGTCGAAGCCGTCACGCAGGCACGCCATGAGCCGTGGCTGGTCGGCGACGGCCGCGGGGTCGCTGTTGACGCCGACGAACAGCCGGTCGAGGTAGCTCAGCAGCGTCACGTTGATCGCAGTGCCGCTACGAGGGCCGAAGGGGTACTGGGCCTCCAACTTGGCCCCCGCCAGGTAGAGCGGGACGGGGACGCCCGGGACGTTGCTGGCCGCGAAGTCGACGGTGCGCATCAGGCCGCCGAGGACGCCGATCTGGGCCGCCTTGGGCAGGCGCCGGGTGACGAGGGTCAAGGCGTCGACCAATCCCAGGCCCGGCTCGGCCCGTTGCCGGGCCACCAGCTGGTTGACGGCCTGCATCCGCTCGGCCGGATCGGCGATCTGCAGGGGGACGAGGAAGCGGGTGGGGACGAACTGGTTGCCGCCGGTGCCAGGGATCGGGGCACTCCCCGGACCCGCGCTCCCGGCTACGGGGCGGAGGCTGATCGGCATCCCCATCCTGAGGAACTCGGGAGCCGCGCCATGCTCGCTGTGGTACCGCTGGAGGCCGCCGAGCACGCCGGCGATGAAGAAGTCGTTCACGCGGGCGCCTGCCGCCTTGGCCGCAGCCTTGGCGTCGGGCAGGGAGATCGACAGCGTGTCGAGGTCGACCGACAGGGAGCGGCCGGTCATGATCGGGCTCAGTGGCCGGATGGCGGGGGCCAGGAGGCGGCCGAGCGACGTCACCACCGCCGAAACCTGGCGCAGCGACTCCCCCGGCGACCTGGCCACCTGAGCCACGCCAAGAGCGGCGGCCGGAAGGGCCCGGACGGCGAGGTCGAGCGCTTGACGTTGCTCGTAGTTCCAGGCGTCGAGGACCCGTTCCCACTGGTTCATGACGTAGGCGTCGGGAGGCTCCGGAAGCGGCTCGGGATCGGCCGCCGGCGACGGCTCGAGATCGAAGAGGTGCATGCCCAGCTTCACCCCGCCGACTCCATCGGTGATGGTGTGGTGCAGCTTGACGATGACGGCCGAACGGCCGTCGGCCATCCCGTCGACGACAACGATGTGCCACAGCGGCCGGGCGAGATCGAAGCTCGACATGGCCTCGGGCCGGGCGATGGCCCGGAGTTCCGCCAGCGTCCCCGGCTCGGGGGCGGCGGCGAAGCGGAGGTGGTAGCGCAGGTCGAAGTGGGGGTCGGTTTCCCAGCGTGGCGGCGCGATGGAGAAGGTGTTGGCCACCACCCGCTGGCGGAGGCGGGGAATGGCAAGGGTTGCCCGCTCCACCTTGTCGGCGAGACGGTCGTGGTCGACGCCGCTTTCGAAGACAAGGATCGAGACAATCGTCGAGCGCAGCATCGGGTCGCGCTCGATGCCCCACATCAGGGCGTCGGTGTCACCCATGCGGTGCTGTTCGGCACCAGGTTGTTCGGCCATGTGTACCTCCCGGGGGAAGCTTACGAAGGGCGGCGACGGGGGCGGCTCAGTACCCGAGGTCGGGGTCGACCACGCCCTCCAGGGGCTCCCCGGCGCCGAAACGGCGCACGTTTTCGACGATGCGGCCCACCAGGAGCGGGATGGCCATCTGCTCGGTGTTGGCGGTGTGCGGCGTGATCAGGCAGTTGGGGAGGCCCCAGAGGGGGTGTCCGTCGGGCAGCGGCTCGGGATCGGTGACGTCGAGCCCGGCGGCCGCGATCTGGCCTTCGGTGAGAGCCGCCACCAGGTCGCTGGTCACAATGTGGCCGCCGCGGGCGATATTGACTACGACCGCGTGGGGAGGCATCCGCTCGAACTCTGCCCGACCGAGGAATCCGGCCGTTTCGTCGGTCAACGCCAGAGCCAGCACCACCACGTCGGCGCCGGTCAGGGCCCGGTCACGGTCCACCCAGCCGAGCACTTGCAGCTCAACCGGCGGGGCGCCCTCGCAGCTGTCCATCACCATTGGTGCGGGCCGCTTGCGGACCACCGTGACCTCGCATCCGAAGGGGACCAGC
>JBOGGN010000325.1:0-14430 GCA_050744165.1 Acidimicrobiales bacterium | reverse complement strand
ACCTGGCCTTCCTTAACCACTTCACCCGGTTCGACAACATCGCCAGCATCTAGGGCTCTCTCTCTCTCTCTCTTTTTTTTTCGTACGGCGGAATGTAGGGATGCGCAATGGGCCGGGGAACGAGTGCGCAAGGTCACGCAGTCAGGCTGCAGTTGCGGCAATGTCTGCGATGTTGGCAGCTGGCACCGGGTCACGCCGGGTGGTGCTGCTCAGTGCCACTCCAAGCATTACCTTCCGATGCTGTCCGTACCTCCGCCCAGGCGGTGCGGGCCACGCCCGCAGCGGGGCCGCCGCCGAATCAATAGCGAGGTCCGACAAGGTTGAAGCGACGGTCCCGCTCGTCGACGCAAGCCTCGGCCAAGGATCCTCGGCCGCTCTTGAGGAAGCCGCTCGCACGCGAGCAACCGCCTGTCGGGGAGCATGGCTGGACATCTAAGCCGTGGTGGTGGAGTCGCACATATGGACACCTGGGCCGCCGGCCCGCTTGCGCATCCTCCGGGTCGGCAGCCATCGACGGCTCGCAACTACTGTCTTCCGCCGTGGCCAACCGCTGGACGATCAGGGCGCACCCAACCGAGCGGCGGCTCACGGTTTGACATGGGGCTGCTCGCCAACGTCCACATCGCCGCCTTCTTCAACGTCCTCTCCGCCCTCGGAATCGTCGCGGTCACCGCAATCCTGGCGATGATCACCAGAAGGTACGTCCGGGTGACGGAGAAGACCCTCGATGCGATCCAAGCCCAAGCCGACTGGTCAGCACGGCTTGCGCGTGAGGCAATCCGCTCCCGAGTGGACCAACGGGCACCCCAGATGGACATCCTGAGAGAGCCGTCAACGAAGGCGTTCGTTCGTGGCGATGGCGACGTGTGGACCGAACTCAGGCGAGACGCACGCTTCCATCGACCGGTCGATGACGCCCTTCCGGTCGCAGTCCTGGTCGACTTGGTGATCGAGAACTCGGGGGCGGGCACCGGGCGGGTCAGGATCGTGAGCCTGGACGGAGGGCCGGGTCAGCTTCACGTCGATGAGTCACGAATACCTGGCGTGCACGTTGACGACTCGGGACCACGGGTGTTCCCTGCCCTGCCGCGACATTCAGAGAAGTTGCTGGCCGCCGGGAAGCATGTGACGCTTCGGCTCTATTTGGAGTGTTCGCTGCAGCAATGGATCGAGATGTCGCCGGTCGTGGGTGCCGTCGTGCTCCAGCTTGAGGACGAGTTCGAAGAAGGGATGCGGGATACCATCGAGATAAGCATCGTGGGGCGCCCCCTTCTGACCAATCCGGCCGACGGCTCGATCGTCGTCAACACGCACAACTACGCCGGCCTGGCCCAGGGTCATATCGCAGAATGCAGGATCGGGCCCACGATTCGCCGGTACCGCGGGGAGAACATGTAGGGATTAGCCGAGGTTCCCCCAGTGCTCGGCGCCGGAAAGGGGGACCTAGAGGGGGTCGACGCCGGTCACGCCACTGTCGGAAACGTGTTCGGTCCAGGCCCCCCCGTCCCAATAACGCAGCTGGTGGTGACCACGCGGGTCGGGAAGCCATCCAGCGGGCGCCGCGGACGTAACCGTTGGTGGCTCGGTCGGCGCTAAGGGACGGGGCTCTTGGTATGGCCCGGGCGCAAACACGACCGTCTCCCGGGACCCACTTGAGCCGCCGACGAGCCCGCTCGGTGCTTGCGCCGGGGGGCTCTGATTCGAGGCGTCGGGCACCCCCACCCCGGGCGTGGCGCCGTAGGGTGCTACGCCGGGAGTCGCGCCGATACCTGGAGAAGGCGCCCCCAGGCCGGGCGTCGAACCGTAGGCCGACGCCGTCGCTGGATTAGACGAGTAGGGCGACGCGGCACCCGGATTGGACGAGTAGGTCGGCGGCACCCC
The DNA here is from genome assembly GCA_050744165.1 of Acidimicrobiales bacterium. Lineage (GTDB taxonomy): Bacteria > Actinomycetota > Acidimicrobiia > Acidimicrobiales > Palsa-688 > JBOGGN01. The sequence continues at coordinate 12,549 of JBOGGN010000325.1, read as the reverse complement.
CGGATTAGACGAGTAAGGCGACGCCGTGCCTGCATAGGGGCCAGCGGCGCCTACGCCGGACGTCGTGCTCGCTCCGGTCCCGACGGCAGAGGCACCCTCGCCCACACTCCACTTGCCAGCGAGGAATACCAACCACGGCGCCACGTAGGTGACGGCAACAACTTGCCCCGGCGCCACGTCGACGGTGACGGAGGAGTCTCCCGCCTCGCTCAGGTACAGGTACCGGAACGAGCAGCGCACCGTGTGCCGACCCGGCATGACCGGAATGTGCGTTTCCCCCCAGTTGCCGACGGCGGACGTACCTCCGTCCAACGTCAAGCGCGGGTGACAGAGGCCAAGGATGAACGCCAGCGGCCGGTACCTGGTCTTCACCTGGATCGCCGACCCCGGCGGCGTGTTCGCCATCAGGCAAGGCTAGCCATCCGCCGCCCGCCGAGGCGGCTTGAAGCCAGAGGCGGAAGATCGGAGGTCCAGGGGCGTCATCGCTGGTGATCCGTCCAGCGGCTGCCGTCCCACCACCGCATCCGACCGGATTGTTGGTCCGGGTAGAACCCGGCTGGTGTTGGGTTCCAGGCCCGCTGCCCACCTCGGACCGCCTCGGCGCCGCTGCGCCGCACGACGCCCACAATCAAAAGGATGATGCCGGCCAGGAGGACCAGGCCGCCGACCAGCGTCACCGCGATGAAGCCGACCAGGCCGCCGAAGGTGTAGCCGAGGGAACGATTCACAATCACCGAGGAGTTCGGCGTGGCGACCTGAACTCGGTAGAGACCGGCCGACGGGACGTCGAACTGGACCACGGCGGTGTAAATGCGACCGTTCTGGGTCAGTGTCTCGTTCACGGTGACGTAGCTCACCGCGAGGCGGCTGCCGTCGGCGGACCCGACGACAACATCTGAGGGCTGGAGGGTCGGCGGATTGTTGTGAGTGATTGTGAAGCCGCCGCCGCCCGTGGTGGTACCCGTTCGCTGATAGATGAACCACCTGCCCGAGCCAAGTTGGCGCTCGCTCACACCCGGCGTGGCCATCGCCTTGGCGGAGACCTCCCCGATCGTTCGCACCGCGATAACAACTCCGCCTGGCAGGGCGAGAGCGGCACCGATGGCGATGACGATGATGGCCGCTAGCCGCGAAGGACCAAGCGCGCGCTCCCTCACCTCATGAGCTTCGGCCGAAGGAGCCGACAACTGAAGCGCGACCCGCCGCCTGAATGTTGGAACACCGCCGACCGGCAGAATGGCGCCATGCCCGAGCCATCACCCGATCCCAGTCCCAACGCCGACACCGACACCGGGGCCGGCGCCGGCGCCGAGGACGTCACCGACCCCGCCCACGAGTTGCAGCTCATCGAATCCGAGCTTGTCGCCTTACGCCAGGAAGCTGACGAGCTGCGGGAGCAGATCGGCGACCCGGCGACAGATCCGGGGGAGTTCGAGGACCGGGCCAACCTGCTCGTCAGCCTCGAAACCCACCAGGATCTGATCCAGCGCTTCGAGGCACGGGCCGAAGTCCTTCGCCAGCAGCTCGCCCGGGGCTGAGTCGCTCCGGCCACCACAGCGGCCTTCGCCAGCAGCTCGCCCAGGGCTGAGTCGCTCCGGCCACCACGCCGGCGGCGCCCCGGTCGGGAACCGGCCCGCCTCAGGATGGAAGCAACGAGACCAGGACGTCGGCAAAGCGGTCGGCGGCCCCCTCGGCGTAGGCCAGAAACAACCACGGCTCGATCAGCTCCACCTCGTTGACGAGCCACCGCCCCTCGTCATCTCGGAACAGGTCGACACGGGCGTAGGCGAGGGGCCCGGTCCGGTCTTCACAGGCGGCGACGGCGGGATCGGCCACGCGCCGGTGCTCTGCGGCGACCGCCAGGGGCGTCACCCGCTGGCGGGGACCGAGGTCATCGCGGACGCCCGCCCCTCGCTCCAGTAGAGGCGCCTTGCGCATGGCGTGGCTGAATCGTCCGCCGAGGTAGACGAGCGAAGCCTCGCCCTCGTCGTCGACCGACGCGTAGAACGGCTGAACCATCACAACGTGGTTGGCGCCGAGCAGCCGGGCCACGTGCCCCGAGGCGTCGGCCTCCTCGCCCGGGCGGTAACGGGCGGTTTCGAGGCTGCCGAGGGACACCGCCGGCTTGACGACGTACTCGCCGGCGGGCGGCTGCCAGTTGTCGCCGGAGGTGACCCAAGCAGTCGTCACCACCGGGACCCCGGCCGCTCCGAGCTCGTCCAGGTAGCGTTTGTCGAGGTTCCACAGGATCGCCCGCGACGGGTTGACGAGGCGCCCACCCGCCCCGGCTTTGGCTCCAACCGGCTCGACCCGCCCAACCCACTTCCGGAACTGCGAGAGCCGCTCGACGTAGTCCCACGTCCCCCGAACGACCACCAGGTCGTAGGAATCCCAGTCGACGGCATCATCGGTCCACACCTCGACCCGGGCATCAACGCCGCGCCTGGTCAACGCGGCGGCCAGCACGGGCCAGTCGTCGTTCAGGTTGGGCCAGGCCTGGCAGGCCACGATCGCCATCGTCGGTTGCACCGGCATTGATGGTGCCCGAAGACCGAAGTCGTCGGGAAGGGACCGACGGCGGGAGACGGCGAGGTCTCCCCTTTTTCCCAGGTGGGTTTAAGGGACGCTCTGCACCGTCGCCCCGGCCGGCAGGGCGAAGTCGCTCGGCGAGGGGTTGCTGGTGTAGCTCGTCAGCTGGAAGCTGGCCGTCGACGTCCCTTCGTACGCCAGGATGCCGCTCTTCGTCACGCAGTACTTCCCGGTCTGGCTCGCCGACGTCAAGGTGACGCAGTCGGCGCTCAAGCCGCCGAAACTCTGGGTGGAAAAGGACTGGCTAAACCCCGCGGTGTGGGCCGCGGCCTCGGACTCCGCCTCTTGGATGGCGTTGAGGGCGGCGGTCGGGCTGAAGAGCTGCGTGATCGCGGCCAGCGGGTTCACGCCACCCGTGCTGCCCGTGCTCACGCACGTGGCGGTTCCGGTGAGCGAGCAGTAGTACGTCGTCGACCCGGTCGCCAGCACCTCGCCGCCGCTGGCCTTGAACACGCTCTTCGGCGGGTCCTGCTCGATGGTGACCGTCATGCCCGAACTGCCGGAGCCGCTGTAGGTGTAAACGGCCTTGAACACGGTGTGGGCGCCGCCTTGGATCTCCTGGGCGAGCGACCCGAGCGACTCGTTGGTCCCGCTACCGGTCGTCCCGGACGATCCGGTCGTCTCCGACGATCCGGTGGTGGCCGAGGTGCCAGCAGCGGTGGTCCCCGTCGTCTTCGGGGAGCTGGATCCGCACCCGGCCGCCATCGCCAAGACGACCACCACGGCCATGGGCCACGACAGCACTCGGAGGCCAGATCGTGGAACATGACGACGCCACCGGACCAGCTTGTCGGTCATCCCTGCCTCCTCAAGTCCCCCTTTGACCAGCTGACCAGCCGGAAGCATAGGGCGTTTCGGGCACCCCTTCCATGGGAGGCCCGGAGAAGCCTATCCTGGTCCTGTTGTCGCCGGACCAGCCGCAGGAACACCGTCCATGCTGAGGCTTCTACCCTCGGCCCGAGTTCCTCTCACCCGCCAAACCGTCTCTGCTGGGCCGGTCGTCATCACCTTGGCGGTAATCACGCTGGTCGCGGTACTTGCGGTGCTCGCGATCACGTATGTCATGCATCTTCGAGACCGGCGGTGAATCTCGCGCGTCGAAGTTCACTGTTCCGGCGAGGCGACGATGGTGCTACCGTCATCGGAACGCCTCGGAACTTGACCTCCCCGGCGCAGGAGATTCGGCTTCCTTCCCCGGGGGCAAGCGGGGGGCCAACCAAGGCCTCTCTGTTGTCGTGCTCGGCCGAGTTCTCCACAACTGTGGATGACTTTGTGGAAAACGAGATCACGGGGAGGCGCAACCCATACGTGTTGGACCCAGACGAGTTGTGGAAACTGTGCTCTGACCTTCTCCGGGAGCAAGTCTCAGATGCCACCTGGATGGCCAACTTCGACAGCGTGGAGGCCAAGTCGTTCGACGGCTCGGAGCTGGTCCTGACCACCCTCAGCTCGCAGGTGCGGGACAAGCTGGAGCACAAGTACCGACCACTCATCGAGGATGCTGTCCACGAGGTAAGCGGCCACGACGTAGCCGTTACGCTGCTCATTCGCCGTTCCATGCCCGTGGCCGACGCCAGCGACGAGCCGCTGGCACCCCGGCTCGGAGGGGATCGGAGCAACGTGGCGGGGCCGCGCGCCGGCCGGAGGGTACCTGCCGATTCGGGGGGCGATCCCGGTGAGGCGGTGTCAGCCCGGGGAGACGTTCTGAACGACCGCTACTGCTTCGACGCGTTCGTCATCGGCGACTCCAACCGCTTCGCCCACGCCGCCGCCCAGCGGGTCGCGGAGTCCCCGGCAACTGAGTTCAACCCGCTCTTCGTCTACGGCGATTCCGGATTGGGAAAGACGCACCTCCTGCACGCGATCGGCAACTATGTGCGCGAGCAATTTCCCAGCTTTCTTGTTCGGTACGTGTCGACAGAAAAGTTCATGAATGAATTCGTGGACAGCATTCGCAGCAACAGCGGTATGGAATTCAAGCGGCGCTATCGCGCCTGCGACGTCCTGCTGGTCGACGACATTCAATTCATGGAAAACAAGGAGTCTCTGCAGGAGGAGTTCTTCCACACGTTCAACACCCTGCACGAGTCGGGCAAACAGATCGTCCTCACCTCGGACCGGCCGCCCCGCAGTATCGCCACCCTCGACGACCGCATGCGCAGCCGGTTCGAATCTGGCCTCACCACCGACATCCAGCCCCCCGAGCTCGAGACTCGCCTGGCGATCCTGCGAAAGAAGGCCGCCGGCGAGCGGCCTCGGGTCCCCGACGAAGTGCTCGACCTGATCGCCACCCACATCCGCACCAACATCCGAGAGCTCGAGGGCAGCCTCATCCGCGTGTGCGCCTGGGCCAGCCTCAACCGGGAGCCGCTCACCCTCGAAGCGGCGGAGACGATCCTGGCCGACGTGCTGGCCGCCGACAAGCCCCGGGAGATCACCGCCAAGGTCATCCTGGAAGCGACCGCCGCCACCTTCGGTTTCACCATCGACGAGTTGAAGGGGACCAGCAGGCGCCGACCCCTCGTCAACGCCCGCCAGATCAGCATGTACGTGATGCGGGACATGACCGACTTCAGCTACCCCGCCATCGCCCGGGAGTTCGGGGGGCGGGACCACACCACGGTCATCCACGCGGTGGACAAGATCTCCCGGCTGATGGCCGAACGCCGCCAGGTCTACGACCAGGCGACCCAGCTGATGCAGCGCGTCCGTAGCGGCGGGTGAGCGCGGACCGGGCCCTGGGGGCAGGTTTGTGTCGGGGTCATGTGATTTCGGGGGACGTCGTGGGGACTGCCCACCGGGGTTCGCGTTCTGGTCACACCCTTGTGGGATCCTGGGGACATCGGGTGGATGACGATCTCCCGGCTGACCAGCCCGGATGCCACCTTGTCCCCAATCCACACCCCCTACTACTGCTACTGACTTTTAATAAATTCAACTACTGAGGAAGGTCGCGGTGAAGTTTCGATGCGAACGTGATGTCCTGCTGGAGGCCCTGAGCACAGCCGGCCGGGCCATCGCCAGCCGGGGTGGGGCACTGCCGGTGCTGTCAGGAGTCCGCCTGGAAACCATCGACGCCGAGTTGCGGGTGGTGGGGACCGACTTGGACCTCACGATCGGCGTCACGACGTCGGTGTCGGTGTCATCGCCCGGTGTCGTGGTGGCCCCGGGGCGGCTGCTGACCGACATCGTGCGGGCCCTGGAGCCAGGGGCGGTGACGGTGGAGTCCGACGACGACGAGGACGAGTTGCGGATCAGTTCGGGTCGCTCCAACTTCGCTGTGCGGACCCATCCCGCCGGCGACTTCCCGCGGTTGCCACCGGTGTCCGGGGATGCTGTCAAGTTGCCGGTTGCGGGACTGACCGAGGCGTTGCGCCAGGTGGTCCGGGCGGCGTCCAGCGAGGACTCCCGGCCCATTCTGACGGGCGTCTTGTTGGCCGCCGAGCAAGGGGGGCTGCGGCTGGTGGCCACCGACTCCTACCGCTTGGCGGTGCGGGATCTGCCGGGTGCTGGAGTACTGCGGGAGGACCAGCGGGTGCTGGTGCCCTCCAGGGCACTGGCGGAGGTGCAACGACTGTTGACCTCGGCGGCCAAGAATGCCGGCAGTGGCTCCGGCGGCGGCGGCTCCAGCGGGGCAAGCGCTGCGGCAGCGCCAAGCGCGGGTGAAGGCGCCGACGCCGGCGAGACCTCGGGCGCGACGGCCAGTGCGGGTGGCGGGGAGGGTTTGGCGGCGGTCTTGCGGCTAGGGGAGCACGACGCCACCTTCGAGGTCGCCTCGGTGCGCCTCACGACCCGGCTCATCGAGGGCGACTTCCCTAACTACCGGCAGCTGATCCCGGCCAACTACCCCAACACGCTGACCGTCGGACGGGAGGCCTTGCTCGACGCCATTCGCCGGGTGAAGCTGATGGTGAAGGATGCCACCACGCCGGTGCGCATCGCCTTGCGCTCCGACGGCATCGAGCTCACGGTGATCACCCAGGACTGGGGCCAGGCGACCGAGGAGGTCGACGCCAAGTATGAGGGCGCCGAGATGATCGTGGCCTTCAACCCCAACTACCTGATCGAGGGCGTGGAAGCGATCACTACCGACGAGGTGCGCCTCGAAACCCTCGACTCCCTCAAGCCAGCCACGCTGCGGCCGACCGAGGGGTCGGACTACCTGTACCTCCTGATGCCCGTCCGGGTCTCCTAGCGCCGGGCACGCGGGAGGGCAGCCGGGGTGCAACTCGACCGCCTGTGGATCACCGATTTCCGCAACTACCTGGGCGCCGAGCTGGCGCCTGCCCCGTCGGGGTTGACTGTCCTCACCGGGAACAACGGGCAAGGCAAGACCAACCTGCTGGAGGCGGTCGGCTACCTGGCCACGCTGAAATCGTTCCGGGGTGTGCCCGCCGAGGCTTTGGTGCGCCGGGGCGCGGAGCGGGCCATCGTGCGGGCCGAGGCCGGGCGTGACAGCCGGCGCCTCCTGATCGAGGCCGAGCTCCGCCCGGGCGGCCGCGACCGCGTCCAGGTCAACCGCCAACCGCTGCGCCGGGCCCGGGACCTGCTCGGCGCCCTCCAGGTGAGCGTGTTCGCACCCGACGACCTGGCGCTGGTCAAGGCCGGTCCCCAGGGCCGGCGGGAATACCTGGACGATCTGTTGGTGGCCCTGCAGCCGCGCCACGACAGCCTGTGCAGCGATCTGGACCGCATCCTGCGCCAGCGCAACGCCTTGTTGAAGCAGGCCGGCGGCAACCCCCGCCCGGCGGTCGACATTGTCACCACCCTCGACGTATGGGATCGCAAGCTGGCCGAGGTGGGCACTGCGGTGGCCGACGCCAGGGCCGGTCTGGTTGCCTCCCTGAGCTCCCAAGTGGCGGCGGTGTACGACCAGGTCGCCGAACGGTCCTCGGAGATCGCCGTCGCCTACCAGCGCAGCTGGGACGGGCCGCTGGCAGCTGCCCTGGCGTCGGCCAGGGCGGAGGACCTGCGGCGAGCGGTCACCACCATCGGCCCCCAACGCGACGAGCTCGTCATCACCGTGGGCGCGATGCCGTCGCGGACCCACGCCTCCCAGGGCGAGCAGCGCTCGCTGGCCCTGGCGCTGCGCCTGGCCGGCCACCTGCTTCTGACCCGGGAGCTGGGCAGCCCCCCGATCCTCTTGCTCGACGATGTGTTCTCCGAGCTCGACGGCGACCGCTCGGCCGCCCTGCTGGAGGCACTGCCTCCCGTCCAGGCCCTGGTCACCACCGCCACTGCATTGCCGGCCTCCGCTCGGCCGGCGCTGGTGATCCGGATAGAGGATGGAAAAGTCCTCCCGTGATCCTGCTCTCAGTTCCGTGGGGGCTGTGGCCCGGAAGTCCTTGGGGGCTGCGGCCCCGAAGCGGGGCGGGCCGACCGTGAGCCCGTGGCGGCCCCTCCCGGGGGATCCGGCCGGGGATGGCCCTGGTCCCCGCCGTGTGGCTGACGCCCTACCCCGGCTCCTCGCTTCATTGCGAGCGCCGGCACCGGCGGTGCTGCACGCCGTGTTCACCCGATGGGAGGAGATCGTGGGATCCTCGATCGCCGATCATGCCTGGCCGATTCGGCTCCAGGACGGGGTCCTCCACCTCGGCGTGGAGCAGCCTGCGTGGGCCAGCCAGCTGGCGTTCCTGGGCCCGCAGTTGGTGCGCAAGTTGGCGGCCGCGACCGGTGACGAGACGGTCAAAAAAATCGAGTGCAGGGTTGTCGCACGACGCCCGAAATGACCGACTGTCACACCCCGTCTGGTAAACTACACGTATCGCGTTTTTGGCCCTTGACCTGCTGGTTCGTGCCTGAGACGCCTCCCATCCGTACCGCTCAAATGAGGTCGCGTCTATGGCTGTGGTAACCACGTTCGAAGACGGCTACACCTCCCGGGACATGGCCATCCTCGAGGGCCTCGATCCGGTGCGCAAGCGCCCCGGGATGTATATCGGCTCGACCGGTTTGACGGGATTGCACCACCTGGTGTGGGAGGTCGTCGACAACTCGGTGGACGAGGCCATGGCCGGCTTCTGCACCCGCATCGACGTCACCATGCTGGCCGACGGGGGGTGCCGCGTCACCGACAACGGGCGAGGCATCCCGACCGACGTCAACCCCACGTACAAGCTCTCCGGGGTCGAGATCGCGTTGACCAAACTCCACGGGGGCGCCAAGTTAGGGGGCAAGGGGTACCAGGTCTCCGGCGGCCTTCACGGCGTCGGGGTGTCTGTCGTCAATGCCCTCTCGAGCCGCCTGGAGGTCGAGGTCGACAAGGGCGGTTTGCGTTACCGGATGGCCTTTGCCAACGGGGGCAAGGTGACCTCCAAGCTGGCGGTCAGCGGCCCCTCGCCGCGTGGGCGGCGGGGGACCATCGTGGCCTTCTGGCCCGACCCCAAGATCTTCGAGGACGTCCAGTTCCGCGGCCAGACCATTCTCGAGCGGCTGCAGGTGTACGCCTTCCTCAACGCCGGCCTCGAGATCCGCTTCGTCGATCAGCGCGACGGCCACGACCACACGCCAGTCCTGTACAAGTACGGCGGCGGCATCATCGACTACGTCGGTCACCTCAATGCCTCCAAGGAGGCGCTGTTCAAGCGGGTGGCCTACTTCTCGGCCGACGAGGAAGGCAGCCAGGTGGCCGTTGCCCTCCAGTGGAACACCGGGTACTACGAGGGCATCCACAGCTTCGCCAACGGCATTTCCACCCACGAGGGCGGCATGCACGAGGAGGGGTTCAAGAAGGCCCTGACCAACGTGGTCAACAAGTACGCCAAAGCCAAGGGCATCTTGAAGGACAAGGACGACAACCTGCTCGGTGAGGACATCCGCGAGGGCCTGACCGCCATCGTCTCGGTGAAGCTCCACGACCCGCAGTTCGAGGGCCAGACCAAGGCCAAGCTGGGCAACGTTGCCATCCGCTCCCTGGTCGAACGCACCACCAACGAGAAGCTGGCGGAGTGGCTGGAGGAACACCCCACCGAGAGCCGCCAGATCCTCAACAAGTCGGTGCAGGCGGCCCGGGCCCGCGTCGCCGCCCGCAGCGCCCGGGATGCCACCCGGCGCAAGACCGCCCTCGAGGGTGCTGGCCTGCCGGGCAAGCTGACCGACTGCCGGACCCGCAACGCCCGTGAGGCAGAACTGTTCATCGTCGAGGGCGACTCCGCGGGTGGCTCCGCCATCCGGGCCCGCAACCCCGAATACCAGGCCATCCTTCCCATCCGGGGCAAGATCTTGAACGTCGAGCGGGCCCGCATCGACCGCATGCTGAAGAACACCGAAATCCAGGCCCTGATCTCAGCCATCGGCGCCGGCATCGGCGACGAGTTCGACCCCGCCAAGGCCCGCTATGGCAAGGTCATCATCCTGGCCGACGCCGACGTCGACGGGAGCCACATCCGGACCCTCCTCCTGACGTTCTTCTTCCGCCAGATGCGGCCCCTCATCGAGGGGGGCGGCGTGTACGCCGCGCAGCCGCCATTGTTTTCGACGCTGGTGGGTAAGGAGAAGTCGTACCTCAAGGACGAGGCCGCCCGTCAGCAGTTCTTGCGGGACCACCCCAACCACAAAGCGGAGTTCAACCGGCTCAAGGGCCTCGGCGAAATGGACTGGAACGAGTTGGGGGACACGACCATGGAACGCGCGCACCGGACCCTCCTGCGCATCGACGTCGAGGAGGCGGCGCTCGCCGACGACACGTGCAGCATCTTGATGGGCGACGACGTCGAGGCCCGCAAGCACTTCATCACCACCAACGCCGCCGATGTCCGGTTCCTCGATATCTAGGCCGCCGCGGTGACACTCTTTCCTCCCGACCCCCCTGCTGATGCCGTCCCTGTCGGCGACGGTGCCGGTTCCGGCTCGGGGGGCGACGGCAATGGTGCCGGCTCCGGCTCGGGGGGCGGCGGCTCGGGGGGCGACGGCGCCTCCGGCGGCGGCGATGGCCCCGGCCCCTCGCTGCCGGGCATCGAGCCCATCGAGATCCAGGAGGAGATGCGGACCTCCTTCCTGGAATACGCCATGGCCACCATCGTCTCGCGTGCCCTGCCCGACGTCCGCGACGGCCTGAAGCCGGTCCACCGCCGGATCCTCTACGACATGCATGTCCAGGGCTACCGGCCCGACCGGCCCCACGTGAAGTGCGCCAAGGTCACCGGCGACACCATGAGCCGTTTCCACCCCCACGGCAACCAGGCCATCTACGACGCGCTGGCCCGTATGGCCCAGCCCTTCAGCCTCCGGGATCCGCTGATCGACTTCCACGGCAACTACGGCTCGACTGATTACCCGCCGGCGGCCGAGCGCTACACCGAGTGCCGGTTGTCCCCTCTGTCGATGCACATGCTCGAGGGGATCGACGAGGACACCGTCGAGATGGGGCGCAACTACACCAACGAGGAGGACGAGCCCACTGTCCTTCCTTCGCGGCTGCCCAACCTGTTGATCAACGGCAGCCAGGGCATCGCCGTCGGCATGGCGACCAACATCCCGCCCCACAACCTGGGTGAGGTCATCGACGCCGTGCTCCACCTGATCGACAACCCGGAGTCGACACCTGACGACCTGATGCATTTCGTCAAGGGACCGGACTTTCCCACCGGCGCCCTGATCCTCGGCCGGGCGGGGATGATGGACGCCTACCGGACCGGCCGGGGCTCCATCAAGATGCGGGCCCGGGCGGAGATCGTCGAGGAGACCAAGGGAGGCCAGCAGATCATCGTCACCGAGCTGCCATACCAGCTCGGGGCCAAGACGGTGATGGAGAAGGTGGCGGACCTGGTCAACAGCCACGAGCTGGAGGGGATCCGCAACATCGTCGACCTCTCCAAGGGCGTGGAGACCAAGATCGTCGTCGAGTTGAAGCGCGACGCCAACGCCAGCGTGGTGCTCAACAACCTGTTCAAGCACACCCCGCTCCAGACCAGCTTCGGGGTCAACATGGTGGCCCTGGTTGACGGTGTGCCCCGCACCCTCAACCTGGTGCAGGCCCTCCGGGCATATGTGGACCACCAGGTCGACGTCATCCGGCGGCGCACGGAGTTCCGCCTCGCCAAGGCCCGAGCCCGAGCCCATATCGTCGAGGGCCTGCTCAAGGCGCTCGACATGATCGACGCCATCATCGCCGCCATCCGGGCCTCCGAGGACCGGGGTGCGGCCCGCGCCGCGTTGATGGCGGCCCCGTTCGAGTTCAGCGAAATCCAGGCCAACCACATCCTGGACATGCAGCTGGCCCGCCTCACCCGCCTCGGCCGGGCCGACCTGGAGAAGGAGCTGGCCGAGCTGCGCCAGACCATCGCCGAACTCGAGGCCATTCTCGCCGACGAGGGCCAGCTGCGGGCGGTCATCAAGGCCGAGCTGGGGGCCATCCGGGCGAAGTACGCCAGTCCCCGGCGCGCCGTGGTCACCTTCGACGAGGGTGAGATGTCAGCCGAGGATCTGATCGTCGACGAGGAGATCGTCCTCACGATGACAAAGGCGGGCTACATCAAAGCGGTGACGGCCAGCACCTTCCGCACCCAGGGTCGGGGCGGGCGGGGCGTCCGCAGCGCCAACCTCAAGGAAGAGGACCTGGTCACCAAGCTCATCCACACCAGCGCCCATGCCCACCTGTTGTTCTTTTCAAACCAGGGCAAGGTGTACCGGCTGCGGGCCTACGAGGTGCCGGTCAAGGAGCGCACTGCCCGGGGCACCGCCCTGGTCAACCTGCTTCCGCTGGAGCCGGGGGAGCGCATCCAGGCGCTCATCGACACCCGCGACTTCCCGACCGACCGGTACCTGTTCTTCGCGACCCGAGACGGCCAGGTGAAGAAGACCAACTTCGCCGAGTACGACAAGTCCCGGCGCGAGGGTTTCATCGCCATCAACCTCCGGGAGGGAGATGAGCTGGTCGGGGTCATCCAGACCGGGGGTGAGGACGACATCTTCATGGTATCCCGCCAGGGGATGACCATCCGCTTCGCCGAGGACGACGTG
>JBOGGN010000324.1:0-3300 GCA_050744165.1 Acidimicrobiales bacterium | reverse complement strand
AACCCGACCCTACGACACCCCGACACACCGCACGCGGATGCAAGCCCAACAGCGGCGATGGTTGGGCGAAGACCACACCCCCAATCATCCCTGCCGGATATCGGACGCGTCGACACGTGTTCAGTGGCGTCATTATTGTGCGGTTTTGGGAGGCGCTAGCAAAGTCTGCGCCCGGGGAGCGACGTCCGCGAGTAACTGCCCTTGACCCGGCGTTAGGGGCGCCGCGGCCATTTCAGGTCGAACCGCGATTCGGGAACTCCGCGTCGTGTCGCGTCGGTCTTGTTCCATCACCGCTTGAGGAGCGGTCCGACACGACGACCGGACGGTTGGGGTCGCCGTTGTCGATGACCAGCATGGCGAGCTCCCGGGGGTGGTGCTGTTGTTCGTACAGCCGATGTAGGGGCAGGTACCGCTGTTCGTACCGGCGTTTCACCAGGTTGAACCACTGGTGCACTTGCTGTGCTGGGGCAAGGTCGCTCAAGCGGAAGAGTTGCAGGAGCAACTCGACATTTCGGCAGTAAGCGTCCGCGTAACGCCCGCGCCTCCGACGATCCCCGCGTCATCTCCCAACTCCGTACTGACCGCGACGACCGACAAGGCGAGCTACGGGCCAGGTCAGTCCGTGATGATCCACCTGGCAAGACGACGGATGGGCACCGACGTGCTCGTTTTCTGGCGACCCGATGATCAAGATCGTCGACCCGTCCGGTCACGAGGTGGTCACCATCGGTGTAGCCGACCGGTGTGATTTCGGCCTCAACCAGCCCGTGTACTGCCCGTGGGTCTTCAGCAGCCCGCCCCTTCGACGCCACCTGGATGGACGGCGTCGGCTGCGCGCCGAGCGCCGCTTGCCCGCCGGGCGTCTACACCGCCGACGCGACCTGGGGTGCCACGGGGTCCGTGTCCTTCAGGCTCACGTGACCGAGGGCGTGGCGTCGTGACCACGCTGCGGCTGCGCACGCCGCCCGTTGATCGTCGAGGTCACCGCGGTTAGTGTCGCCCACGTCGGCGTGACTCGACAGGAGGCGCCATGGGCTCAGCCAGCTTTCGTCGCGTGCTGGGGCGGGTTGGTGTGGCGGTGGCTGCGCTGATCGGTCTGGTCGGCTTCGGCGTGACCCTCGGCGCGGGCGGGGCCGGCGCCTCACCGGCGCCGGTGTGCACCGCCGGAACGTGCACCGTCACGTTTTCGGCGCCCGGTGTCGGCCAGAGCTGGGTGGTCCCCGCCGGGATCACGTCGGAGTCGTTCACGCTGTACGGGGCCCGAGGTTTTCCGGGAAACGTGACACTCGGCCCTGGAGGCGACGGCGCCGAGGTCACGGGGGCACTCTCATCGGCAGCCAACACCACGGTGGTGATCGACGTCGGCGGAACACCTTCGTCCGGTAACGGGGGTATCAATGGCGGCGGCAGTACCTTCGCTCCGCAGGCGGAGGAGGCGGAGGTACCGACATCGCTGTCGGGGCCAACTTGATGCTGGTCGCCGGCGGGGGAGGGGGCGGCGGCGTCATCGGAAATGGCTGTACCGCGGACCTACTTGGTGGTGCTGGTGCGGGGGGAAATGCCGACTCCGCCGGAGGGAACGGAACATCCGCGGTCGACCAGACCCAAACCCTGGGCGGTGGCGGTGGCGGGGGCGCCGGCTCAACTGCGGTGACCGCCAACGGCGGTGTGGCCGGTCTGGTTTCGGGCACGGCTCCCTCGACTGACTGCGGGCAAGTGCCCGTTGCGCACACCGACGGCGGGCCGGGTTCCCCCGGCGGCCCGGGCCAGGGCGGCCAGGGAGGACGAGTCGCCCCTGGCGCGTACACTTTTAATCCGGGCGGCGGGGGCGGCGGCGGTTACTTCGGGGGCGGCGGCGGGGGCGGTAGCGCGGGCGATCGGTCTGCCGCCGGGAGTTCGGGCGGTGGCGGCGGAGGCTCCTCGTTCGGGGCGGCGGGGACCAGCTACCACCTGGTCTCCGACACCGCCAATGACGGGTCCATAAACGGCGGGAACGGACAGGTGATCATCACCTACCGCCCGATAGCGACCACCACCACCGGCCTCTTCGGCACGGGCACCACGACCGCCTCGTCGACAACCACCTCGACCGAGCCGCCCACCACCATCACGACGCCGCCGAGCACGAGCGGCGCACCCCTGCCGCTGACCGGCCAGTCGACGGGGACGGGCCTGGCGGTGGTCGCCTTGCTGCTCGTTGCCGCCTTGACGGCGGTCGAACTGCGCCGCCACATCGGGCGCTGATCAAGGAGTTCGAGTAACCGCGTCCGTCCGGCTCAGGCGGCGCCAGGATCCCGCTCGGGGTGTTCCGCCGGCTCAGCAGAATCGTCGACGCCGACCTCAACGAACTCCTCGGGAACAACCATCTGGCGCCAACCGACACTGATAACGACGGGCACATCGCCGACGAGGTGCGGGTCGAGGCAGCACTCGCAGATTCACTGACGGAACGACCCGTGACGCCCTCGCCGATAGCTTCAAGTGGCCCCTGGCCAGAGTCGAACGGCCCTGGCGGCCCTTGAGATCCGGCTGCGGCCCACCGGACGCAGGCTGCGCCAGATTGGCTCGCATCGCTATGCCCTCGGGCCGCTTGCCATCTTGTCGGGCGACGAGCGCACCCAACTCGTCCGATCCGTCGGCCCCGAGGGACTCGGCTATGAGGAAGCCGAAACCCTCTACCAAGTCCTGAACGGCTACGGGATCGTCGGCCGGATAGAACGAGGCGCAGGAAAGGTCACGGTACAGGCGCTCCAACGCAGAGGGCTCATCGCCCCGGCGCCGAAGTCACTACGTACCATCAGCCGACGTCGCCTTCAGCTTGGGCCTAACGACTGACGAATCTGTGTCCCCGCCACTGACATCCACATGTCGTTCCTACTGACACCCATCTGTCGTTCCCACCGACATCACGGTGTCGTTTTACAGCTGCAGGGGCGACGGGTATGGCGATCGTGGCCCTGGCCCTGGCCGTGGCAGCGCCGATAATGTCCGTTATGTAAAGCTGAGCGGGTCAGTCCCATGAGCCTGAAAGGCGACACCAAAGCGCCGCTCCCGGCGACACAGGGCAACTTCGGGTCGTACTACTGGTACTACCATCGGTAGTCTCAAAAATATGGCGAAGACGAAAGCCTCTGTATCGCTCGACGCGACGAAGGTCGAGCAGGCCCGCGAGCTGCTCGGAACAGCCGAGCTTGTCCGAGGTCATCGACATCGCGCTCGAGCGGCTCATCGTGCAGGAGCTCGATCGCAGGCACGTGGCCGGGTATCTCCGCCATCCGCCCACTGAGGACGAAGCTGCGT
>JBOGGN010000323.1:0-1974 GCA_050744165.1 Acidimicrobiales bacterium | reverse complement strand
GCGCCAGAACGCGTGATCACGCGTTCTGGCGCCGCTAGATCCCGCGAGCACTCAGTGGAGAGGGCGAACGCTTGCCGCCTTGGCGCCGGCCCGTGATCCTCGACGACAAGGCGACAGACTCGGCTGCGTGGGCCTCGCCAAGCCTGGCCCGAACTGCCACCTCTGCGCACTGTGCGAGCCGTTCGTGCGACGCATTCGAGCTGGCACCGCCTTCGGGATTTCGGACCGTGAGCGGGCCGCAAGGGACGAGAACCCAGGGGCGACGCGCCCGCCGTCAGCGCGGGTCGTGACCACTGTGGGCCACCTTCCGCCCGTCCTAGAGCTCCTGGGAGGCGCCCCCCATGGCCTCGTCAGGGCTGAGTCCGTACCACCGGAGGCGGTTGTACATCTCCAGCGCTGCCCGACTGCTCGCGGTTACTGGCGGTACAGGAACGAACACCACGGGCATGGCCGGATCGAGGCCCGCCGGGTAGGGGCTTTCCTCCGGTGTGGCGCCGACGTAGATGCACACCCGGTCGGGCCCTTGGATCTCCACCCTCGCCAGCAGTTCGGACAGGTCGTCGCGAAGGGGGTCGTCGATGGCGGCCATCACGACCGGCAATTCCCCGACGGCCGGTTCGTCTTGGCCCTGCTCCTGCGACAGGTGCTCGAGCAGCTCGGCGCCGAGGACGACGCCGCGGGCCGGTAGCTTGTGCATCCGCTCGGCGTCTGCCACCCATGTCTCGAGGGTCTCGGTAAGGGTCACGGTGGTCTCGGCTAGGAGGACGACGGGTATTCACGCACCTATCTCATATCTGAGATAGCACTGCGAACACGCCGGGGACTTCTCTCGATCGTATCGGTGCGCTGGTCCCGACGCACGCCGACACCGTGGCTGGACCCAGGATCGGATCAACCGCGGCTACGAGGACCTGGCCCGGCGGCTCAACGACCTGGGTGCCCGCATCGAGACCTACCGCGACATCTGACCTGGGCCGCCCGGACGACCCGCTGGCGCTACTTGACAGTCCTCTGCAGCTGCGGCGCCGCTCCCACCCGGCCAAGTCGGCGTTGGCGGCGTCACCCAGTTCGGGCACCGCCACCCTGGGTGATGCGGACCGGGACCGATGAATAGGAGTCGCCCTGGCGTCCCGTGGTCCGACGAAGAGCACCCCGCTGCGCCCCGACTCACCGTCCTCCCGCCAGTACACGAAGTTTCCCAGCCCGTAGGCGACCAGCGACGTTCACAAGTGCGAGAAAGACGGCCTTCGCTGGCCTTGTGTCCTGCCCTTGGTGCCGCCCTGGCGGTGGCCTTCCGCTGTCTCAGTGCTGGTGGGATGCCCACTCTGCGTGCATTTGTTTTGCCAGGCCGACCATCCGGAACTGACGGCCGAATATCGCGTGATCACGCGTTCTGGCGCCGCTAGATCCCGCGAGCACTTAGTTTCACTGGGTGGCCGGTGTGCCAACGACTCGCTTGCGCCACTTTCGGTTTCTGGCAACACTGTGAGCGGGGCTCGGCTCGGGCAGTGCACGTCAGCGTCACTCTGATCGCGAACCAGGCCGACCCCTACCTAAGTGCGTTACCCGTCGAAGGTCGGGACCCGCCCGCCCACTGAAGGCGGTTGGAAAAAGCGCTGCTGGCGGGGCGTCATCCGGCCCACCAGCTCGGGTGGCGCGGCCGGGGTGGCGCCCCATGCCGTGGCGCCGGGGGAGTACTTGAACAAGACGGCCCATCGGGTGTCCTTGGCGCGCCAGGGCACTGTGCAATGCATCAGGGCTTCGGTGAAGACCAACAGCGAACCGGCCTTCTGGGGGACCTCGACCAGCAACGATTCGGCGCCGCGAGGGAGCGGCTCGTTGGCTTTGTGGCTGCCGGGAATGCAGCCGAAGCCGCCGTCGCCGGCGCAGGTGTCGACCAACGACCAGGTGAAGGTCAACAGGCCGCTTCGCATGGCGCCCATTCGGTGCAGGTAGTACTGGGACGCGTAGAAC
>JBOGGN010000322.1:0-1910 GCA_050744165.1 Acidimicrobiales bacterium | reverse complement strand
CCCCCGGCCCATCACCCCGAAGGCCGCCGAGGACTTGCCCTTGCCGTGTCCGGTGTTCAGGAGCACGATCGAGTCGGTGCGCGCCATGGCCGCGGAACTTTACCGGTCGTAGCGATCGGTCGCCGGCGGATGCTCCCACCGTCGGCGGCTCGGCGAAGGCGGCGGCTCGGCGAAGGGCGACTCGGGACTCGAGCCCGTCGGTTGAGCCTCCGGAAGGCCCGCGGACTACCTCTGGCGCGACCCCGGGCAGGGTCGCACTCGGCGCTGGGCCGGCGTCGGCGGCCGGGGCGCCTGGAAGGGGAGGGCGGGGCCTTGGCGCACGGCCTGGTGGCAGTCCCGCGTCAGGCTCCGTCCGGTCGGACGGGGATCGCATTTGTTCAGGCGCTGGTAGACGGTGAGGACGCCCCACGCCAGCCCAACAAGGCCGAAACCGAGCACCATGCCGGAGACGTACCTGCTCACCAACGTCGAGACCAGCGCCGATGCGGTAACCACCACGATGAGCGCCTGCACGGCCGCCGCGAAGAGAGTGGCATTCACCAATCGCCGCGGTCGCCGTTCACGCGAGCGTTTGAGGCCACGATCCCTTGTCCGCATCCTCCACCTCCTGTTCCTTCGGAGTGTTTTCGGCATGTTCCCGGCCGGAGTGCAGTTAAGACATCCTGTCACGCAGAATCCATGACGAGGACCGTCGCCTGGCCATCACCGCCGCCACCGCCACCAGCTCCGAGCGGTGGATAAGGTTGTGCCAGCAGCGCAGGGAACCCGGTGGAAGTCCGGGGCTGTCCCGCAACTGTCACCGGGGAGCGACCTCCCAACAGCCACGGTCTCTTGGGACGGGAAGGCGGGGGCGAGTGGATCCGGGAGCCAGGAGACCTGCCTGCCCGGGAACCCTCGGAGGAAACGCGCGGACGTGACATCACCAACGATTTCCCCTCAGCTTCGCCCGCGTCGCGAAAGTGGCCGCGAGGTGATGACGCTGGTCTGGCGCCTGCCGGGCCCGCTCCGGGCCATCGCGTCGGCGCCCCACGGCGGCGGCATCGGGATCCGCCGTTGGGTACTCAACGCCCAGGTTCCCGCCTCCTATGGCCGCCGAGACCCGGACAACCAGCTCCGGCAGCTGGCAGTCTCGCTGGGCCTCCCCGGCCGGGGGGTCGGGATGCTCACCGCGGCCGACGTCCGGGAGCGCACCGGCGGATGCGACAACGGCGTCGAGGCGTGGGCCACCGTGGGCCTCGGCCACCCGACCCTGGCGGCGGCCCCCGATGCCGGCAGCCCGGTCAGCTTGGTGGGGACCATCAATCTGGTGGCCGTGGTGCCCGAGCGGCTCGCCGATGCCGCTCTGGTCAACGCCGTGGCGACGGTGACCGAGGCCAAGACTCAGGCGTTGTGGGATCTTGGCCACCGGGCGACGGGCACGGCCACCGATGCCGTGTGCATTCTCTGCCCGGACGAGGGGAGGACCCAGGACTTCGGCGGGCCCAGGTCGCTATGGGGCGCCCGCTTGGCGAGGGCGGCATATGCCGCCGTCCTGGCCGGGGGTCGCCAACCCTGCGGGCCCGAGTTGCGGACGACGTGATCACGCTGGTGCTGGGCGGGGCTCGCAGCGGGAAGTCGGCGGTGGCCGAGCGGCTTGTCTCCCGGTTGCCGGAGCCCATCACCTATGTGGCGACCCTCAGCCCGGCGTCCCTGGCGGCCGATGCTGAGCTGTCCGCTCGGGTCCAGACGCACCGCTCTCGACGCCCGGCCGGCTGGCGGACCGTCGAGGCCGTCGGCCGGGACCTCCCGGTCGCGGTGGCGGCCGCGGGGGGCAGCGTGCTCATCGACGCTCTGGGCCCCTGGGTCGCCGGCTCGCCCGCCTTCGCGCCAGACGTGTCTCTGCTCTGCGCTGCCCTCCAGGAGCGAGCCGG
>JBOGGN010000321.1:0-1875 GCA_050744165.1 Acidimicrobiales bacterium | reverse complement strand
GCGGTGGCCTCATCACCAACGGCGCCACCCAGTGGATGACCGCCGGCCAAGGGATCCTGCACATCGAAACACCGCCCGAGGCGTTGGTCGCCAGCGGCGGCCTGTTCCACGGAATCCAGCTGTGGGTCAACCTGCCGGCCAACCAGAAGATGGTGCCGGCTCGCTACCAGGACATCGGCGCCGACCGTGTGACCCTGCTCAGCTCACCCGACGGAGGGGCGCTGGTGCGGGTCATCGCGGGCACCATCGGCGAGGCCGACGGGCCTGGCGTCACCCATACGCCGATCAGCATGGTTCATGCAACCGTCCAACCGGGAGCCGAGCTGCGGCTGCCATGGCGGGGCGACTTCAATGGGCTGGTGTACGCCTTGAGTGGCCACGGCTATGTCGGCTCGGACCACCGGCCGCTGGCAGTGGGGCAGCTGGCCGCCTTGGCCGCCGGCCAGGTCATCGTGATCGGCGCAGACCGGGGCCAAGACAGCCGCTCGCCGGCGCTTGACGTCCTGATCCTCGGCGGCCGGCCCATCGGCGAGCCGGTGGCCTGGTACGGGCCGTTCGTCATGAACACCCGGGCGGAGCTGGCTCAGGCGTTCGAGGACTTCCAAGCGGGGCGGATGGGCACCATACCGGCGGAGCACATCGGCGACTGACACCACGCGCGCCTAGTCGAGGGCGTCGGCGGGAACCTCCCCCGAGTTCACCCGCAACCGCCGGACCAGGGCCGTCACCTCTTCCAGGTGGTCCTCGGAAAGACCGTCCAAGCCGAAGCCGCAGGCGACCACGGCGTCGGTGGCCTCTGCGACCAGATTTCGCCCGGCATCGGTGATCTCGACCACGGTGCTGCGTCGATCATGCTCGTGCGGCAGGCGGCGGACCAGTTGCTGGCCCTCGAGGCGGTCGACAATGTTGGTCACGCTTGTCGGGTGGATCATCAGCCGCTCCCCCATCTTGCCCATGGGGAGGGCGCCCTGGCGGGAGAAAACGAGCAGGACCAGCGCTTCGTATCGGGCAAAGGTCAACCCGAAGGGTCGAAGGGCTTCGTCAACGGCCGCCTGGACGATCTGCTGGGCTCGCATGATCGAGGTGGCGGCGGCCATGGTGGCGCCGCCTGGCCAACGGCGGTCCCACTGTCGCCGCGCCTCGGCGATGGGGTCGAGTGAGAAATGCTCGGAGGGCAACGGGGAAGCCATAGGTGACAATAAGGATATCCTACTGTCCACCATCAGATTGTTGGAAACCCTAGTATCATGGGGCTGTGAGCACCGGCGGCACCCCGAGCACCCGCCGCGGTCGAGACGCCTGGCAGGCCGCCTTCGACGCTTCCCCGAAGCGGGATACGGAGACCTCGACAATCTCGGGGCTGCCCCTGGAGCCGGTGTATGGGCCGCCGGACGGGGAGTTTCCGGGGGTCTACCCCTACACCCGGGGGCCCTATGCCTCGATGTACCGCTCGAAGCTGTGGACGATGCGGATGTTCGCCGGGTTCGGCACCGCCGAGGACACCAACGCCCGTTTCCACGAGATCCTCCGAGCCGGCGGCGACGGTCTGAGCACGGCCTTTGACCTGCCGACGCTCATGGGGCGGGACTCCGACGACCCCCTGAGCGCCGGTGAGGTGGGCAAGGCCGGGGTGGCGGTCGACACCCTGGCCGACTTCGAGGACCTGTTCGCGGGCATCGACCTGGCGAAGGTGACCACGTCGATGACGATCAACTCGCCCGCCCCGGTGGCTCTGGCCATGTACGTGGCCGTGGCCGAGGGCCGCGGCATTCCCCGTGCCCGCCTGGGGGGGACCCTGCAGAACGACATCTTGAAGGAGTACCAGGCCCAGAAGGAGTTCGTCTTCCCACCCCGGCCGTCGGTGCGCCTGGTGGC
>JBOGGN010000320.1:0-8287 GCA_050744165.1 Acidimicrobiales bacterium | reverse complement strand
AAGACAAACCCTGCCCCTACGGGGCCAAAGGAGCCGGGAAAAACCGTCCCGGCACTCTTGACACAGAGCGCTCCTTCATAGATGACAAGTAACACCGTTAAGTTAAGGAAGGCCCCAGGAACGGTCGCCCGTCACGGGCGGGTGATGGACACCAGGTACACCTGCCCATCGGCGACCGCCGGCAGCGAGAGGTCCAGCAGCCCGCCGACCACGGCCCGGGAGCCGCTGACGACCGGGCGAGGCGCGGTCACCGGCAGCCACGAGGGATCAATGACCGAAACGGCCACCTTGGCGGTCGAGCCCGCCCACGGCAGGCGGACGCCGACGCTCACGGGGACCGGCGCGTTGGCCGAGGCACCCGGCGCCGCGGCCGCGGTACCGGCGGCTTGGGCGGCGGCGCAAATCTCGTTGGCGGCCGGCAGGCAGCCCACGTCCCGCCCGATCATGGCCACCACCCGGGCGTCGCTGGTGCGGGCGGCCAGCACCGGGATGGTGGCGTCGCTCGAAGTGGTGGCGACCACGGTGCCGGTCAGGTGGGTGTAGGTGGCATAAACCCAGTAGTCGGCTCGGGGGACGGTGCCGTTGTTGGCAAGCAACCCGTCGAGGGTCGGGGCGCTGCAATCGTCGAACGGTGGGCTGCCGGGCACCACCTCCGGCCAGCAACTACGACCGGATCGGTCGACACCGGCGGCTTCGAGCGCCACCAGGTCGCCCAGGGTCCAGCCGGGGATCTCGTAGTTGGTGGGCCGCCCATACTCGTTGACCCAGACTTGGGGGTGGCCCAGGGCCGGGCGGGCGGCGATCAGGGCTCGCGCCTCGACCACGTGGTCCTCGATGATCTCGGGCAGGTTGGCAGAATCACGGGGCTGTGGCCCCAGGCTCTCGCCGATCTCGTGCCAGGTGACCGCCGCCAGGCGCAAGCCGTTCGCAGCCGCGAAGTTCAAGAAGGTCACCAGGTCGGGCTGCCGGGGATCGAATTCCCCGGGATAGTCGGCGAAGGCCGACAGGGAGGGCCCAATGATCGCCGCGTCGCGGTCGGCGGCCTTGATGGCCCGGTACGCCACGAGGAACTGCTGGAGGAAGTCGGCGACGGTAGCGGTGGCCCACCCGGCGGCGGTGTAGTAGGTGGGGGCGCCGGGCTCGTTCTGGATCTCCCAGTAGTCGACCCGGTGGCCCGAGGATTCGATCTTGCGCACCGTGGCCGTGACCCACGAGGCGTAGGCTCCCCAGTCCGACCAGGGAGTGCGGGCGCCGGCGCCGGTGGTGGTCTCGTCGCTCCACAGGTTGGAGAGGAGCATCGTCGTCTTGGCCCCGGTCGCCACCCCAGCATCCCAGGACGACCAGTCGAGGGTGCGGGTGGTCGGGTTGTAGGTCGGCGAGCCCCGCCACATGACGGGGTGGAGGGCTTTAGCAAGCTTGACGGTGTTGCCCACCGGGTACAGGGAATCCAAGAACCCCGCGGCGCTCGGCTCGGCCTTTCCGGCGCCGGTCGCGGCGTCGATGCTGACACAGGTCCCTGTCTGGTGGCAGGGGTTCACCAGCGGCACCGGCCCCGACCACGCCGATAGGCCCTGGCCACCGGCGTTGGTGGTCTCCACCAGCACGCGGTAGGTGAACCCATACGGCAGATCCCAGAAGGTGGCCGTGGTGCATGACGCCTCGCAGGTGACCGACGCCCAGTCGACGGAGCCTTGGTACACCCGGACAACTGCCCCTGTCGCCGCCATCCCCGATGTCGCCAGCACCCAGTTCACATGCAAGCTGTTGGTTGCGGCCATCTGGGTGGCGTCGACCCTGACCGGTGGCCCCGGCGCCCGGTCGGGCTCGACGGTGACCAAAGCCGAGACCGAGGCGCCCGACTGGGCGTTGGTCGGGGCGACTGCCACCCGGTAGGCGGCGCCAATCGTGAGCCCGGGGAGCACGATCGAGTTTGTCCACGCCCGGGCGGTGACCACAGGAGCGCCGCCGCCGGCGGGCGTCACTCGGACCTGGTAGCTGGACACCGACGGCGCCAGGTCCCACGTCGCCTGAACGGAGGCGCCAGTCGCCGCCTGGACCCGCAGGCCGCGGGGAGCTCCGGGGACACCGGACCCCTGCCCTGGAGGCCAGGCCAGCACCACCGCCACCCCGACGAGAATTACCACCACGGCGAGCACCGCCGCGGTAAACCGCCGTCGGGTCTCGGGCCCCGACACGGACCCCCCGTCGGGCTGCCCCACGGCGAGCACCGCCGCTGTGGACCGCCGTCGGGACTCGGGCCGTCCCTCAGGCGCGCCGGAAGCCGAACCCGCCGCCGTCGCCATGTCTTCCCCGACTTCCTGCGGCGCCCAAGGTTCTAGGCGAGAACGTCCTTGGTGGTGAACCGGGCCCAGGTGGCGGCCCCGAACACCGCCACGTATGCCAACTGCAGCAGCAGGTCGTGCACGATGCCGGTCCAGCGCACCGGCTCGCGCATCAGGTCGGCGAAGTTGAGCCAGTCCTGGGGAAACAGCCACGGGTGGATCGCCTGGACCTGCGACACGGAGAGCAGCACCGCGGCCAGGATGGTGAGGCCCACAGTGGCCGCCATGGCGCCGACGGGGGCGTCAGTCAGGGTGGAAATGAACATGCCGATGGCTGCCATCCCGAACAGCTGCACACCGACGATCAATGCCGACAACAAGGTCCGCTCGATGCCGGCGCTGAGCGGGATAGTCGTCGCCGACAGGGTCGTCACCCGGCCCAGTGGGAACAGGATGGTTCCTGCAATCAAACCCCCGAGGGCCACGGCCATGGCCGCGGCCAGGCAGAAGACCGCCACCGACGTCGCCTTGACGGCCAGGAGCCGGCTGCGGCCGGCGGGGCGGACCAGCAGGTATCGCAGGGTGCCGAGGCTGGCCTCCCCCGCGATGCTGTCCCCGGCCACCACCGCCACCGTGAGCGGCAAGAACACCGGGATGCACACGGTGAGGCCGACCAGGGCGGCAAAGACGCCGTTGTGCGTGACCTGGTCGAGAAACGTCGGCCCACGCCCGTTGGACGGACCCCCGGAGATCTCGACCAGCAGCGCCAAGAGAGCGGGGATGGCAGCCAGGACCGCCAGCAGGGCGACGACCCTCCGGCGCCGGAAGAGCGTCTTCAGGTCAGCGGCCACCATGGCGCCCCCTCCCGGGATGAACTGACAGGTGAGCTACCGGGTGACATCGAACCCCTCGCCTACCGGGTGACATCGAACCCCTCGCCGGTCAGGGACACGAACACGTCCTCCAAGGTTGGCTGGATGGTGGTCAGGCTGCGCACACGCACACCGGCCTCGACCAGCGCCTTGCAGCAGTCTTCGGGCGGCTGGCCGTCAATGCGGGCCGACAGGCTGGCGCTGTCGGTCGCCACATCGGTCAGCCCCAACCCCGAGAGGATGGAGGCGGCGAGGTCGACCTGGGACGTTTCCACCGCCAAGCGGCGAGTGCCCCGAGCCCTGAGTTCGGCGATGGTGGACTGGGCGAGGATTTTTCCCAGCGACATCACCGCGACGTGGGTGCACACCTGCTCGACCTCGGACAAGAGGTGGCTGGAGAGGAACACCGTGGTCCCGTCTCGAGCCAGTTCCTGGATCAGGTGGCGGATCTCACGGGTACCCTGGGGGTCCATCCCGTTCGTGGGCTCGTCGAGGACCAGCAGGCGGCGGGGCTGGAGCAGCGCCGAGGCGAGGCCGAGGCGCTGGCGCATCCCGAGCGAGTACGTCTTGTAGCGCCGGACGCCGGCGACGGTAAGCCCGACGCGGCGGAGCGCCTCCTCGATGCGGCGGGCCCGGGTGGCCCGCGCCTGAGCGCCATCGCGTCCGGCGGCGTCGTAACGGGCGAGGTTCTGCTCCCCAGTCAGCCAGGGGTAAAAGGCTGGGCCCTCTATCAGTGCGCCCACCCGAGGCAGCACCCGGTTGCCGGCCTGCGGCATGGCCTCGCCGAACAGCTGCCAGCTGCCGCCGGTGGGGTTCAGGAGGCCGAGAAGGACTCGGATGGTGGTCGTCTTGCCGGAGCCGTTGGGGCCGAGGAAGCCGAACACCGATCCTGTGGGCACCGCCAGGTCGATGCCGTCGACCGCGGCCACCGACCCGAAGTGCTTCTGGAGGCCCTGAGTGGCGATGGCGAGGGTCCCGTCGCCGCCCTGGTGCGTGGGCACGGAGCGCCCCAGAGCATGGTCAGGGGCGCTTCCGCCGTTCCCGGGCGTCGTCGATGGATCAGGGGCGGACGGTGCGTCCACCCAGGATCAGGCGGCCGCGGCGGCAGCCGCTTCCAGGGCGGCGGCGTTGACCGCCCCGACCGCCACCTTGCCGTTGTCGAGGACCAGGACGTTGACCAGGGAGGTCTGGAGCAGCTTGCCGGTCCCGAAGCTTCCCGACACCGCGGTGCCTGCCGCCAGGTACTGCTGGAACTGGGCCGGGATCTGGACCTGGCTGTAAACCTTGACGGCGGTCCAACCGGTGCCGATGGTCTGGGGCTTGCTGGGTGCGGCTGTGGCTCCCGCTGAGATGGTCGCCGGGGCAGCCGGGGCGGCGCCCGCTGCCTTGGCCGAGCCGCTGCCCTTCAGGCCGAGCGCACCCCGCACCGTGCCCGGGTGGGTGGCCGGGCTGGTCGTGCCGGCGGCGGCCGAGTGGGCGCTGCCATTGGTGACGGTGGCGCCGGCCGGTGGCGTGAAGTTGAACTCCGAGGCGCTCGGCATGGCGAGGTTGATCTGGCCGAAGCCCAGCTGCAGCGCCACCGCCTTCTGGCCCTTGGCGAAGATGGCGACCTGCGTGGGCAACCCGGACTGCTTGTCGACCGCGATGGCAACATGGTCGACAGTCGAGGCGGCCGACCGCGGGGTCAGGACCAGCTGGTACGCGTCATGGTCGGCTACCTTCAGCGCCGGGCCGACCGACACCAACGTGGTCGGGTCGACCTGGGCGAGGATCTTGTCGGCGAGCTGCTGGGGGGTCTCCACTTCGGGCGGGGTCGTCGTGGTGTCCGGCTTCTGAGTGGCAGTGCCGGCCTGCTCGGACATCGTGTAATGCGCCGCTTGCTTACTGACGCTGTCCCAGGTCCACACGTCGGTCCCGTTATGGATGACGTCGAACTCGGCCATGCTCTCGAGCAGATCGGCCCGGCTGCGCCCTTGGCCGTCGAACCACACCAGCGCCTTGTGGCTGCCCGATAGCAGGCTGGTGGGATCGAAGGCCTGCTCAGACTGGGCGCCGCCCCCGCTGGTGGCGGCCTGGCTGAGCTCGCTCAGGTTGGGAATGCCGAGGCTGGTGGTCAAATTGAGCGTTCCCGACAAGTGGCTGACGTTGGCCTGCTCCACCTTGGCCACCAGCTGAGCTGGGGTGAGGGGCGGGAGGTCGGCCGTATTGGCGGCCGACAGACCGGGAACTGCGACGATGAGTGCGATGACGGCCGCCACGCCCAAGGGAGCGGCCCACCGGAGCCTGCGCTGACGCGCCGAAGGTGCCATGGTCGCCAGCTTAGGACCAAGGCGGGACGATAACGACGCGCTGGGGGCTCAGATGCGCCGCGAAACCTGAAGAATCCGGTCGACCGGCCATTCCTCCCGCACGTGGGCGTGATACACGCGGATCTCCTCGAGTGGTGGTCGGTGAACGACGTGACCACCTCGGATAACGGGAATCTGGAGGGCTCGGTTGGGGACCGTTGGCGGTTCGTCGGTGGTGGCCGTTTCTTCCCCCACCGGACCGACCGCACCCACAGCGGCGGCCGCACTGAGCAGGCGCCAGGCCCATTTCCGGCCGGCAACGCCGACCTTGCCCGGGGACTGCTTGGCAACCGGGCGCATGGCCTCGTCTCCCTCGCTGGCGTCGCCTCCCTCGCTGGCGTCGCCTCCCACCGCAACGAGCTTGTAGACGAAACCCACCGTCGGCTGCCCCCCTCCCATAACCACGGCTGTGCCCACCCCGTACCCGTCTGCGGGGACGCTCGCCAGCGCCTTGAGCTCTCGCTCGCCCAAGTCCCCGGTCAAGAGCACCTGCGTCCCGGTGGCGCCCAACTCGTCGAGCAGCCGGCGGGCCGCTACCGCTTCGGCCGCCAGGTCCCCCGAGTCGATCCGGACGGCCCCGAGCAAAGCTCCGGCGGCGGCCACGGCGTGGCGGATACCTGCCATGGTGTCGTAGGTGTCGACGAGGAGGGTCGTGCCGGGCCCGAGCGCCGCCACCTGAGCCCGAAACGCCTCCTCCTCCCCGTCGTACAGCATCGAGAAGGCATGGGCCGCGGTGCCCGCGGTAGGCACTCCGTAGCGCCGCCCAGCCTCCAGGTTGGACGAGCTGGCGAAGCCCACCAGGTAGGCCGCCCTGGCCGCGGCCACAGCCGCCTCCGGATCGGTACGGCGGCTGCCCATCTCGATGACGGGCCGGCCCCCGGCGGCGGCCACGATGCGCGACCCAGCTGAGGCCACCGCCGAGTCGTGGTTCAGGATCGACAGGACGACGGTCTCCAGCAGCACCGCCTCGCCGAAGGTGCCATCGACGGTGAGCACCGGCGACCCGGCCCCGTACAGCTCCCCCTCGCGGTAGGCGACGATGTCGCCCGAGAACCGGTACCCCGCGAGCCACTCGAGAGTGGCGTCGTTGAGGAAGCCTTGCTGGCGAAGCCAGTCGAGGTCGGACCCGTCGAAACGGAATCGTTCCACGGCGTCGAGCAACCGCCCGAGACCGCAGAAGACGCCGTATCGGCCCCCCGTTGGCAGATGGCGGGAAAAGACCTCGAAGGTCACCCGCCTGCCCGCCACCTCGTCACGGAGGGCGGCGTCGAGCATCGTCAGCTCGTAGCGATCGGTGTAGAAGGCCGACGAGGCCATCATCGGCGGCTGCGGGTCAGGACCCGGCGAGGATCCCAGCGGCCCGGACGGGCGCGGTGCGAGCCCGCGTAACCGGATGAACCCGGGGAGGCTTCGCCGGGGGCGCGGCGGAGGCGTTCCTCGCGCAAGACCTCGGCCTCGGTGTCGTCGAGAGGCGGCAGGGGGCCGGTCACCAGTGAGAGGATGGCGTCTGCCAGGGCCGGGTTGCGAGCCAGGACCGGGCCGTGCATGTACGTGCCCCACACCCGGCCGTTGACGGCACCGTCGGTCGGCGGGGCGGTGTCGACCACCCTCGCCCCGGGCACGACGCGCTCGGCCGCGGACCGCGCGACATTTAAGGCGGTATACCGCCTTAAATGTCGCGTGATGCCCCCAGCCTGGGCGCCCCCGGTCGGTGTGCCCCCGGTCGTGGCGGCCGAGGTCGCGGCGCTCCCGGTCGTGGCGGCCGAGCCATTGCCGACACCGCTGCGCACGAACCCGAACGGCTCGGCATCGGGCCCGAGCACGGTGACCCCCCCGTGGTTCTCGTACCCGGTCATGAGCGGCAGCCCGGCCATGAGCGGCAGCCCGGCCGCGGCCGAGGCCGAGACGGCTCCCGCCGGCTCCACCACCAGCTCGCCGACCGCCCGGCGCCCTCGGCCCCTGACGGTGGTGCAGTCGAGCAACCCGAGCCCGGGCTGCTCGAGCCCATCAGGACCGACGAAGGTCGTCCCCAGTATCTGTAGGCCGGCGCACACCGCGAGCACCGCCGCCCCCCGCTCAACCGCACGGTGCAGGGAGCGTTGCCGGTTGAGCTCCGCCGCCGCCAAGGCTTGGGGCTGGTCCTCGCCCCCGCCCACCACGTACAGGTCGCAGGAGTCGGGCACGGCGGCACCGGCGTGGATCTCGACAATCTCCGCCGGCTGATCCCGCCACCGCAGACGCTGGGCCAGGATCACGGCGTTGCCAGAGTCCCCATAGGTGCCGAGCAGATCGGGGAAGACCAGGGCCACGCGGAGTGCCGACGGCCCATCAGGCATCGGGCACCCGGCCCTCAGGCATCGGGCACCCGGCGCCGCAGGTCCTGGAACGAGGTGTAGTTGGCCACCACGTCCACCTCGGATTCGCCCGCTTCGGCGATGGCCAGGACCGGGTCGGGCTGGCGGCGGTGATCCACCTCGGCGTAGCGCAGGCGCACCGCCAGGTCGGCGCTGCGCTCCCCGGTCGCTATGACCAGCCGCCCGGCCAGCCGCTCGAACGGCACGTCCCACAGCCACGACGGGTCGCGCCCATCGGCGATGCGGGAGTTGATGGCCACCACGACCGGCGTCGGAGGCGGCGACAGAAGGTCGAAGACCTCCAGCCACCCGGCAGGGTTCTTGGCCAGAAGCAGCCGGGCTCGGACGTCGCCGACGGAAACCGTCCGGTACCGTCCCGCGACCTCGGCGGTCGCCGCCATAGCGTCGGCGGCGACCACGCGGCTGACGCC
>JBOGGN010000319.1:0-4618 GCA_050744165.1 Acidimicrobiales bacterium | reverse complement strand
GACGAAGAGGGCCACCCCCACCACGAGCAGCCGGCGGGCGGCGCCGGTCCATGCTTGTTCCCATAGCCGCTGGCGCTGAGGCGAATCGTCGTTCAGGGTGCGGCCCAAGAACACGAACGCGACCGCTGCTAGGCAGGCAATGGCGGCCATGGTGGCCAACGAGATGGCCACGTATCGCATCAACCGGCGCCAACGCGCGAGCAGTCCGTCGACGCGAGGGCCACGGTCCATAGTGTCACACCGGCCGAGGTCCCTATTCACCCCAAAACAACGAAAGCGCAACCGAGGAACAATGCAAGCGTGGCAACCACAGACCACGACACGTGACGGGTGCGCGCTATCGATGGGCGCCGACTAGCGCCGATCGCGCAATCGATGATTCAGTCAGCTGGAGTAGCCGTCTTTTCCTCGATGTTCGCGCGATGGCCGTTTCGTCGTCGATCCCATTTCTCAGGGAGTTGGTGGAAGCCAGCCGACTTGTAGGTGGCGATGGCGCCGATGTTGGAACTGGGGGTGCAGACCATCGCGCTTGAGGAGCCCAGCTGTTGGAGCCCGGCCGCGGCCGCGACGCTGACTGCCGTGCCGTAGCCACGACCGCGATAGTCCCGGTGCACTCCCATCGGCTCGAGCAACCCGGGCCTGCCCGAACCCGCAGACCACACCGTCACCGCGGCGACGGCATTGGTTTGGTCGTCGTAGGCGAGCAGGCAACGGGCGTCGGCGTAGGGCCCGCCGGTTGCCATCGCCCGCCAGTGCTCGACGGTGAACGTCGACCTCTCGAACGACGCTCGATGTACCGCGCTGCGTATCCCGGCCCGCCCCGGCCCCGCTACCTCGATCCGTACCTCGGAGGGCTTCACCGGCTCCCTGAGATCCCGCATCAGCGGCGTCCAGGCTTCGTCGATGGGCCAACCCTCATCCCCCAGCAGATCTTGGACGACGGCGCCCATCGGCGCTTCGACGGACACCTTCCCGTCCGGCAGCACGCCGCGCTCGGGCTGCGTCACGTCCCGAACCAGTTGGCTCGCCAGCGCCTCGTCGCCCTGAGCGTCTGGCGCCATCGCCAGCCGCAACAGGTCGGGGCCGTCGAGCAACCCCACGGCGAGAACCCGTCCACGCCGACTCCAGGTCCGAACCGCCGCCGCTACCGCCGTCGGACCGAACCGCCAAAACCAACCAAGGTCCCCGGGATGCAATTGCACCGGCGCCCCGTCGAACTGCCACTCCCGCAGTACGCCCGCAACCTGGCTCAGCGCGCCAACGTCCGGCGTTCCCAAGATCGTCTCCATTACTTAACACCCTTAACACAAGTGCAGGGCGTGGTAGCGCCCTGCACTTGTGTTAGGGACGTTAAGTTAGCCACATCAACTACCACGGGGGATCGCTACCCGACTGCATTTCTGGTGCTGCCCAGGCTCGAGTCCCGACATACTGCTCAAAACTTGCCTGTCAGCTACGCCTGTCGTAGCGGTGCCGCCTCGACAACACCGCGTGCACTTGTCGACGGCGATCGCCACTATTTCTTTTGCCAGGTTTGGCACCCGATCCCGGGTCATGTCATCGGATCATGTGGTGGATCTTCCCTCCCCGCTAGCGGTGCAAGGCGAGGACCTGCCGTTCACGCCAATGCATGCGGCCCTGTGGCTTCGCCGAGTGGTACCGCCAGCAGTACACCGGGGTGGTACGGCTGGCGTTCCTGCTGGTCGACTCGATCGACATCGCTGAGACCATGGCGGTCCCCGTGGGCACGATCAAGTCGACGATGCATCGCGCCATCGCCCGACTTAGGGAGGTGGAGCGAATGAGCGACCTCGACCTGAACCACACCGTCGCCGCGGCACTCCGTGAACAGGCCGAGCGCGTCACCATGGTCCCGCCTGTATCCGCCATCCGTAGCCGGGCCGGTAGACGCCGGGTTTCGCCGCCGTCGCCGCCGCACCTTGCTGGTCGTCACCGCCGTGATGATGGTGGCCAGGCAGCCTGGCTTAGCGCCTTGGCCGTCCGCACCCCAGCGTCACCGTGGCCACCGGCCCCGCCCACCAGAGCCTGAAGAGCACACCGGCCGCCGCCGGCTTGGCCGATACCACCGCCGGTCAGCGATGCCCGGTGGCGAACACCCACCCCTCGGCACCCGCTACGACCATCGCCCAGGTCGCCCCGAAGAGCCTCGTCGTCGTGGTCCCCAGCAGCGTGCCGGCCGGCCTTTGCGTCATGGTGGCCAGCAGTGAGCAGGCGAACCAAGGTGAGTTCGAGCTCACCGCCCTCGCGGACTTCGTTAGCTGCGCCGATCCCGCCGCCGCCATCGCCATCTCCCCCAGCTCCAAGCGAGACACGTGGGACGACGGACCCACAGCCGGTGAGGAGACCGGCCACGTGGCCGGCCAGACCTACGCCTACAAGCCGCCTCTCACTCAAAGCGCACGGGCGATGCTCGCCGTCCCCGCCGAGCCTGCCGGGACTTCAAACGGTCTACGACGGACCAGCCGATTCCAACGACGACATACCTGAGCTGGCTGGCCCCGACGGCAACACCCTGCTCGCCTACACCTACCAGCCAGGCCCCAACGTCCCACCGCTTGCGGCCTACGCCTGGCAATACCCCAAGGCGGCGACCTTTCATCCATGTCAAGCACCGCGACGTCCTGGACGGCGCTGGAAGCTGTGGCCCAAACCCACCTGGACAATCCGAATCCGGCGCTGCTTCCCTAGTGGCCGTGCCCACCGCCTGGACGGCTTCAACTCAGCTCCTCTGGGGTAGGCAAGATGAAACTCGCTTGTGCGGTGACAGCTGACCTGGCCGCGCTCATCAAAAAGGGGGACGGACCGCATGGCCGACGACGATGACGACATGATCGGCGACGCCACACCGGATGTGGAGGTGGAGAAGGAAGAGGTCGCACCGGAGGTGCCGACGTCGTTTGCCACCAAGGGCATCGGGTGGTCCGGCCGGGACGACCGGGAGCTGTAGCGGCAGCTGAGCGCCGCCTTGGGAGTGGCGGGCCAACAGTGCGGCGTTGTCCAGCAGCGGCTGGCGCCCGACGGATCCTTAGTCCAGGCACGTGAGATTGGTGTTTCGAACAGTTCCTTCTCTTGCGTTAGACACTGCGATGCGCCGTCATGGGGCCTCAGCCCTCTCATGTCTTGGGTCGCCATCTCCGCCTCGAAGGCCAGCAGCCTGTTCCAGCATCAACCCGTCGGGGTCGAAGAGTTCCTAAGCGTAGAAGTCGGCCGGCCGTTCAGGAGTTCGCCTAGCGAACGTGCTCGATCGTCAGGCGGCGGAATGGGAGGTGAGTTCGAGTTGCCCCGGCGCCGACCTGCCAGCGAGGAACGCCACGGTTTCCGCGCGGACGTCATTCGCCAGCGACGTGGCCGCCAGATAGGTGTCGAGGTGATCGCCGCCGGGGGCGATGGCCAGCGTTTTGGCCATGGTCGCGGTGTCGTACACCCCCGTCGACGCCGGCAGGTCGCTGTACTCGTCCTGATCGCCGACCACCACGAGGAGCCGTCCCGACTCCGGCGCCGTCCCCCAGGTGCCCCCAACGTCGTCGGGAATGGCCCCCGAGAGCACGATGTAGTTGGCGATGCGGGGGTCGTGGTATGCGACGTTAAGGGCGAGGGTGGCGATTGCGGAGCCGCCATCGGAGTGGCCGGCGACGGTGACGCGTGCGGGGTCGACAGACCCGAATGTGCCCGACAGCGCCTTGGTGATCACGAAGGACAGGTCCTGGGCCTGGCCGCCGATGTCGCTGCGCACCGGTGAACCGAGGAGGTTCGCCGCCGAGCCGGGCGACTCGGGGGCGAGGACCAGGTAGCCCGCCGACGCCCACGCCTGAAGGAGTCGCAGGTACGTCTCGGGCTCGCTGTCGTAGCCGTGCGCGAAGACGATCACCGGGAACTTGCCGCCGCCCGAGACGCTGGGCGTGATCACGAGGGTCCGCAGCGTGCGGCCGGGGTGGCCCGCCATGCTGCCGCGATCAGGTGTCGAGCGCGACGGGTCGACGACCGTGATGTCGCTGGTGGTCGTTTGATAGGTGCCGATCGCGCCCACCGCGACCAGGACCGGCGCGGGCAGCGCCGTGCTTGTCGTGGTGGTGGTGACTCGGGTGCTCGGCGTGGTCGCAGCAACCGGCTCGGGTTCCGCCGACTGCGCAGCCTTCTGGTTCACTGTCGACTCTGCGGCGCTTGATGCGCCGCGCGCGTGGGCGATGTCGGACTCGGCGACCAAGGCGCCCGCCGCCACTCCGAGCGCGACGAACCCGGCCGCCAGCCGCAGCGCGATCCGTCGCCCCCTGGCTCCTGCTGTTGTGCGATTGCGGCTCATGGCATCAGTCCGATCCCTTGGAAGGCGGCCTCCTGACTTCATTGAGCAGCCGAAACCTCAGCGTTTCCTGAACCGACGCTCCGCATCCGTTAGGAGTTGTTTGAGCGCCGCCTGTGAATGTCGGCCGCATCACCGGGGTGCTGAAGGGCTGATACCAGCACCACCGGCAACGATGCGGTTGACGAGGAACCGGTGTAGTGCGGATGGTTGTACCTCCGTCACCCAACTGGCCGACACCGTTCCATCCCCACGCCCATGTAAGGACCCACCAAAGATGGTACGGGGGTGGTACGGGAA
>JBOGGN010000318.1:0-17259 GCA_050744165.1 Acidimicrobiales bacterium | reverse complement strand
CGTCTCGGTACCACAGCTCGGTGGGGTGGTCCTTCATGTAGCCCGCCGCCCCGAGCAGCTGCACTGCCAGCCCCGAGGCTCGAACCGCCAGCTCGGTGGCGGCGTATTTCGCCATCGACAGGTAGGGGGCCCACTGCTTGGTATACCGACCCTGATCCACGTAGGCCGCAGCTCGGTAGGTGAGCAGCCTGGCGGCCTCGATGTCTGTCGCCAGCTTGGCGATCTCCCACTGGATGCCCTGAAAGTCGGCCACCGTCTGGCCGAAGGCGGCCCGCGCCTCGGCGTACTCGGTGGCGTACATCAGCGCCCCCTCGGCCAGGCCGATGCCCCGGGCGGCGACGATGGGACGCATGGCGTTGAGTCCGAGCATCGCCAGCCGGAACCCTCCCCCGCCGGCGAGAGTGTCCTCGTCGGGCACGAACACGTCGTCCAGCATCAGCTCCCCGGTCTCGACCCCGCGCACGCCCATCTTGCGGTCGAGCGTCCCGACCTCGACCCCCTCAGCGTGGCGGTCGACCACGAAGGCGGCGATCGGCTCCCGGGCTCGTCCCCCATCCCCCGCGCCGGCCTTGGCGAAGATGAGGTACCAGTCGGCTTCCGCGATGCCCGACATCCAGCACTTGGTCCCGGAGAGGCGCCAGCCGCCTTGGGCGGGCCGGGCCCGTGTCGCCATGGCAGCCACGTCGCTACCCGCATGGGCCTCAGAGAGGCCAAAGGCGGCCCGGGTCCGGCCGGCAGCGATGTCTGGAAGGTAACGCCGCTTCTGCGACTCGGTGCCTGCAATCAGAAGCGGACCCGTGGGCAGGCGGCTCAGCAGCAGCATCAAGGCGGCGGCGTTGGAGTACTTGGCCACCTCCTCGATGGCCAGGCACAGCCCCAGGGCGCCCGCCCCGCTGCCGCCGTACTCCTCGGGCAGCCCCAACCCGAGCAGCCCGCTCTCCGCGAACAGGGCGAAGAGGTCGTCGGGATACTCCCCCGTCTCGTCGATCTCCCGGGCCCGGGGCCGGACCTTGTCCCGGGCCAAGCGGCGGACGCTGTCGCGGAGGTCGGCCAACTCCTCGGGCAGCTCCCAGTCCATGACGCCGAAGGTAGCCGGGCGGTGTGACAGGAACGTTGGGGAAAATGCCCCGGGCGGCGCCCCTCCGTCCCGCCGAGGGTCAGGCCAACCGGCGGGTCACGCCGACCGGCGCCGCTGGCGGATCATCCGCCGCCGTTCTCGCTCGGTGGCGCCGCCCCATACGCCGTCGCGCTCGCGATTGGTCAGCGCGTATTCAAGGCAGGTCTCCGAGACGGTGCACGCCTCGCAGATCGCTTTGGCCTCCTCGGCCTCCTCGTCGGAGATCGGGTAGAAGATGTCCGGGTCAACGCCGCGGCAGGCGGCCCGCTGGCGCCACGCCAGGTTCTTGGTCTGGCTCATCACGTCCTCATGGGGTTTGCCACCGGTACCGTCCTGTACCCGGTTGGCGACAGTTCTAAATACCCACATTTCTTCCGGGTATAGCGGTGAATATTCTTACCCGACCTCAGGCCGTTCGTCCAGACCGCAGCGGCCGGTAGGCTTGCGCGGCTTGGCCCCGCTGATCGTCAGGGTGCATGGGGCCTGAGCGGGCGAAGTCTCCCGCTCATGATCGGGAGGTCGAATGATCCGAAGCCGGGCGGCGGGCCCCCGGACCTCTTTCGATAGGTCCGCCGCCCTTACCCGCTTGGCGGGAGAACACTTCGACGTCCTCGTCATCGGTGGCGGCATCACCGGCGCCGGCATCGCCCTCGACGCCGCCGCCCGGGGCCTGCGAACTGCCCTGGTGGAGCGGGCAGACTTCGGATCGGGCACCTCATCGCGTTCCTCCAAGCTGGTCCACGGCGGGCTCCGCTACCTCCAGCAACGGGAGTTCCGGCTGGTGTACGAGGGCATCGGAGAGCGCCAGCACCTGCTGGAAAACGCGCCCCATCTGGTGTCTCCGCTGCCGTTTCTGATCCCAATTCTGGGTCGGGGCGGCCTCGCGGGACACAGCCTCGCCCGCCTGTACTCGGTGGCTCTGTGGCAGTACGACCTGACCGGAGGGGTGCGCATCGGCCGCCGCCACCGCCGGGTAAGCCGGGACGAAGCCCTCCGGGATCTCCCCTGCCTCGACGTGGACCGGCTGGTGGCCGGGTTCGTCTACTGGGACGCTCACGCCGACGACGCCCGCCTGACCCTGACGGTGATCCGGACGGCCGTACTCGGCTACGGCGCCGTGGCCGCCAACTACGCCCCAGTGGTCGGCCTGCTGACCGGGCCTGGGACGGGACCGAAGGGCGGTGATCGAATTGCCGGCGCCCGCCTCGAGGACGGCACCGAGATCCGGGCGGAGATAGTCGTCAACGCGACCGGCGTGTGGAGCGACCACGTACGCGCGATGGTTGACGAGCCCAGCCTCGATGCACCGGCCGCGACCACCGGAACGGCGGCGACGGCGTCGACCGGGACGGCGGTGTCGGCGGCGTCGATCCGGCCCGCCAAGGGGATCCACCTGACGTTTCCGGCTGAACGGCTGCCCGCCAAGGTGGCGGCGGTCCTGCCCGTGCCCGGCGACCGGCGGTCGATCTTTGTAATCCCGTGGGGACGGTTCACCTACGCGGGCACAACCGACACCGACTACGACGGTCCCCTGGACGACCCCGAGCCCACGCCGGCGGACGTGGCCTACGTGCTCGATGCCCTCAACGGGTCGCTGACGACCGAGCTCACCGCCGCCGACGTCGTCGCCACCTGGGCGGGATTGCGACCCCTGGTGCGGGCGGCGACCGACCAGCGCACCGCCGATCTCTCCCGCCGCCACCAGGTGACCATGTCACCCCAGGGGCTGGTGTCGATCACCGGCGGGAAGCTGACCACCTATCGGGCGATGGCGGCCGACGCCATGGAGATGGTGGTCGAGCACCTCGGCCGCGGGGCGCGACGCTCCCCTACCAAGCACCTGAAACTGGTCGGAGCCGAGGGGTGCGAGGCGCTCGGAAGCCGTGACGCCGCCCGACGCCTCGGTGTCGACCACGCCACCCTGGCCCATTTGGCTGGGCGGTACGGCACCGAGGCCCGCACCGTGATCGCCATCATGGAAGCCGACCCGGAGTTGGCCCAGCCGATGCTGCCAGGCCTGCCGTATCTACGGGCCGAGGCGGTCTACGGGGTCCGCTACGAGATGGCCTGGACGCTCGACGACGTGATGGCCCGCCGCACCCGGGCGCTGTTTCTGGACCAGGAAGTGGCCGCCGGCGCCGCCCTCACGGTGGCCCGCCTCGTAGCCCCTGAGCTCGGCTGGTCGGCCCGCCGCAGCGAACGAGAGGCGGCGGGTGTCCGGGCCTCGATCGAGCGAAGCCGGGCGGCGGCCGGCCTTGGGGTGGCCAAGTGCGAGCCGGCCCCTGCCTCCGTGGCGCCCAAACAGGGATCCTGACCCGGGGTGGTCTCCGAGGCCAACCGCGGCGCCCCGACGCCGCCTATCGACCTGCCGCCCGCCGCGGGGATCCGGGCTCGTTTCGGCGATCGCGCCGTCGCCGTGCCCGCCGCGGTGGTCGAGCGCCTCCGCAGCGCGTGCCAGCAGGTGGCCACCGAACCAGAGGAGATTGTGGGCGCCAGCCGCGATTGGTGGCCCCTCGCCGTCGCCTGGGGCCTCGCTGGCGAGGTTCCGGCCCTGCCTTCGGTGGTGGTGCGGCCAGGCAGCGCGGCCGAGGCGGCGGCGGTCCTCGCGGTATGCCACGACGCCCGGGTGCCGGTCACACCCATGGGCGGGCGTAGCGCGGTCGGCGGCCACGCGGTGCCCGTATTCGGCGGGGTCGCTCTCGATACGACGGGGCTCTCCGGCGTCGTTGGCGTCGACGCGGCCTCGCTCCTGGTCGACGTCGCCGCCGGGACCTTCGGTGACGTGTTCGAGGACGGCCTGCGAGCCGAGCACGGCTGGACCCTCGGCCATTGGCCCCAGTCGATCGCCCTGTCGACCGTGGGCGGCTGGGTGGCCTGCCGCGGCGCCGGGCAGTACTCGACCCGCTACGGGAAGATCGAGGACATGGTGGCCGGGCTTCAGGTGGCACTCGCCGATGGGCGGCTGATCTCGACGGGCGGCCGGGCACCCCGGTCGGCCACCGGTCCCGACCTGACCCAGCTGTTCGTGGGCAGCGAGGGGACCCTCGGCGTGATCACCCAAGTTCGCCTCCGGGTCCATCCGCTGCCGGCCGTGGAACGGCGCCGGGCCTACCGTTTCGAGTCCTTTGCCAGCGGCGTGGCCGCGTGCCGCGCCTTCCTGCAATGCGGGGCGACACCGGCGGTGGTGCGGCTGTACGACGACTGGGAAAGCCGGACCGGCTTCGGGATCGAGACGGGTTGCGTCCTCATCATCCTCGACGAAGGGCCGCCGGGGTTGGTGGACGCCGGGATGACCGTGGTTGCCAATGGCTGCCGGGCGGCCGGGGGCGAGGAGGTGGTCGCGGTCGAAGGCGAATCGGGCAGCGGCGGCGAAACGGCCAGCGGCAGCGAAACGGGCAGCGGCCGCGAAACGGGCAGTGGCAGCGAAACGGGCAGTGGCAGCGAAACGGGCAGCGGCAGCGGCAGCGGCTTCGTGGGCCGTTGGTACGACCGCCGGCTAGACATTTCGGCCCTGGAGGCGGCGGCGCGGGCCGGCTTGGTGGCCGATACCGTCGAGGTGGCCAGCGGCTGGGGCCAGCTTCCCGGCATCTATGCCGAGGTGGTCGCTTCGCTCCGGGCCGTCGAGGGCACGCTTGTGGTGAGTGCCCACCTGTCCCATGCCTACCCCGACGGCGCCTGCGTGTACTTCACCTTTGCCGGGCTCCCGCCGAGCGAGGCGCCGGTCGCCGCCGCTCTCGCTGGGAGCAGTGTCGGAGCCGCGGGCCGGGGCGGGAGCGGCGGCGGGGGCCGGGGCGGGGGCGGGGGCGGGGATGCGTACTACCGCCAGGTCTGGGACCTGGTCATGGCCATCACCCTGGCGCACGGTGGGACCATCAGCCACCACCACGGCGTCGGCCTCAACCGCTCCCGGTACCTGCCTGCAGCCCTCGGACCGGCCTTCGACGTCCTTGTTGCGCTGAAGGGGGCACTGGATCCCCGCGGCATCCTCAACCCCGGCAAGCTGGGCCTGCCTTCCCCCTTCGGAGACGTGCCGTGGCCGTAACGCTCGACCGCCGGTCGCTCGGGCGCGGAGTCGCGACCTACTTGGCCATCACCGTTCCCTCCGGCATCGTGGTGGCCCTCGTCGGCAGCTCAAACTCCACTGGGTCGGCGGCCGTCTTGGCGATCGCGGGGGTGCTGATCTTCGCCGTCGCCCCGCTGGCGGCCGGATTCCGCGCCGGCTCTGGGCAGCGCGCGCCCTACGTACACGGCGGACTTAGCGTCGCCCTGCCGGCGAGTGCCTACCTGCTGGTGTGGCTGGTGGACCACCTGATTCGGGGCAAGGTCAACGGGGCAGACGTCGTCACCTTCTTGCTCTACTTTCTGATCGAGGTCGGCCTAGGCATGTTGGGCGGCTACTTGGGCTTCCGGCGCAGCCGGCGTGCCACCTAGAATCCGGCGATCCGGGTGGGCCACGCTTGAGCATCTTGGTCATCGACGTCGGCACCAGCGGCGTCCGCGCCTCGGTCGTGCGCCCCGATGGGGCGGTGGAGCAGACCCGCTACCAGTCCACGCCACCCTCGACACCGTCGCCGGGCTTCGTCGAGTTCGATCCCGCCGCCCTCGCCGTGGCCGCCCTCCAGGTGGCCCGGGCGTCGCTGGCGGCCGGCGGCCCCGTGGCCGCGGTGGGAATCACCAACCAGCGTTCCTCGACGGTTGTGTGGGACCCGGCCACGGGGCTACCGGTGGGCCCGGGAATCGGCTGGCAGGACCTGCGTACCGTTGGCGCCTGCCTGATGCTCCAGGGCCTGGGCATCCGCCTGGCCCCCAATGCCTCGGCCACCAAGATCAGCTATTTGCTCGACACCTACGACTACCGGCGGGAACGGACGCTCATGTTCGGGACGATCGACACCTGGATCGCCTGGACTCTCTCGAAGGGTGCCAGCCACGTCACCGACGCCGGTAACGCCGGGGTCACCGGCTTGTTGCTGAGCGACGGATCCGGATGGGATCCATCCCTCCTCGAAGCTCTGAAAATCCCTCCTGCGATGATGCCCGCGATCGTGGACTCGTCGGCCGAGCCGGGCGCCGTGGGCTTCGCCACCGCTCTCGTCGACGGCGGTGGCGCCTCCGGCGCACCACCGATCACCGCCCTGGCCGGCGACCAGCAGGCTTCGCTGGTAGGACAGGGATGCGTCCGCCAGGGCCTGGCCAAGGTGACCTTTGGCACCGGCGGAATGCTCGACGTGTGCCTGGCGGAGCGGCCGAGCTTCGACATTCGTGGTGACGGGGGCTGCTTCCCGGTCATCGCTTGGCGGCGCCAGGGTCGTCTGGTCTGGGGCTTGGAGGCCGTAACCCTCTCGGCCGGCACCTGCGTCGAGTGGTTGCGCGACGACCTTGGGGTGATTGACTCGGCTGCCGCCTCCGAGACGGTGGCGGCCCAGTGCGACGACAGCGGGGGGGTGTTCTTCGTGCCCGCATTGCTGGGCCTCGGCACCCCGTACTGGGATTTCGGCGCTCGCGGCACCCTGCTCGGATTGACCCGGGGCAGCGGACGGGCCGAGGTCGTTCGGGCCGTGCTCGAAGGGGTGGCCCACCGGGGAGCGGACATGCTGGAGGCGGCCGAAGCCGACTCGGCCCAGTCGATCGCCTCGCTGCGCGTCGACGGCGGGATGAGCGCCAACAGCGTCTTCGTGCAGGCGCTCGCCAACGCCATCCGCCGCCCCGTCGAAGTCTCGCCGGTCTTGGAGGCGACCACCCTCGGCGCCGCCTACCTCGCGGGGTTGGCGGTCGGGACCTGGGGAAGCGAGGAGGAGATCGCCGAGTCCTGGAAACCGAAGGCGGTGATCGAGCCGGCGCGGATGCTCGACCGTGACCGCTGGCACGAGGCGGTGCAGCGGGCTCGTGGGTGGGTGCCGCAACTGTCATCGCTCAGCTTCTGACTCTCGCCGCCGAAGTACTCAGGGGCCCGCCTGCGGAGTCCTCCGGCGCCCTAGGGTGGCGAGTTCATGGGCAACGAACACGGCCATTCGCCCCACGCCCACAGCGATCCCCCCGGCGGCGGATCCTGGGCCGACATGGCCGAAGAGTTGGTCGCCGACGCAGAGTTGCTGGCACCGGTCCGGGACCAGGCCCTGGCCATCCTCCACCGCCAACTCGCTGGGCGGACCGTGGTGCGGGTGCTGGACCTCGGCTGCGGCCCCGGCGTGACGACCGTCGCCCTCGCCCAGTCGTTTCCTGAGGCGGTGGTCACGGCCGCCGACGGCTCCGAGGAGCTTCTCCACCTGACGCAGCGCCGAGCGGCTGCGGCGGGTGTGGCCGACCGGGTGACCACCGTTCGCGCCGACATCGAGGGCGAGACCGCCAGTGGTCCCGGGCCATACGACGTGGTGTGGGCCTCCATGGTCCTGCACCATTTGGCCGACCTGGGCGACGTCCTGCGCCGGCTGCGGGCGGCCATGTCCCCTGGGGGGTGGCTCGCGCTCATCGAGTTCGGCGGGCCACTTTCGATCCTGCCGGCCGAGGACCAAGTGATTGCAAGCGGCGCCTGGGGCCGCTTCACGGCGGCGTCTCGCGAGGCGCTCGGCCACCATCTCCCCCACGGCCACATCGACGACTGGCCGGCCCGGCTGGCCGCTGCCGGCTACGTCGAGGTGTCCCAGCAGGAGTGCTTTCTCGACCGGCCGGCGCCGCTCGGCCACGGCGAGAGGACCTGGCTCTTGCACCGCCTCGGCCGAGAGCGGCAATCGGTCGCAGAGCGGTTGTCGGCGGACGATATGACCACCATCGACGCTTTGCTGGACCCTTCGGCCGCGACCGGCATCCTTTGTCGGGCCGACGTGCACCTCCGCGTGGGCCGCTTGGTCCTCACCGCTCAGCGCCCGGCGGCAACCGAAGGCTAAGGCCCCTCGGGCAGCGTGCAGCGAGTCGCCACACTACGGCTGGTAGCGCCCCCCGGAGGCCGAGGCGGCGATGTCGCCGGCGGCGTCGGTGACGACGATGCCGCCCCAGACGAGCAGCTGATTGCCCGCCCAGTCAAATGCCGGAGTGAACCGGCCGGACGCGCTCGCCATGGCGTGCCACGAGCCGGTGGCCGGGTTGTAGGCGGCGCCGTTACCGAAGAAGAACGCCCCCGCCGCCGGTGCGCCCCCCCACTCCAGCATCTCGGTCCCGTCCCACACCGTGGCCGCGCCGCGGCGGGCGACAAGCGGGGACATCGGCAGGCGCTGCCAAGAATCGGTCGCAGGGTCGTAGGCGGCACCGTCGTTGAAGGCAGTATTCGGCCCTTCGCCGCCCCAGATGAGCAGCCGGCTTCCGCTCCACACCCCGAAAGTCAGCCGCCCGGTCAGGGGCGAGGCGGACATCTTCTGCCAGGAGTTGGAAGCGGGGTCGTACATCGCCCCATCGGCGAGGTAGTTGGCGTTCACGACCCCCTGGCCGCCCCAGATCACCACCTTGGTTCCGGTCCACACGACGCTGCTGGCGGTCCGGGCGCTGAGCGGCGACGGCGGCAACATCTGCCATGTGTTGGTCACCGGGTTGTACGCCGCCCCATCGGACAACGTGGCCCCGCCTGCCCCGAGCCCGCCCCAGACGACGAGCTCCTGGCCCGTCCACTCCACCTCGGGGCTGCGAGCCGACAGCGGCGAGGGCGCCAGCATGCGCCACGAGTTGATTCCCGGGTTGTAGGCGGC
Source organism: Acidimicrobiales bacterium (assembly GCA_050744165.1). Lineage (GTDB taxonomy): Bacteria > Actinomycetota > Acidimicrobiia > Acidimicrobiales > Palsa-688 > JBOGGN01. The sequence goes on along the minus strand of JBOGGN010000318.1, from coordinate 8,466 downwards.
CCCGTCGCCCAACGGTTGCTGGTTCACCGTAGAGCCGCCCCAGATCAACATCTCCTGCCCCGTCCACTCGGCGACCGCCAGGCGACCCGACAACGGCGAGGGGGCCAGCATCCGCCATTGGTCCGTGGCCGGGTTGTAAGCGGCGCCGTCAGCGAACGGCGAAACCGAGTTGTCGGCGCAACCCGATGCCGCGCAGCCCCGCCCACCCCAGAGCAGCAGCTCGGTCCCCGTCCAAACCGAAGCCGGGAAAATGCGGGCGGCCAGCGGCGAGGCGCTCATGGGCCGCCACGTCCCTGGCGCCGTTGCGGTCGTCGTCGCCGTGCCGTTGGCACTTGGCCCCGATGTCCCCGAGCCCCCGCCGCAGGAGGTGGCCGCCGCCACCAGGGCCAACCCGGCGAGGACGGCCATCAGTCGACAGGCCAGGGCGCGCACGTAAGGGACCGTACACCGGGCCCAGGATCAGGTGATCGGGGGAAGCTGCTGTTGGACAGCCAACATCGCCGACATCAAGTCCCCCTGTTCCTCCACCCGCTTCAGAACCGCCGGAGCCTCGAAAATCAGCATCTCTGGATCCTCGGCCTTCATCGCCGCCTCAACCTCGTCCCACGACACCGGCGTCGAAGCCGTTGGCCGGGGCCGGGCGCGCATTGAGTAGACCGACACGGTCGTCTTGAAATGGGTGTTCTGGCTCCAGTCGATCAGCACCTTTTTCGGCCGGGCGCTGCGATCCTGGGTGGTGACGATCAGGTCGGGATGTTGGCGTTCCAGCACCTGTGCCATGGCGAGGGAAAACGGCCTGGTGTCCTCGTACGTCACGTCGCTATTCAGCGGCACGTACATCTGAAGGCCTTTGCTACCTGACGTTTTCACCCATGCCTGCAGCCCGAAATGGTCAAGTGCATCCCGCAGCAGCAGGGCGACGCGCCCGCAGGTGAGCACGTCGCAGCCCGGCCCCGGGTCCAGGTCGAACACAATCGAGGTCGGCCGGGTCAAATCGACGCCTTTCGCCAGCGACGGGTGCAACTCGATCGCCGCCAGATTGGCGGTCCACACGAGCGATGCCGCTTCGTTCAGCGAACAATAGGCGACATCGCCCATTTCCACCGTCGGGAGCCACGGCGGCCGGTGCGAAGGGCAGTTCTTTTCAAAGAACGACTGCTTCTCCACGCCGTTGGGGTAACGCCGCAGCGTCATCGGCCTGCCCTCGATATGCGGCAACATCACCGGCGCGATGTGGGCGTAATAGTCGATCATCTGGCCCTTGGTGAAACCGCGTTCGGGCCACAGCACCTTGTCGAGATTGCTCAGCTTGAGTCGGCGCCCGCCGATGTCGACCTCGACAGAGGCATCGGTCACGCGCTGGCCTTCTGGCGAGCCTTTGCCTTCCCGTCACCGTCTCCAGATTTAGCCTTGCGAGCGGCGGCCAGGCTGGCCTCGAGGGCGGCCATCAGGTCGACGACTGGGGCCGCAGGCGCGGCCTCGGGTGGCTGGGCGATCTCGACGCCATCGGCCTTCTGCTCGATCAACTCCATGACCCGCTCGCGGTAATCATCGTGGTATTTGGTCGGGTCGAAGGGGGCGGACAGCGATTCGACAAGCTGCTTGGCCATAGCCAGCTCGCGCTCGGCCGGCTTGGAACGGCCGGCCGGCAGATCCAGGTCGTCGACGGCCACCACCTCGTCGGCGAACAGCATGGTCGACAGGACGAGAACCCCATCCTTGGCCCGCAACGCGGCCAGGTACTGCTTGGTGCGTAGCACGAATCTGCCGATGGCCACCTTTCCCGTGTCCGCCATGGCCTCAACGAGCAGTGCGTAGGGCTTGGCGGCTCGGTCCTCGGGCACCAGGTAGTACGTGTTCTCGAAGTAGATGGGGTCGATATCGGCCAAGTCGACGAACTCCTCGATGTCGATCGTCCGGCTGGCCTCGGGGTAGGCGGCCCGCAGCTCCTCGGGATCGATGAGGACGTAGCGACCGCCGCCCAGGTCGTAACCCTTGACGATGTGGTTGTACTCCACCTCCTCGCCGTCGACCGAGCACACCCGCTTCTGGTTGATCCGGCCGCCGTCGGCGTCGTGGAGTTGGTTGAACCGGATGTCTTTGGGCGAGGTGGCGGTAATCAGCTTGATCGGCACGTTGACGAGACCGAAGCTGACGGCGCCACTCCAAATGGACCTGGGCATGGGTCCATTCAACCGCACCCGGTACCGTCACAGCGGTGGCCGTCAACACGGTGGGCGTCAACACGGTGGGGAAAATCCTGGCAGGACTCATCTGGGCCGCCTTCGGGGAACTGGCGCTGCTCGTCGGGACCGGCGTCTACCTGCTGTTCGCCTTCCAACCCGGTCCTGTTGCCTTCGGCTCGGGGCCGAACGGCGTCGAGTCAACGGTCCGCCTCGTCCACCACCTGGGGTCCTACGTCCTCGTGATCACGCTCGCCACGGTCACGGTGCTCGCCGCCCTCCGTCGGGTGCCAACCCGGCATCGGGTGGCGTCGATCGTGGTGGGGGCGGGGCTCAGCGCGGTGACCCTGTTCGTCACCTTCTCAGGTGGCCTGCTGCCATGGGACACGCTTGCACTCGAGACCATCACGGTGGGCCCCATTGCCAAGGGCTACGGAATGATCTGGCACAACCAGGTCAACCGGGTTTTCATAGGCGGCAGCTCCCTCGCCCCTTCGACCGTCCGGCTGTGGTTGACGGTCCACGTGGTACTGGCAATCCTGGTGGCGACCGCGCTGGTCGTGGGGGCCGTGCTCCTGCGGTCGGCCAGGGCCGCGTTTCGGTCGAAGTCACGGTGATCGACGACGTGATCGAGCCGAGGCGGACGGCGCCAACCCCACGGTCGCCGGCATTTCGCCCCTCCCGGTGGAGTCAAAGCGGTGGGAAAAGGCCTCGCCCTTCTTGGCTGGGCGGCAGCCGGGGAACTGCCACCCGCAGTCGCCGCCGCCCTCGGATTCGCCACGGCTCCGCCCGGGACGGCACCGTCATCGAGGCCGTCACACCGAGATGGGATCATGACGGGCATGGCTGTGGCGCCAAGTGCTCCGACGATCGAACAGACCGCGTCCCGGCTGGCCGACCTCTTGACCTACAACGGCGGGGCGTTAGCGGACCCGACCCGGCACGACTTGCTTTTCGAGCCTGACATCGTGCTGCGCCCGCTGACCCGCCTGGCGCCCCCGGACGACGTATGGGCGGTGGACGGTGGGCAAGCAGTGGTGGCCGACGCCCGCAGCGTGGCGATTGTCGTGACCCGAACATCGCGGGTGCGATGGCGCCATGGGCGTTGCCAACTGGAAGAGGAGGGCGACCTCCGGCCCCAACTGGTGGGCTGCGGCGAGGAGCGCTCGGCCATCCTCGCCTACGGCATCCCGGTGCGCCCGGATGCGGTCGTCGACATCGGGCTCTTGCGCGACTGGGGCGAGTGGGAAGCCGTCGCCCGCTCAGTGGAGGAAGCTGACGGCCCCGGAGCCCTGGTGCTGGTCGATGGTGACCTCGAGCCCGATTGGCGACTGCCTCCGTTGTGGCTGGAAGCGCTTCTGACCCGGGCCGCCACCCTGGGCGTATGGGTGGCCGGGGTGACCAAGCACTCCTCGCTCGCCCGCGGCGGCGCTCCCCTGCTCGGCCAGCTGGAGCGCCGGGCGGAGCAGGAGCTCGGCGAGCGGGCTATGTGGTGGGCCCGGGTGGCCTCCACCCGGCCCGATTCTGGGCCCACCCGACAGGTGCTGGCTGCCCGGCTGGACCCCGACGCCCGGTTCTCGTTCCGGATCGACCTTCCGGTAGAGGTCGACGCCGAGATGGCCCTCGGCGCCCTCGCGGCGCTGGCCGACGACGCTGCCTTCCCCGGCTATCCCTACCCGCTGAGCGTCGCCGACCGGCTGGCGGCCTGTCCGCCATGGGTAAAGGCTGACGTATGGGCACAGTTGGAGGAACGCCTCGACCAGGCCGGGGTACCCCTCGATGTGCGCGAGCGGGCTTTCGCTGACCGCCACCGGCTGATGGAGCGGGCATGAAGAGCCCCGACGAGCGAGCCCCTGGTCGAGCCGACGGAGGGCCGGGCGAGGCCTTCCCGACCCCGGAGAGGGCCGAGGTCCGAGGCCGGTTGTTCGGCAAGAACGTGTTGGAGGCAACGTTCCGGGCGGCCCCCGACGAGGACCTGTTCCTCGGAGAGCTCTTGGTCGGGGTGGACGAGGCCAACGGTCGCCGGTACTTGTTCCGGGTGGTCGATGTGACCTACGGCACCGAGCACCGGGAGCCGGGCTGGGCGGAGCGGGTCGCGGGCACGCTGCTAGCCGACGACGACCGCGGCGACGCCGGCGCCCACCCGCTGCACGAGCAGGCCCGGCGGACCTACCGGGTGGCCACCTGCAGCTGCCTCGGGTACCTGGCGCCGGCCGGTGCCGCGGGGAGCCTCGAGTTCCGCAAGCCGAAGAGCCTGCCGACGCAGTTCTCCCGGGTGATGGCACCCGAACCCGAGGACTTTGCCTTCCTCGCCAGCCGCATGGGCGACCTGCCGATCGGGATGCTGCGCAGCGGCGAGACGATCGTCGACTTCCCGGTGGGGATCCCGGGCCGGGCCCTGGCCAGCCACGTCGGGATCTTCGCCACCACCGGCATGGGCAAGTCCAACCTGATGCGGGTGCTGGCCGCCGGCGTCATGCGGGCCAACGGCCGCTACGGCCTGCTCATCGTCGATCCCCACGGCGAGTACCGCCTCGCCCTGGCCCGTCACCCATGGGCTCGAGAGGCGTTGCGGACCTATGCCGCCCGCTCCCTCCCCAACACCACCGCGCTGCGCATCAGTTTGGCCGAGCTCGGTATTGACGACCTGCGCACCGCCTACGAGTGGAGCCGGCCCCAGGAGGAGGCGCTCTTCGAACTGGAACGGCACTACGCGACCGAGGGTCTGGGGTGGCTGACGGCCTTCGCCCAGGTCGAAGACCTGCCCGGGTTCCGAGACGTCGAGCTCAACGGCCGAATCGCCCTGAGCACCCTCCAGGTCGTCCACCGGCGGGCCCGGCGCATCGTTGAGCTTCAGTGCGTGTCGACGGACCCCCACGTGTCGGTGGGCGGTGCCGTCCTACGCGACCTTGTGAGCGGGAAGGTGGTGCTGATCGACGTCAGTGGACTCGGATCGACCGAGGAGGTGCTCGTCGCCTCGTACCTGACCCGCCGCGTGCTCGAGGAGTGGCAGTCGGCCTACCTCGACCGCCCCGAGCAGCACGAGCGGATGCCGGTCGTGGCGGTGGTCCTCGAGGAGGCGCAGCGGGTGCTGTCGGCCAGCAAGGACCGGGAATCCAACGTGTTCCCCCGCGTGGCGCGCGAAGGCCGCAAGTTCAACGTCGGCCTGTGCGCCATCACGCAGCAGCCCAAGCTGCTCGACGACGAGCTACTGAGCCAGTTCAACACCTTCTTCATTCTCGGCCTGGCCGACGAGAAGGACCGCAACATCCTGCGGGCTTCCTCCAAGCAGGACATCAGCGCCGTCGGCAAGGAGATCCAGACGCTGATGCCCGGCGAGTGCCTAATAGCGGGCCTTGCAGTGCCCTTCGCCATGCCCGCCAAGGTCGTCTGGTATTCGGACCTGGTGCGGGGCACACCCCCGCCACCGCCTCCCCGGGCCGCCGCCCCCACCAACATTTCGGCCCTGGTCGACTGAGCCCGTTACCGGCACGGTGGGCCGGCTGACGGCTCCAGCTCCCATCCGAGGAGCTGGACGATCGTGGGATAGCTTTCCAGTTTCCCTTCGAAGCGGGCCCAGCGACCATGGCGCACGACATGGCACGCGCTGCGGGTGACCGTCGAGCCATCGATCAGGACTATCTGGCGATCGGTATCGGTCAGGACCGTGAGCTGACCAGAGTCGTCGCTCAGCACGTAGCCGACGAGGCTCGCGCTTGGCCTGGTCGACATAAGACGCTCCGCCGGGAGCCACGGACGATCGTCGAGGCCCACTTGGATCAGCGTGAAAGCCAACCCCGCGCACAGCCACATGATCGCCGTGGTCTGAAGGACCTTGGCATGCGCCCGTCGCAGATCCCGCACGTACGCCAACGGGTTGAAGCGATGGTCGACGATCATCATGTAGCCGGCGCGCGCCGCGACCCAAATCACCAGCAACCAGGCACCGAGGTAGGGGATCATGGGCCAGGGGATGTTGAAGGCAACGAGGATCGCACCGACCGCCAGCAGCGTGAAGGAGACCATCGCCTCCCTGCGCACCGCTGCCACCGGATGCCGCCAGCCCTTGATGGCGCTCACCCCCAGCGCCGCCGTGGCGACGAACACCAGATAGGGAATCACCGGCGCCAATGCGCCGAAGATCACCGAGAGCACCGACCCGGCCGTGATCAGGCGCTGCTCGGCCTCGAACGAACCGTGCCCGACGCGCACGACTCGCAGGATCAACAGGGCAACCGAGGCGCAAGCGATGAGCAACTGCAGATTGCCGGTGGCCCATTCGAGGCGGGAGCTACTGGCGTCGTCCTCGCCGCCTCTGGGACCGATCACCTGAAGGCGCCCGCTCCGATAGTCACCTACTCGGCGATCCTAGCCAGACGTGAGCCGGCGGCGCCCTGGCCGGACAGCCGGCCGAAGGGTGCCCTCGAGCGCCACCGAGAGTGATGTGATCTCCGACCTCGAGAGCCGGCGCCGGCCTCGGCGCAGGCGCCGGCGGAGCCGGCCGGCGGGCAGGATGAGGATGCCGTCGACGCGTTTGCCCCGGCGACGTAGTCCAACACCGTGGACGGCGACCACGGCCCGCACCTGCACCCCGAGGGTCGACGCCAGGCCCGATGCCTGGCGGGCCGCCGGTGCGACCTCGATCGGGTAGTCACCGGCCATGACCTGGCCATGTCGGATCTCTATCGCCCCCCTGCGCACCTTGGAGTCGACCACCCAGACGCCGGTCCGCCCGAGCACCACGTGGTCGATGTTGCCCCGCCTGCCGGGCAGGCGGCGGTCGTGGAGAACGACGTACCGGCGCGGGAGGCGCGCCAGCAACCGAGCGGTGGCCACCTCGCCGGCGGCGCCGCGCCACCACCGCTTGGGGTCGGGTTCGGGCCGCCACGACCAGGCCAGGGCGGCAGCCGCCGCGGCGCCGCCGTACAGCCAGGCGGGCCTACCGGTGAGACCGGCCAGGGCGAGGACGGTCGCCAGGGTGAGGAAGGAGAACATGGTGGCGCGCCGCCCGCGGGCCGCCCGCTGCGCTCGAGCACCCTCGGCCGCAGCCGACGCGCCGGGTGCGCCGGGCGGCGCCAGGCTTTTCCCCACCCTTCCGAAACTACATCGTTGTAACCGTCACACCGTCCTGAGATGCTGGAGTCATGCGTATTGCGGCGATCGGCGACGCCCACTTGGGCCGCTCGTACTACCCGTTCACCACGCCCGGCGGGATCAACCAGCGGGAGTGGGACTTCGAGCAATCATTCGAGGCGGCGGTGGAGCTGGCGCTGGCGCAGGAGCCCGACATTGTGGTGTGGCTCGGCGACATCTTCGACCACCCACGGCCCACCTTCCGGTCCTACCGGGTCGCGCAGCGGGCGCTGGCGCGCATCCGCGACCACGGGGTGCGAGCAGTGGTCATCAGCGGCAACCACGACACGCCCCGCCTGCCGGGGACGGGCAGTCCCTACTCGGCGCTGGCCGACGGCTTCCCGGAGATGTACTTCGCCCACCGGTTGACCTACGAGCGCTTCGAGCTGCCGGGCCTGGTGATACATGCCGTCCCGCAGATGCTGGGCGTCGACGACACGCTTGCGGCCCTCGCGGAGGCCGACCGAAGTCGCAGCCTCGACCGATCCAACCTGCTTCTGACCCACCCCCGCGTCACCCAGGTGCAGCCCCGCTACGCCGACATCAACGAGATCGAGGTCGACGCCGGCCTGCTGCGGTCCGATTTCGTACTGCTCGGCCATTACCACTTCCACACCAAGGTGACCGACGGCATCTGGTACGCCGGCTCGACCGACACGTTCTCCTTTGCCGACGACCCCGACAAGGCCAAGGGGATCCTGGTGCTGGACACCGACACGGGTGAGTGCCGCCACCTGCCCCTGGCCGGCCAGCGACGGCTGGTGACGCTGGAGACGGTGTTCGCGCTGGGCCTGTCGCCGGCCGACCTCCAGGCCCAAATCCTGGAGCGGGCGGCGACGGTGCCGGCGGGGTCGGTGGCCCGGCTGTACCTCGACGGCGTCGAACCCGAGGCCTACCGGCTACTTGACTTGGAGGCGGTGCGAGAGGCGGCCCGGGCGGCGCTGTTCTTGAAGCTGGAGCCACAGTTCGCCCACGTCGGCAGCCGGGTCGAGGAGCTCCCCGACCTCAGCTCCATGGGTGCCCGGTGGGAGCACTACGTCGGCGACCAGGACCTGACCGGTCTCGACCGCGACCGGATTCGCCGGCTCGGGCTGGAATACCTGGACCGGGCAGTGGAGGCGGCGGGATGACGACGCTGCCCCGAGCGACC
>JBOGGN010000317.1:0-8499 GCA_050744165.1 Acidimicrobiales bacterium | reverse complement strand
TTCCAGGGATATTCAGTTGTTGAAGTTGTGCTGTTGGCTAACCGCCCGTGCAGATCGGACCGAGCACCGGCAGGATGCTGGCCACATTGACCGGGTGGTCGGCGCAGATGCCCCGAGCTTCGGTCAGGATGCCACCAGCTTGTCCATTGATCGTTGCGGTGTCGCTCTTGATGCCTTGGGCGAGGCCGATGATCACATCCACACTGCGGTTGATCTGCTGAACGCTGAGGCTCCCACCGGGAGCTCCGACCTGCTGGACGTCGGCGTTGACGCCGCTCAGCTCGGAGTTGATCGAGTTCACCGAACCGCCGATCGACAGCACCAGGCTGTGGATCGATTGCACGGTGGCGTTGATCGACTGGGCGTTCTGCAGGATCATCGGCACGGTGTTGTTGATGCTGTGCGTGTCAGCGATCACCTGAGACAGCTGCCCGGTCAACGGTGCCGCGGCGGTGTTGATCTGGCCCGCGATGTTGATGGTCGTGACGAGCTCCGGCAGCCGGTCAAGCGGGCAGTTGCCTGGAGCGCAGCCCGTGGCCAGATGGTTGTTCGCCGACGATACGGATGCGGTGATGTTGAGCACCGTGTGGTTGATCTCCTCCGCAGCGATCGTCGTCCGGGTGAGCTCGATCACAGCGATCAAAGCCCAGACGATGACGATGGTGAGGATGACACCGACGATGCCCTTCTCGTCGCGGGACGGGTGAAACATCAGCAGGCCCTTCGCCCGTTCACGCTGGTCACCAGCGACGGGAGGGTGTCGACCAGGGTCACGACCGGGCCGTTGCAGATCCCGAGCAGGCTCCCGTTGATCGACGGAACTTCGCTGTTGCCCACGTTGTTGGTATCGCCCCGAGCGGAGACAAGGATCGGGTTGGCGTTGGTCAGCCGCTGCCAGATGTTCTGGACACCGAGCTGACTGCCGCTGCACACCGTGCCGTTGCCGCAGTTACCGGCCGGGTCGTTGGCGTTGATCAGGGTCGTGTTGATTTGTCCGGCGGTGGCCAGCACGTTGGTGAGGACACCGGAGGTGTTGACCAAAGAACCGGAGGTATTCACCAACAGACCCGACGTGCTGATCAGAGAGCTGTTCACCGAGGTGAGGCTGCCGTTGATCGACGTAAGGTCGCTGATGATCTGTCCGGCTTGGCCGTGGATCGGGATCAGCGCCGTGTTGATTGTCGTCAGACTGGCGTTGATCTGGTTGATCTGGCCCGGGAGGGTCTGGACGTGGTTACCCGCTCCGACAACGGCGTTGGTCGTCGCACCAAGGTGCTTGTTGATTGACGCCAACGATTGCGTGATGAAGATCAGGTAGACGACCACCACGATCACCACCACGGTAAGGAGGAGGATCCAGACCTTGAGCCAGCGGTCAAGGTAACGAGCTTGCTCGACATCCGAAGCGTACGGACGTCCTGCTGTGACTGCAGTCATGGTTCTCGGCTCCTTAGCAGGTCGACCCGGAGTTGCCACCGAGGTCATGGTTGATACAACCGGCGCGGTGCAGAGCCGTAGCCAGACCGCTCACGATGACCCCCGTGTCGCCCTTGATCTGCTGGACGATACCGATGGTCGTGTCAGCCTGCTGGTTGATCATGGCGACTCCGGACTTGATGGAGTTCGCCGTTGACAAGATCGACCCCGCCGTACTATTGATCCCATTCGCCGTGCTATTCACGGCGCCGGCGGTGCTGTTGATCTGACTGGCAGTGCCATTGATCGTAGTCGCCGACTGGTTGATCGTCGTCGCCAACCCGTTCACCGAGTTGCCCAGATTGACGATCTGGCTGAGGTCGTTCTGAAGAGGCTGAGCCGAGTTCAGGATCGAGGAGGCCAACTGGTTGGTGTGGGACAACTCGAGGATCGAATCGGTGTTCTCGTTGATACCCACGCCGGTCTTAGCGATCGTGGATGCCTTACTGTTGATCGCGACGGCGGTCTGCGCTGTCCGCTGGAGCAGCACTACCGCTATCACCAACACGATGATGACGACGACAAGCAATAAACCATTGCCCCCCGCCGCACCAATCTCGTCATGCCTGTGGCCTTTGGCCATCAATCCCCCTTCGACGACGGATGAATGATTCTGCCTGCTTGCGTCAACCCGCCAGCGTTTGGGCGACGCTGCGGGGGACTGTATTGCAGCCAGGACATTCAGGGCAAGTACACACCTACTTCACATATCGGCACATGACCGGCCAGTGCCGGACATCGCCAAGGTGACCGTAAGGCGTTTGCGCTGGTCATGCGTCCCCCAAATGGGGGATGCACCGGGGGATGACTAGTTAGGTTGGGCTAGTCAGCAGATGCGGGGCAGCGGGTCGCCGACGAGCATGTCCACGATCCTCGTCCCCCCGACCGGCGTGACCAGGACGACCAGTCCCGGAAAGTCGGCCCACATCTCGCCGACTCGGGCGGCATCGGCTCCTGCGGGGTGTTCGCGGAGGGCGGCGACGGCCGCATCGGCCTCCTCGGCGGGGACGATCGCCACGAACTTGCCCTCGTTGGCCACGTTCAGCGGGTCGATGCCGAGCATGTCGCAGACACCCACCACGATGGGTCGCAGCGGAAGGAGGTGCTCCTCCATGCGCACGGTGAGGTTGCAGTCGCGGGCCAGCTCGTTGCATACCGTGCCCACCCCGCCGCGGGTGGCGTCTCGAAGCCACCGCGTTCCCGGTGCCGCCGCCAGGAGGACCTCGACAAGCTCGTTGAGTGGCGTTGTATCGCTCTCGACCTGGGCTTCGATGCCGAGGTCGTTGCGGGCCAGCATCACCGCGGTCCCGTGGTCGCCGATGGTGCCCGAGACGATCACGGCATCACCCACCTGGACCCGCCGGGCATCAAGGTCGCGGCCCTCGGGGATAAGCCCGACGCCCGCGGTGTTCACATACAGGCCGTCGGCGGCGCCGCGGTTGACCACCTTGGTGTCGCCGGTGACGATCGGCACGCCGGCCTTGGCCGCCGCGATGGCCATGTCCGCGGTGATCTCCCGGAGCGATTCGATGGGAAAACCCTCTTCGATCACGAATGCCGCCGACAGCGCGAGGGGCCGGGCGCCCATCATGGCCAAGTCGTTGACCGTCCCATTGACCGCCAAGTCACCGATGCTGCCGCCCGGGAAGCGCCACGGGGTCACCACGAACGAGTCGGTCGAGAAGGCGAGGCGCTCCCCGGAGGGCAACGTCAGCACCGAGGCGTCGGTCTGCAACACCGAGCGGTCGGGGCTGAAGGCCGGCAGGAACACCTGGTCCAGGAGGGCCGCCGACGCCTTGCCCCCGGCCCCATGGGCGGAGGTCACCACCTGGTCGAGCAGGCGGGGCTTGCGGCGCCGGAAGGCCTCGATGCGTTCGAAGACCGCTTCCTCGCGCTCTGGTTCGGCGCCGTCGCCGTTGGATGTCGGGTCGGAGCCCGGGCCTCGTAAGTCGCCGCTCACTTCGGTCACCTCGAGGTCTCCTCCCGATCGGAGTGGTTGGTCAGCTGCCGCTGCACGGCGGTCCACAGCTCGTATACCAGGGCGTCCTGCGACTCCTGTATCCGGTGCACGCTGTCGGAGTGCACCACCAGGCAGTAGCCGACGTTGGGATTGCCCGCCATGGCGCCGCCGTTGTAGCCAGCCAGGCCGATCGTCAGCATGCCGCGGCGCTTGGCCTCGGCGAAGGCCTGCATCACGTTGTTCGAGTTGCCACTGGTCGACAGGCCCACGGCGATGTCGTCCCGGCGCCCGTGGGCAATCAGCTGGCGTGAGAACACCAGCTCGAAGCCGACGTCGTTGGCGAGGGCGGTGAGCACCGCCCGGTCTTCGACCAGGGGCCATGCCGGAAGGGCTCGGCCACCAGCGGGATGGCGGAACATCTCGGCGGTCATCTCGGCGTCGGTGGCGCTGCCGCCGTTACCGAAGGTGTACATCCGCCCACCCCGGCTGAAACGAGCCGCCATCTCGGCCGCCAGCGCCTCGATGACCTCGGCCCACTGGCGCAGTGTCGCCCGTTGGAGCTCCCGGCTTTGGTCCATCTTGGCCCGGGCCGACTTCGCCAGGTCCACCAGCAGGCTGTCGGCGTCGCGCTCTTCGGAATCGATGAACGGGTAAAGGAAGTTGGTCGGTTCGGCGCTCACCGGAGGTCCTCCTCGTCGATGGCGGTGATGGCGGTGCCGGCGTGGACCAAGAGCAGCCGGCCGGGTGCCGACGGTCCCACCAGCGCGATGTCCACCCGTTCCCGCTGCCCCTCGGCCAGGACAAGCGCCGACTCGTCATCGGACTCGACGACCTCGACCACCCGGCCTTCGTCGGAGCAGGTGATGCATACCTCACCGGTGTAGGCGGCTGGCTCGGGCAGGAGGCCGGGATGCTCGAAGACGACGTGCACCAGCTCCCACAGCAGGTGGTAGAGAAGGACGAAACCGCCCGAGGTTCCCGCCACGGCGGCGTCTGTTCCCTCGACCCAAAGCAGGTGGTCGGCCGAGCTGTTGTCCGGGTGCTGACCGGCGCCGATCCATACCGACGTCAGCCCCCAGGGGTCGCTGCGGCGCAGGACGGAGTGCACCTTGCGGTCATCGGGAGTACCGATGGCCACCAGGATGTCGCCCGGCCGTACCAGGAGTCGAAGGGCGCCGACAAGGTCATTGTCGTCGACGCAGATGGCCGGGAGGGCCCGCTTGCCCATGATCACCGGGTGCACGAACTCGACCGCCACGTGGCGCCCGTGGGCGGGCCACGCTGGTGACACACACCACATGGTGGCGCCCGCCGAGAAGCGCCGGGCGAGGCTCAGCGCGGCGGTGGCCAGATTTTCGGAGACCGGCTCAAGGGCGGCGAAATCAATCGCCAACTCCCCCGGCTCGGACAAGGGGGCCTTCGGCACGATGACTACCTTCTTTCGGTCTGGTCGGACCGCGAGCACCAGACGCGTGTTCGGACCGTCAGTTCCACTCTACGTCCGGGTCACTTACTAGACACAGTGGCGGTCGAGGCGACGACCACCTGCCCGAGGGCCAAACCGCCGTCGTTGGGCGGCACGATCCGGTGGGTCAGGACCTCGAAACCACGCCGTTCGAGCTCGACCCGGGCCAGGCGCAACAGCAACACGTTCTGGAAGACGCCGCCGGTGAGCGCCACGCGGGTCACGGGCGGCGTCGCACCCTCGGCGCCGGACGGGCCGGCTATCTCGGTGGCCAGCTCTCCAACGAGGCGCGCCACCGCCAGGTGGAACCCGGCGGCAATGGGGCCCACTGGAATCCCCGCCCGGAGGTCGGCAACGATGGCGGCGAGCAGCGGTCCCGACTCGATCACGGGGCCCGAACGCGTGAAGCGGTACCGGCATGCCTCTGCCAGGTGCTCCTCGGCGTGGGTTTCCAGCTCGATGGCCGCCTGGGCCTCGTAGGACACCCGGTGGCGGATTCCGAGCAGGGAGCTGACCGCATCGAACAACCGGCCCATGCTGGAGGTCGGCACGCAGAGGAAGTTGCGATCGAGCTGCGCGCTCAGGGCGGCCAGTTCGGGATCGTCGGCGGCCTGCACCGGGGCCAGGTCGGGGGCCCATTCGATCCCCGCGGTCCACAGATGCGCCAACGCCGCCCGGTACGGACGCTTGATGGTGGCGTCGCCGCCGGGGAGCGGGACGTAGCCGAGATGCGCCACCCGGGTGAAGCCGTCGTAGCGAGCCAGGAGCGCTTCCCCACCCCAGATGGCCCCGTCCGTGCCGTAGCCGGTGCCGTCGAAGGCGAAGCCGAGTACGGCCTCGCCAGTCGGGACGCCGTGCTCGGCCATAACGGCGGCCACGTGGGCGTGATGGTGTTGAACGAGCAACGGCGGTTCGAACTCGGCGTCGTCGCCCTCTGCGCTGCGTTCGGCCCACGCTCGGGTGTGGTAGCCGGGGTGGCCATCGGCTGCCAGCCGCCGCGGGCGCACCTGGTAGATCTCCCGGAACTGGCCGGTGGAACGTTCGAAGGCGGCGAGAGTCTCGGTGCTGCCCATGTCGCCGATGTGCTGGCTCATCCACGCATCGCGCCCCGCCGCCAGGCAGAACGTGTTTTTCAGCTCGCCCCCAACGCCGAGGATCGGCGCCACGTCGAACGGGAGACGCAGGGGGAGCGGCGCGTACCCACGCGACCGGCGGATGGGCAACTCGGCGCCATCGACCATCCGCACAACGGAGTCGTCGCACGGGACGTGGATCGGGCGGTCATGGACCAAGAAGCAGTCAGCGAGGTGCGCCAGACGCCGCCGGGCGTCGTCGTCCTGGTAGCAGATCGGTTCCTCGGTGATATTGCCGCTCGTCATCACCAGCACGTCTGGCGCCGCCAGCCCAGAGCCAGGCACGGGATGAAACAGCAGGTGGTGCACCGGGGTGTACGGCAGCATGATCCCGATCATCGGATTTGCCGGGGCGACGAGAGGCGAGAGGCGGTCGCCCCCGTCAGCACCCGCCGCCACCCGCAACAACACGATGGGCCGCGGGGACGAGAGCAGCAGCCGGGCCTCGTCATCGTCCACGCGGGCCAGGCGGCGGGCCACGTCGAGGTCGCGCACCATGACCGCGAACGGCTTGTCGGCGCGGCCTTTGCGGGCTCGAAGCCGGGCCACGGCGTCGTCGGAGCGGGCGTCGCAGGCGACGTGGTAGCCGCCGAGGCCCTTGACGGCGACGATCTCGCCACTGGCCAAGGCTCGTTGCGCCGCCAGCAAGGCGTCGTCACTGGCATCGACCCGCTCGGCACCCCCATTGACGAGCCGGGTCGCGTCCCCGCCCCCGACGTGGGCCGGGCGCTCAAGCCACAGCCGCGGCCCGCAGTCGGCGCACGCCAGCGGCTGGGCATGGAACCGCCGGTCGCGCGGGTCGTGGTATTCGGCGGCACACGCCTCACACAGGATGAAGCCCGCCATGGTGGTATTGGGCCGGTCGTACGGGAGGCGCTCGGTGATGGTGAACCGGGGCCCGCAGTTGGTACAGGTGATGAACGGGTAGCGGTACCGACGATCGGCCGGATCGAACAGCTCCCGAAGGCAGTCGTCACACAGCGCGGCGTCGGGCGACACGAAGGTGCGCACATCAGAGTCGGCCCGGCTCTCGACGATGCGGAACCCGGTCTCGCCAAGGATGTCCATGGGATGGGCTTCGACGCCGTCAACCCGGGCCAACGGCGGGGCCTCGGAACGCAGCCGAGCCTCGAAGCCGGCCACGGCCCCCGGCGAACCCTCGACTTCGGCGAAGACGCCGTCGGTGTCGTTGCCGACGAAGCCCGCGAGGTCGGCTTCTGATGCCAAGCGGTGCACGAAGGGCCGGAAGCCAACGCCTTGCACCACCCCCCGCACCCGGACCCGAGATCGGACGACCGGGCTCCCTGCCGTCACGGCCGTCCCGGAGGCGGCGGCCTCGGAGTCGGCTTCAGCGTCGTGAGCCAGGTGCGTCACGACCAGAGTCTACGGACGAGCAGCGCCGTTCCCGTCAGCCCGCCGCGGGTGAAGCCGGGCGTTTTCCAATGGCAGTTCGGCTTAAGCCGCTTCCGAACTCGGGTCGTACTGGCCGAGCGCCGCCTTGCCGTTGGCCCGGGAACGCAGCAGCAGCACATCCTGAGCCGCCTTGGCGTTGGTGGCCTCCCCGGACCAGGTACGCAGGGCGTCGTCCTGCAGGGCCCGGCCATAGGAAAAGGTCAGCTGCCAGGGGTGGGGGCCCATACGGTTCATGGCGTTCAGGTGCTCGGTGGCCACCACCGAGGACTGGCCGCCCGAAAGGAACGCGCAGCCGGGGACGCTGGCGGGGACGGTGTCGCTCAGGCAACGAACCGTGGCCGCGGCCACCTCTTCGACGCTCGCGCCCGGGCCCTTGGTCCCGGAAATGACCATCGACGGCTTGAGCACCATGCCCTCGAGGTCGATGCCAGCCAGGCGCAGCTGGGCGAAGACGACAGCCAGGGTCTCGTGCGTGACCCGGTCGCAGGTCGCCAGATCGTGGTCGCCGTCCATGAGCACCTCGGGCTCGATGATCGGCACCAGGCCCCCCTCCTGGCAGAGGGCGCCGTAGCGGGCCAAAGCATGGGCGTTGGCGTGCAGCGCATTGCGGCTGGGCTTGCCGTCGCCGATGGTGATCACGGCCCGCCACTTGGCGAAGCGGGCGCCGAGCTCGTAGTACTCGGCGATGCGCTCGCGTAGACCGTCGAGGCCCTCGGTGATGGTCTCCCCCTGCGCCCCGGCCAGGGACTTGGCCCCAGTGTCGACCTTGATCCCGGGGAGAATGCCGCGGCTGCTCAGGACCTCGGGGAAGGGGGTGCCGTCATCGTCGGCCTGGCGGATGGTTTCGTCGTAGAGGATGACCCCACTGATGTAGCTGTCGATGCCGGGAGCGGTGAGCAGGGCCTGGCGGTATTGTCGGCGCAACTCGACGGTCGAGGGGATGCCGAGCGCCGCAAAGCGCTTGGAGATGGTTCCGGAGCTCTCGTCCGCAGCCAGGATCCCTTTGCCGGGCGCCACCATGGCCGCGGCGATCTGATGCAACGCGTCAGTCG
>JBOGGN010000316.1:0-7431 GCA_050744165.1 Acidimicrobiales bacterium | reverse complement strand
GGTGCTCGGTACCGCCGACCACGACCGACCAGTACGTCGCCGCACCCTTGTACGGGCAGTGGGTGACGGTGTCGGTGGGGCGCAAAAGGTCGAGGCGCACGTCGGTGAGCGGCAGGTAGTAGCGCGGCGGCAGCGAGGTCTCGAACAAGATCCGCGGCTGGTGGCTGTCGGCGACGGTGACCCCGTCGATGCGCACCTCGATATGGCGGCTGCTGTTGAGGATGTCGACCCGGTGGTACGGGTCGCGAGGGTGGGTGTAGATCGGTTCGTCCTCTTCGAGCCATTCGCTCATGGCGTCCCACTCGAAGCGCACCGCGGACCGGAGCTCCTCGAGCGGCGAGTCCGGGTACGCCAGGGCCGCTCCCGGCGCCGTCGCCGCCGACACCTTGACGTCGAAGCGCTGGGCGTCGCCCCGGCTGGGCGAGTGGGGGCCCGCGCCGGCGGCGACCAAGGTGGCCCGGATGTCGTCCGCGGGGAAGTAATAGGCCGGAAAATACGGCACCTCCCACACGAGCAACGGCGAGGTGGTGTCGGCTACCAACTCGCCGGCGAGCAGCACCCGGACCCGCTTGGCGCTGTGCTCGATCTTGACCCGCCCCGCCGCCGCCGGGCTCACCGCCCGCCCCCGCACCACCAGGCATCTGTGCCACGCATGGGTCGAGAGCCTACGGCCGCCGCCTGGCTACGCCCGTGTTCCACGCAGCCCTCCGGTCGCGGGTACCTTCCCCTCGGTGAATCCGTACCGGGACCCCTACCTGCCCCGGTTCGTGGCGGCAGTCGCCGTGGTCATCCTGGCGCTTTCCTTGTTCACCGTGTTGACGTCGCAAAACGGTCTCCCACTCGGTCACTACGACATCGGCATCGGCGATCATTGGCCCGCCGCCGACCGCCGGTTGACAGTCGTCGACCGAACCGGCTCGGCCGCCTGGCATGACGCCATCCTGCAGGCGGTGGGCACATGGACCGCAGGCGGATCGGCGCTGCAGTTCATCCTGCTCACTCAGTCCGGGCCGTGCCGGCAGGAGCACGACCACATCGAGTTTTGCCAGCAAACGGGCGCCCAGATCCAGATGAAAGGCTCCGACGGCGACCAGGGCGTGTTCATTCCCTGGGTGACGACACACAACACGTACAAGTCCGCCGTCTTGTTGGTGTGCTCGAATTGCAATCTCGCCGCCGATCGAATGGTGGTCATCGCCACCCACGAAATGGGCCACTCACTCGGGCTGGCCCACAACGTCGACCCGTTCTCGGTCATGTATTACGCCGGCGGGCTGCCCATGCCCGACGCCTTCGACTACCAGCAGCTCCGCAAGTTGGAGGGTGTCTCGGCGCCCATTACCGGCGAGGAGAGCCCGTAAACAAAAGGCAGCTGGAAAAGGCCCCGCCCTCCCGCCGGCGCCGGTCGGAGGGAATCCGAACGATGCCCAGGCCCTAAGCTCGGCCCGCCATGATCCCTTGGGCCAAACTGTTTGTCGCCGGCGCTCTGGCGATCGGAGTGGGGAAGAGCGCGCCCACGACCCCCCCGGTCCCTCCATTCGTCACGCCGATGCTTGTTCAACTCAGCGAAACGCTCGCGCAAGCGGGATCGACGTTCACCGGCACGATCGACGTGTTCCTGCCGGACCCGACGACCCCGCCGCCGGTGGTGTATTTGCGGTTGTCCCCGACGTCGGCGCTGGTGCCCTGCCACACGCCCTCGAATGCCGCGACTGGCGTCGACCAAGTCACCGCGCTTCCAGTGTCGTGCACGGCTCGGAGCCTGCCCAAGTTGTTCAATCCGGTGATCGAGGTCCAAGTTCCCGGGTCGGGTGACCTGTTCCTCCCGGTGACCTTGCGCAACGACACCGAAGACGGCGCCATCGCTTCATGGCCCTTCGCTATCGGCGCCGCCGCTGCTCTTGTGACCCTGGGCATCGCGTTCGCCTGGGGTCGGCAACGCAAGGCCAAGCTGTCGCCCGGCTCCCCCCTCCGCCTCGGTGACCTGGTCGGCGTCGACTCCGCCTGGTCGGGGGGCGACAGCTGGGTCACCAACCTGACGACCGTCGCCGGTCTCCTCGGGGCCATCCTCGCGGCGTCCGGGATCTTGACCAACTTCCTCGTCAGCGTCCCGGCCGACCGTTTCGAGGTGGTGCTCCTCGTGATGCTGGGGCTCAGCGGCGTCGGCCCCGTCCTCTACGCCCTCTTCACCCGACGGCCCGCGCCGTCCCCTGGGCCGTCGCCCGGGTCGGTAGCCGGTGCAGCGCCGTCGGTACCTGGGCCGTCGCCTGGGTCGGTACCCGGGCCACCGAGCCAGCGGTCTCCATGGCCGGTAGCCGGGTCGTCGCCGCAGCGGTCTCCATGGTCGGTACCCGGACCGTCGCCTCGGCCCTCCTGGTCGGTAGCCGGGTCCTCGCTGTCGTCGGTACCCGGGCCGCCACCGGGGCTCCCTCCCGGGTCCCCACCTGGGCTACCCGGGCTCCCTCCTGGGCCCCCACCCGGATCGTCGCAGGGGACGGTCTTCGGCATGCTGCTGGCCGCGGTCGCCACGCTCACCGCGGGCTATGGGCAGCTGGTGGCGGTCGCCCTCCTCATCCATCTCGCCACCGCCGGTGCCGACGAACGGGCCTGGCTGTATGCCATTCTCGTTGCCGCCACCGCCATACTGGTCGTCTACGCGGTTCGCTCGGTGGCCGACGTGCTGGAAACAGCCGACAAGACCAGTCCGCAGCGGCCCATTTCCGCCCTGACCCACGTGGGGACCATTTCGGGCACGTTGTGATCGAGGTCTGGTACCTGGCTGCGCGGAGCTGGGACCCGGCGGAATTCCGGGACCGGGTCGGCCCGGAGGAGGCTGACCGGGCTCGCCGGTTTCGATCCTCGGAGGACGCAGGCCGCTTCCTCGCCTCCCGGGCGCTGCTCCGAGCCTCCGTCGGGCGAGCGGTCGGGCGCGACCCACGGGCGGTTCGCTTCGACCGTCGCTGCCCCCGCTGCGGCCATCCCCACCATGGCGCCCCCCAACTGGTGACCACCGACGGCGGGCCGGCCCCGGTGCACGCGTCCTTGTGTCGTGCCGGCGGCGTGGTGGCGGTGGCCATCGGGCCCGCCCCGCTCGCCCTGGACGCCGAGCAGCCAGGGAAGGGCGTGCTGGATGTCGTCGAGGGCGGATGCTTCACCGCCGCCGAGCGCGTCTGGGTCGGCGCCGCGCCTGACGACGCCCGGGCGGGGCGGGCACTCGATCTGTGGGTGGCCAAGGAGGCCATCGGCAAGCTGGCTGGGCTCGGGCTCATGGCTGCCGAGCGCATTCAGGTGCCTAACACGGCGGGGGTCGGTGGCCACTCCCGGGCTTGTCTGGCCACCGACGCCGACGGGCGGGCGTGCCGGCTGTGGTGGATCGACATTCCCGGTACCGGAGCCGCCGCGGTGGCCACCTACGACCAGCGCGCCGCGGCGCCCGTGGTAAGGCCCTTCGCCTTCACCTGACCGCATCGTCCCTCTCGGGTGGTAGGCTTCCGGGAACGTATGTTCGCCGTGGCGCCCTCCGTTACCGATCCTGCTGAAGCGGTGCTGGCCGACATGCACCCCGCCGTCCGGCAGTGGTTCCGGGCCCGATTCCGCGGTGGCCCAACGGAGCCCCAGATCCTCGGCTGGCCACGGGTCGCGGCGGGGGAGGACACCCTGATCGCGGCGCCGACGGGCTCGGGCAAGACGCTGGCTGGCTTCCTGATGGCGATCGACGCCCTGTACAAGGCGGCTGAGGCGGGAGAGCTTGTCGAGGGTCAGACCCAGGTGGTGTACGTCTCGCCGCTTAAGGCGCTGGCCGTCGACATCCAACAAAACCTGGAGACCCCCCTGCGGGAGATCGCCGCAGTGGCGGCCGAGCTGGGCTTGACCGCCCCGGCCCTGCGAGCCGAGGTCCGCAACGGGGACACCACCTCCTCGGCCCGGGCGGCCATGCTCCGCCACCCGCCCAACTTCCTGGTCACCACCCCGGAGTCGCTGTTCTTGATGGTGACCGCCGACCGGGCCCGAGCCACGTTGAGCGAGGTCAAGACGGTGATCGTCGACGAGATCCACGCCCTGGCCCGGGACAAGCGTGGGACGCACCTCACGCTGACGTTGGAGCGGCTGGAGCATCTGTGTTCGAAGCGGCCGGTCCGGGTCGGCCTCTCCGCGACTCAGCGGCCCATCGAGGCCACCGCCCGTCTCCTCGTCGGGGCCGGGGAGGACCGCAGCACGCTCGACGGCGGCCCCCGCTGCGCCATCGTCGACGTGGGCCACCGCCGCCAGATGGACTTGGCCATCGAGTTGCCCGAGGGCGAGTTGGAGGCGGTCGCCTCGACCGAGCAACTGGCCGAGATCCTCGACCGAATCGCCGGCTACGTGCAGGCCCACCGCACCACGTTGGTGTTCGTCAACACCCGACGGCTGGCCGAGCGACTGGCCCACCTGCTCGGCGAGCGGCTGGGCGACGACGTGGTCGCCTCCCATCACGGAAGCCTGTCCAAGGAGCGTCGACTGAAGGTGGAGACCCGGCTTCGCGCCGGGGACCTCCGAGCCCTGGTGGCCACCGCGTCGTTGGAGTTGGGGATCGATATCGGACCGGTGGAGCTTGTGTGCCAGATCGCCTCGCCCCGCAGCATGGCCACCTTCCTGCAGCGGGTGGGACGGTCGGGGCACCACCGGGGCGGGCTGCCGAAGGGCCGCCTTTTTCCCCTGACCCGTGATGAGTTGGTGGAGTGTTGCGCGCTGCTGGCCGGGGTCCGGGCCGGCAACCTCGATACCACCACCCCGCCGGTGGCTCCCCTCGACATCATGGCCCAGCAGATCGTGGCCGAGTGCGGCGCCGCCCGCTGGTCCGAGGACGACCTGTTCCGGCTGGTGCGCCGGGCCGCCCCGTACGCCGACCTGTCCCGGGAGAGCTTCGACGAGGTGGTGGGCCTGGTATCCGACGGCATCGAGACCGGCCTGGGCCGCCGGGGGGCCTACGTCCACCGGGACCGGGTCAACCACGAGCTGACTGGGCGACGCGGCGCGCGCTTGGCCGCCCTCACCTCGGGCGGCGCCATCCCCGAGACCGCCGACTACCGGGTACTGGCCGACCCCGACGACACCTTCGTGGGCACGGTCATCGAGGACTGGGCGCTCGAGTCGATGGTCGGCGACGTGTTCCTGCTGGGCTCCACCTCGTGGCGCATTCGCCGGGTCGAGCCGGGCATCGTGCGGGTGGTCGACGCCGGTGGGGCCCCCCCATCGGTCCCGTTCTGGCTGGGCGAGGCGCCCGCCCGCACCGCTGAGCTGTCGGCGGAGGTGTCGGCGCTGCGAGCCGGCGTCGACCGGTTGCTGGGGACTGACGCCTTCGACGACGCCGTGGCCTGGGTGATGGAGCGCTCCGGGGTCGACGAGGAGGCGGCGACCATGGTGGTCCGCTACCTGGCCGCCTCCCGGGTCGCCCTAGGCGGGCTGCCGACCATCGACCACCTGTATATCGAGAGGTTCTTCGACGACTCCGGCGGCATGCAGCTGATCGTCCACGCCCCCTTCGGCGGCCGCATCAACCGGGCCTTCGGGTTGGCGCTGCGCAAGCGGTTCTGCGTGTCGTTCGACTTCGAGCTGCAGGCGGCCGCCAACGACGACTCGGTGTTGCTGTCGCTCGGGCCCCAGCACAGCTTCCCGCTGGAGTCGGTGGCCCGGTTCCTGTCGTCGGCCACCGTGGCCCAGACGCTGCGCCAGGCGGCGCTGCTCTCGCCGATGTTCGCCATCCGGTGGCGATGGAACCTCAACCGCTCGCTGGCGGTGCTGCGCTTCAAGGGCGGTCGCCGCAACCCGCCGCCCATCCAGCGGATGGAGGCCGACGACCTGATGGTCGCCGTGTTCCCGGCCCTGGCGGCCTGCCAGGAGAACGCCACCGGCCCCATCCAGATCCCCGACCACGTCCTTGTCCGCCAGACCATGTACGACTGCCTGCACGAGGCCATGGACGTGGAGGGCCTCACCGAGGTGGTCCGGGGCCTGGAGAGCGGCCGCATCACCGTCACCGCCCGGGACACCACCGAACCGTCGCCGCTGTCACACGAGATCCTGAGCGCCCGGCCCTACACCTTCCTTGACGACGCCCCACTGGAAGAGCGCCGCAGCCGGGCCGTCACCCTGCGCCGGGGTTTGCCGGTCGAGGCACGCGACCTGGCCGCCCTCGACCCCGAGGCCATCGCCCGGGTGCGTGCCGAGGCCACACCGGAGGTGCGCGACGCCGACGAGTTGCACGACCTACTGCTGTCGCTGGTGATCACCCGGGCGCTGGCTGGCGCGGAGATCGGCGGGTGGTTCGAGTTCCTGGTGAACCGGGGACGGGCGACGACGGTCACGACCTAGGCCGGCGACGTGCTGTGGTGCCCGACCGAGCACCTACCCGGGGTGGCGGTGCTGTTTCCCGGAGCCCGGTTCGAGTCGGGCTTGACTGGCGCAACCGGTGGCAGCCAAGACGCTGCCGTTGGGGACTCCGGCGGGCCCGCGATCGACGAAGATGCCCTGGTGGCGACCGCCTTGCGGGGCCACCTGGACACGATGGGCCCCGCCACGGCAACCCAGTTGGCTGCCGCCACGGCTTTGCGGGAGACGACCGTTGCCATCGGCCTGGCCCGCCTCCAGCAAGAGGGTTTTGCCCTGGCGGGTGAGTTCGAGCCGGAGGTGGCAGGCGAACAGTGGTGCTCGCGGCGCCTCCTCGTCCGCATCCACGGCTACACCCAGAAGCGGCTGCGGCGGGAGATCGAGCCGGTCACGGCGCAGGACCTGATGCGCTTCCTCCTGCGGTGGCAACACGTGACACCGGGCACCCGGCGCCAGGGCCGTTCGGGATTGGTCGCGGTAATCGAGCAGCTGCAGGGCTGCGAACTGCCGGCCGGCACGTGGGAGTCGTCGGTGCTTCCCGCCCGCATCGAGCACTACCGCCCCGCCTGGCTGGACGAGCTGTGCATGGCGGGCGAGGTGGCCTGGGGCCGGTTGCGGGTACGCGACAGCGCGGGCGAGGGGGTGGCGAACACGACGACCACCTCCCGGGCGACACCGATCACCCTGGTGCTCCGGGCCGACCTCCCCTGGCTGCTGCAGTCCGCCCGCGGCGACGCCGTGCCCGCGGAACCATCGGCCGGCGCTTCCTGCGACATCATCGAGGCGCTGCGGAGCTACGGCGCCATGTTCCTGCCGGAGCTGGCCGCGGCCGCCCGACGGCTGCCGGCCGAGGTGGAGTCGGCCCTGTGTGACGGGGTGGCTCGAGGGATTCTCACCGCCGACGGCTTCGCCGCCGTCCGATCGCTGTTGGCGGGACGGCAGCTGGCGTCCAGCCGGTCCTTCCCCATCCGGCGGGGGTTGCGGCGGGGTGCCTCCGGTTGGGGCGGTCGGCCGGGCGGGGTCGGTGGGTCCGGTGGGTCCGGCTCCGGCGGGTCCGGCGGGTCC
>JBOGGN010000315.1:0-16177 GCA_050744165.1 Acidimicrobiales bacterium | reverse complement strand
ACCTCAACCAATCGCGCCGCTCTGGCCGCGGTGGCGTCGGCGGCGATGGCGACGACCGCCCGAGAGAAGGCTGTGATGCGATCGGCGTCGTCGACGCCAACCTCGTGCATTAGGTCGGGGAAGTGATCGTCAGGCACCCGCGCCTCCATGGCTGGCATTGCCTCGCTCGGCGAGAATCCGTCGGAACGCGTCGAGCTGGCCGGCGGCCACGACGGCCGCAGCGGCCTCCGGTATGAGCCGGTGCGCCGGCAGTTCCGCGAGGTCGTCGATGGGTAGGCCAAGCTCGGCGAGGATCGTGATGCGGTCGCCCGCCCCAAGGTCGTACAGGGCTCGCTGGACCTCGCGGACGGGGTGAGGGTCTCCTTCTGGGGTGGTCAACGCGACGCGCACCTCCTCCTCGGCGCCGTCGGGCGCGGTCTCGGTCTCGCTGGCAGGTGTGGGCGACGCGGCGGATACCTCGACCTGACGGACGTCGCAAGTGCCGGACTCCGTGTCCGGGACGAAGCCGTCGTAGTCGCTCCCCCAGCGCCGTCGCCACACCTCGACCGTCATCGTCGCGGTGGGCCCGTCAGTCGGTGCAACGCTGAGCCGAAGCAGGTTGTAGGCCGGCATCCAGTCCTTTCCTTCCTCTGGTTGGACGGCGCCGCCAGTGACCTCAAGGCAGTTTTCGACCTTCTGCATCCGAGGCGTGTGGGTGTGGCCGTACATCGCGACCGCCATGCGCCGGGTCACCTCGGTGTGGAGTTTGTGCTGGCGTCGCCAGAAGAAGGTGTCGTGATGGGCCAACAAGATCGGGACGCGCCCGGGCGCCGGCGACTTCAAGAGCTGGTTGGCATGGACCGCCAGCGTTCCCGGTCCGTCGCTGTCATAGCTGTTCACGACCGTTGTGACGCCGCGGAAGTCGAGCTCGTAGCCGCCACCGATAGGCAGGCGGCTGTCCCAGCAGAAGCGGTCGAGTATCTGGCATCCGATCGACGACGCGTAGACGTTGTAGGCCCCCAGGGGATGGAGGATTGCCTGGCCGTCCTCGCTGAGGTACTCATCGAGCATCGAGTCGAGCTCCTCGTCTGGACAGCGTGCGATGTGAAGCCGGTGTGCCTTGTGCGTCTGGCCGATCCGGTTCCAGTCGACGTCGTGGTTGCCGGGCACGCACAGCACCCGGGTCGAGCCGTTAGTGATCGGGTCGATGACCCGCTGGAACCAGGCACTGGCGTGCTGGTACTCGGCCTCCTTGCCCCCGTAGGCGATGTCGCCGGTGACCACGACAACGTCTGCAGGCCGGCCGAGCTGCCCGACGAGCATCTCGAGATCGGCGCACAGCCGCTCGCGGATCAGCGCATTGCGAGCTTCGAGGCCCGGGTCGTCGACACTGAAATGCAAGTCGGACAACTGGACGACGACGGCGCTGGGCTCGGTTGTCGGAATCTTGGTCATCATCACCCTCGTTGCGGGTAGCTCAACAACAAGGCTAGGCGAGGTGCCGCTCGCTAGCCTGCCGGGCCCCTCTGCGCGGTGAATTGGCTCGTCACCCATGGAGTCCCAGATGTCGTACCTCCGTGACCCCGGCAATCGGCGGCGAGCTGATGTGGCAAGGCTCCGGCAACCCCGTCAACCGAGCCCGCGAGTGAGCCGGATGAAGGTGCTGCTTGCCAAGTCGCCGACGTCGATGCGTGTGAGGGTGACCGGGCGGCCCCGGTCAGTACTGCATTTCGCCAAGGCTGACCGCCTGGGAGCCCGCGGCCTCGGCAGTAGCGGAACGCGCGGCCGTCCCGTTAGACCGCAGTCGCTCGCTTACCAGCCTACGTGAACGCTCACCACCTCGACGCTGATTGACGTGGACCTGACCCGGTTCGGTCGACATCCGCGACTGGGGCGTGAGCCCCGGCGCCGATGATCCAATAGCCAACTACAACTATCCGGCTGAGTATCGGGCGCATCCCGTCGAGTTGTGGCACACGTCGGGGAAGTAGCACCGGACAGTGGCGAAGCGCGGTATCTCGAACGAGTTGCTGCACCAGTGGATCCGCCTGACGACTGGACAAGGGCATGCGCTCCGACAACCCGACCACAAATGCACGCGAGAGGCGGCGCCTGCTGCTGGCCAAGGTCAAGACGTTGCAGTGGAACGGCACTTCCTAAAACACACCTGTCCTAGTGGGGAAGGCACCCGCGATGCCATTGGGTGGCGTTCGACTGGCGTGATTTCGACCAAGTCGCCCGTCCATCCGACTCCCTCCCTCACCGGGGGACCCCTGTCCCGTACAGTGGGGTGGCATGCTCGGGCGCCTAACGGCCTGCCACTCTCACGCTCAAGGCACTTCAAGTTGGAACTCGCATTCGCTACTCGCAAACTTCGAGAGATCTGTGGAGATCAGGAAGCAGCGCGTCAACTCCTGGGCGAAGTACCGGCGAAGGATGGATTAGGAAACCGAATGATTGGCTTGAACGGGTCGACGCCTGTCTCGCTTTTTTTTGCCGTCCCCGACACAGAAACTTGGGACGCACGCTACGGGGCTTCGCTGGCACAGGCGAAGTTTCGCTCATCTGGATCCGCCGAACTCGATAGCGGAAAGGTTGCGGTATGGTTGCGAGCGGCAGAACTCGCCGCGACTGCGCAGGTCGGTCCTTGGTCTCCTGACCGGCTGGCAACTACCTTCGCGACCGCAACATTCGCAATCACGTCGAACCGAGGATCGGACAAATCCAACTCCAGGCCCTGGACGGCGGCGCGTTGAACCGCCTCTACGCAGAGCTGCTCCTTAACGGGCGCAAGCTTGGGAAGCAGTCGGCGGGACTCAAGCCCCGCACGGTCCGCTACGTCCACACGATCATTCACGCCGCCCTCGACGACGCTGTTCGATGGCGCCGTATCCCGTTGAATCCAGCCGACCATGAGAACCCGCCCTCTGCAGCGCAGTCCAAGCCGCCGGAGATGCGGGTTTGGACCGCCGACCAGCTGCGCCGGTTCCTGGCCCTCAACGAACAGGATCGCAACTACTGGCAGTGGTTCTTTCTCGCGACCACGGGATGCCGCCGCGGGGAGGCCCTCGGCGTGCGATGGGCGGACATTGATCTCGGCCGCGGCATCGTGGCAATCCGCCAGGAGCTCATCCCGCTAGCGAAACCATCCGGGCGCGGCAGGGAAGGCCGCCTAGTGGCGAGAACCAAGTCTGAGAAACCGCGGGTCGTCGAGCTGGACGCCGCGACGGTGGGGGCCCTACGAACCTGGCGAGCCCGACAGGCCGAGGAACGGCTCCTCGTCGGGGCAGCCTACGACGCCCACGATCTAGTCTTTTACCGACCTGACGGACAGCCCTATCACCCCGAGGCGTTCTCCAAAACCTTCACCCGGCGCCTCACGCAGGCCGCGTTCGCGGAACTACCAACCATTCGTCTACACGATCGGCGGCACTCGTGGGCCACGCTCGCACTGGTCGCAGGTGTCGACGTCAAGATCGTCTCCGAACGGCTCGGTCACGCAAGCCCGCTCATCACCTGGCAGACCTACCAACACGTCATCAAGGGGTGCAGTCCGATGCCGCCGAGAGGGTCGCGGCACTGATCTTCGGAGTCGCGCCGAGGTGAAGGTCCGTGATGTCATCCGCCTGCTGGAGGAGGAGGGGTGGCACCTTGTCCGCCAGCGAGGCTCGCACCGCCAGTATCAGCACGATCAGCGGCCAGGCACGGTCACGGTGTCGGGCAACCTCGGAGCCGATATGCCCCACGGTACGCTGGCCAGCATCCAACGCCAGGCAGGACTGCGAGGACCTCAATGAACGGCTACGCCGTGGTCATCGAACACGAGGAAGACGCCTGGGGGGCCTATGTCCCCGACCTCCCGGGGTGCGTTGCGGCCGGGTCGACACGCGCCGAGGTCGAACAACTGATACGCGAGGCCATCCCGCTTCACCTCGAGGCGATGCGGGAACACGGCGAGCCGATTCCACCCGCAACCGCGGAGGGGATCATCGTGGTTCAGCCCAGCCTCAGCTGAGTCCTCCGTGTCCAAGCCAGCGCCCCCGTCGCCCCGTCGCGGCGTCCGTGACAAAACTGTGACCACGGAGAGCACCTGATGTCATTTCACAAGGGAAGCCCAGGCCGCTGACCTGGGCTTTCTTATGAACCGAGGGGCTCGGGGGGGAGGACTCGAACCCACAATGGCAGGGCCAGAACCTGCAGTGTTGCCGATTACACCACCCCCGAACGGGCGGCTCACCTTACCGCTGCCACGCCGCACGCGGGCGAGCCCCACCCGCCCGCGCCTACCCGAACAACCGCGTGTCGAGGTCCACCAGCCGCCGAAACCCGATGATCCGGCCCAGCGCCACCTCCCCTGTCTCCTTGCCGTAGTTATACGCCTTGGTCCGCCAGCCGAGCGGTGAGGACCGGGTCGGCGACATGTACGGCGTCAACCCCAGCTCCAAGGACATGAGCGAAATCCGCAGGTCGTGGTACGGATCGGACACCAGCAGCACCGACCGGTCCCCCCGCGCCTCGAGGAACCCGGCCGTCGACTCGAGCGACTGCCACGAGTTGCGCCCGCTCACCTCCCGCAGGATGGCGGCCTGGGGCACGCCTCGACCAGCCAGATAGGTCGCCCCGGCGGCGGCCTCGGTGAAGGAGTCTCCGGGCTCCTTTCCTCCCGTGACCACGATGGTCGGTGCCAATCCCCGATGCCACAGGTCGTAGGCGTGGTTCAGCCGCGCCGCCAGATCAGGAGACGGCACTCCGTTGTACTGCGCCGCCCCGAGCACCACGATGGCTTGGACCGGCCGGGCCTGGTCGCGGCGCGAGGCCATCCACACCTGCAGCGCGGTGACGACCGCGTAGAGCACCCCGAGGGCGACGACGGCCAGCGCCGCTCGGATGCACCACTTGACGATCACCCGCCCGGCGTCGCCTCCTCCAAGCGCGCCAGCGCGTGGTTGAGCCGGGCCAGTGTGCGTTCCCGGCCCAGCGTGACCAGGGATTCAAACAACGGCAGGCCCACCGCCCGCCCGGTCACCGCCAGGCGGATCGGGGCTTGAGCCTTGCCCAGCTGCGGGACGCCGGTCTTCTCCCCCACCGACATGGTCGCCGCTTTGATCGACGCCGCGTCCCAGGGGCACTCCGCGTATGCCTCGACGGCGCCCGCCAGCAAGGTTTCGAACGCCGGCTGCTGGCGGACCGCCTTCTCCCACGCACCCAGGTCCAGCGGCGGCTCCGGCAGAAACAAGAACGCGATCATGGCGAAGCTGTCCGCCAGTGTCCGAGCGCGCTCCTGGACAAGGCCGGCCAGCGGCTGCCACCGGTCATCGAGCCAAGACTCGGCCCGCTCGACGAAGTCGGAGGTCGGAAGGGCCCGGATGTACTCCGAGTTGACCGCCGACAGCTTCTTCTCGTCGAAGTAGGCGGGCGAGCCCCGGACGTCCTCCAGCCGGAACAGCCCGATCAGCTGGTCGCGGGTCAGCATCTCCCGATCGTCCCCTGGCGACCAGCCGAGCAGGGCCATGTAGTTGACCATGGCCTCGGCCAGGTAACCCTCGTCCCGGTACTGCTCCAGGGCAACCTTGTCGCGACGCTTGGACAGCTTCTGGCGACGCTCGTTGACGAGAAGCGGCAAGTGGGCGAAGGTCGGGTAGTCGCCGTAGGCCAGCGCCGACCACAACAGCTCGTACTTGGCCGTGTTGGTCAAGTGGTCCTCGCCCCGCACCACGTGGCTGATGGCCATGTCGGCGTCGTCGACGACGTTGGCCAGGATGAACAGCGGCTGGCCGCTTGACTTGCGGATGGCGAAGTCCTCGAGCGTCGAGTTGGCGAACTCGACGTGGCCCCGGACCAGGTCCTCGACCATCGTCACCCCCTCATCCGGGGTCCGAAACCGCACCGCCACCCCCGGCCCCACCTCCAACCCCCGCTCCCGGCAGTGCCCGTCGTAGCTCGGTGTTGCGCCCCGCGCCTTGGCCCGGGCGGCCACCACGTCCGGCGTGCAGTCGCACCCGTAGGCCGCCCCGTCGGTCACCAGCTTGTCGATGGCCGCCTGGTAACGCTCGCCCCGCTCCGATTGGAAGTATGGCCCCTCGTCCCAGTCCAACCCGAGCCACCGCAGCGCCCGCTGGATGCCCTCGATGTGCTCGGGCCGGTTGCGCTCGACATCGGTGTCCTCGATCCGCAGCACGAAGACGCCCCCCTGTTGGCGGGCGAACAACCAGTTGTACAGCGCCGCCCGGGCGCTGCCCACGTGGAAGTACCCGGTGGGAGACGGGGCGAAGCGAACGCGCACGGTGCCCATCAGGGCGAGAGTACCGGCCCGCCCACGCCACGTCGCGTACCCCGGCCCCGCTCGCTCCCGGCGCGGCGCGGGCACCTTTGTGGGCGGGGCATTTTTCCACCTGGTGTCAGAAAGGTGGCGACGGGCCCTGCAATCCGGAGGCCGAGGCGGTCGGGGAAACGGGACAAGACTGGGGTACCGCGGGCAACGACTTGGGTACCGCTGGTGCTCTTGGAGCCACTTTCGACGGTAATCCGCAGCCAGCGGTGCCAAGAGTCAAAGATTGCCCCAAGACCGCGCCCAGAGGGGGTGGGAAAATGCCCCGCCGGTCGTTTCCCCGGCCTCAGAGGGCCAGCGCCCTCCGGTGGCAGGCGACGGCGATGCGTTGGGGCCGGACCAAGGTAAAGGTGTCGACCGGTTGGTACATCGCGGAGCCGGCGGCCGCCCCGTACTGGGTGACGTTGATCGAGGTCATGTGGTTGCCGGCGTTGGGCGTGACGTCGAAGGTGGCGAAGCCGTAGGGCGTGGTCAGGTCCCGGTAGGCCGACCACGGCGCCGGCTCGTCGACGGTGATGCTGGCGTGCGCCACCTGGGGGCTGCCAGGCTTGACGCCGACGATCAACACGCCGTCATGGGGCGAGTCGAAATCCTGGGGCGGGGTAAAACCGGGGTGGCCGCCGCCGCCAATGATCATGTGCACCAGTCCCTGGCTGGTGTCGAGCGCCGTCGGGTTGTCTGCTTGGGGCGCCGGCGTCAGCCACTCGGGGTTCTGGGGGAGGGTCCCCCGAACCGGGAACGTCCGCTCGTAGTGGTGCTCGTGCCCCGACACGATCAGGTCCACCTCGTACTGGTCGAACAACGGCATCCACTGCTGGCTGATGCCGAGGTCGGCCCCGTTGAAGTGGGCCGAGGACATGGCGACCTGGTGCATGCACACCACCAGCCACTCCACCTGGGGGTTGGCGCGGGCGGCTTTCAGGGTGGCCTCCAGCCACGCCCGCTGAGCGCCGCCGCTGTAGCCGCTGATATACGGGTTGTCACCGTTGGCGCTGTAGTTGGCGATGTGGTCGCGCCGGTAGGCGGAGAAGGCCCCGTCTTGGAGGCACACGTCGTCGTTGTTCAAGGAGATGACCTGGACGTTGCCGGCCACGAAGGTGTACCAGTTGCCCCTGCCACGCGGCTGGCTCGCCGTTGTCGGGCAGCGTGAAGCGGGTCTGGTAGGAGAGGTAGCCGTCGGGCCCGTTGCCGACCTCGTTCTCGTGGTTGCCGGCGCAAGGCATCCACGGCCGGAAGGCGGCCGAGCCCATGTTGTTGTTGAAGAAGCTGGACCAGGTGTCGACCGGGTCATCGCTCAGGTTGGCGTAGCAGAGGTCGCCGTTCATCAGGTGGAACAGTGGCTGCGCGGCTTCGATGGCGGGCACGATGTAGCCCGCGTTGGCGCTCGACGGTCCGAGGCCGAGCCCCACCGGGGCGGGGATCGACTGGTCGCCATAACTGGTGAAGCGGAACGGCCGGGTCCGGTTGCGAGGGGCCGTCGAAACCCGCCCGCCACCGGCGTCGAACCAGCGTGGAATACCTGGTACTGGTATGCCGTATCGGGCGCCAGGCCGCCCAGCACGGCGTGGTACGTGTACACCGTCTGGCCTGTCATGGCGTCGGTGTACGTCCGCTCCCTGGCGTCAACGGTGCTGCCCATGCCGGTTGCGAGCTTGCCGAAACGCAACTGGGGCTTGACCACCGCCTCGGCCGCGGCCCACGAGACGGCGATCTCGGTCGAGGCGTCGGCGCCGTACTGCACGTGCAGCTGCTCGGGTGCCGGCGTCCCCATGACCGACGGCTGGCGTAGCAGGAGCGGGCCGGTCGGGCGGCTGATGGCGCGGCCGGTCGCAGCGGCGGCGCTCCCGGATTCGAGCAGCGGAGCGGCCCCAAGGGCAAGGGAGCCCAGGCCAAGGCCCTTCAAAAAGCGGCGGCGGCTGAACGGGAAAGGGTCGGGCTGGCGAAGCGGAGACATACCAACGAGGGTCGTCGTCCCGATTGACCTCAAGGTAGCCACCAGGAAAACGGACGCTGTCACGTTCGTAAAACCTCTACCCTGACTGGCGATGCCCGGGTTCCTCTGACACTGAGCTCGCCCTCCTCCCTGGGAGCACGACCCCGTCCGGTCCGTGCCCCCAAAAAAGAGGAGATCCGTGTTCTCATCCCGTTTCGTCCGCTGGACGCGCCTTGACCGTTTGGCGCGCCGCGACGGCGTGTCCGATCGAGCCGTCGCCGTGGTCTTCACCGCCCGCATGGTCGACGAAGTGCTGTCCAGCGCGTGGGTGGTGCTGGCGCCTACCTTCCGCGCCGTCGGGCGGCTCAGCCTGGTCCAGGTAGGGCTGTTGCTGCAGGCCTGCAACTGGACCGCCCTGGTCGTTGAGCCGCTGTCGTCAGCGTGGATCGACCTGCGCTCCCGGCGAGCCCTCATGTTTCCCGGTGCTCTCGCGCTGGCCGTGTCGATGCTGGTCATGGGCGTGGCCCGGGAGTACGCGGTGCTGCTCGCCGCCTTCGGCCTCTACGGCATCGGCTCGGGGCCGCTCGTCCTGACCGCCGACGTGCTGGTGATCGAGAGCTTCCCCGGCGACCCGGAGCGGGCCTTCAGCCGGGCCACTTTCGTCGACACCCTGGGAGCCTTGTCGGGCCCCGCGCTGGTGGCGCTGGCCGAGGCGGGCGGGGTGTCGTGGCGGCTGCTCTTGGTCGCGCTCGGGGCAGGTGCGTTCGGCTACGCGGTGGCCATACGGGCCACGCATTTTCCCACCCCTGTGGCGGCCGCCGGCGAGGCGCCCGAGGAGGGTGGTTGGCGCCAACTCGGCGCCAACGCCCGCACCGTGCTGCGCCACGCCGAGGCCCGGCGGTGGCTGGCGGTGCTGTTGTGCCTGGACCTGTTCGAGGCTGCCTTCGTGCTCAAGTACGTGTGGCTGCACGACGCCGTCGGACTCAGCCAGCCGCTGGTGGCGCTGTGGGCCGTCGCCGAGCACGGCGTCGACCTGGTGGCGCTGGCGCTGCTCGACGGTTGGCTGGCCCGCCGGGACGCGGTGTGGCTGCTGCGGGCCGCGGCCTTCGCCTTGGTCGTGCTGCCCGCGCTGTGGGTGGAGGCGCCCGGGGTGGTGGGGCGGATCATCGTCGGCATCCCGCTGGCCTTCGCGTGGACGCTGCTATGGCCGCTGGCCAAGTCCCAGCAGCTTACCGCCTTGCCGGAGCGGGCGGGGGCGGCCCAGGCGCTCGCCGCCCTGTTTCCCATCCTGCCGCTGGCAGTGCTCGAGTCGCAGCTGGCCTCGGCCATCGGCACGGGCGCCGCCATGGCGCTGACCGCCGGCGCCGGGGCGGTGCTGCTGCTAGCGGTGCTGCCGGGATCGCTCAGCTGGTGGCGAGCACCACAGAGCGAGGCCCGATAGCAAGCGTCGCCCCCGCCGGGTGGGGGCCGGGATCGGCGGGGCTGCCGTCCTCGGCGGTGGTGTCGACGACGACCGTCCAGGCAGCGCCCGGGCCGCCGAGCGCCGGCGGCAGCGCAAAGGTCACCTCGCCCCAGTAGGCGTTGAAGAGGGCCAGCACGCTCGGCCCGGCCGTCTCCAGCGGGGCCGCCGGGGCCGGGAATACCACGGCGAAGCTGTGGGCGCCGCTGTCATCCCACTCGGCGCCGGTCTGGGGCCCGCCGCCGGGGTTGTACCACAGCAGCCCCGTGCCCGGCACCCGGTCGCTCGGCTCGCCCGGGCCGCCAGGGTCAGGGAAGCGAGGCGCCCGCAGGGCCGGGGTGGCGGCCCGCAGCGCTGTCAGGGTGCGCACGAAGGCGGTCAGCGACTCGGCATCGGCGCCGGGCGTCCAGTCGAGCCAGGTGAGGGCAGAGTCGAGGCACCAGGCGTTGTTGTCGCCGCCCTGGGTGCGGTGGCGCTCGTCGCCCGCCATCAGCATGGGCACCCCCCGCGAGGCGAGCAGGGTGGCCAGGAAGTTGCGCTGCTGCCGCCTCCGAAGTTGGAAAATGCCCGGATCCCCGCTCGGCCCGTCGTCACCAGGGCCATGGCCGCAGTTCCAGGAGCGGTTGTCATCGGTGCCCGAGCCGGGATCGGTCAGGTTGGGCTGGTTGTGTTTGCCGTCGTAGGACACGAGGTCGGCCAGCGTGAAGCCGTCGTGGCAGGTGACGAAGTTGACCGAGGCGCTTGGCTGGCGACGCAGGCTGTAGCGGGGCGCCGAGTTGGCGTACATGTCTGGGCTGCCGCCCAGGCGGGCCCCGACCCAGCGGGGGCTCGACACCTGTGTCCGCCAGAAGTCCCGCATGACGTCGCGGTACTGGCCGTTCCATTCCGACCACCGGGGTGGAAACTGGCCCTGCTCGTTTCCCGCCGCCGTCCACGGCTCGGCGATGAGTTTGACCGGGGCCAGGACCGGGTCCTGGAGGATCAGGTCGAAGAAAGCGGCGGTCTTGTCGAACCCGGGGTCGGCGTCGGCCGCGGTGCCCGGCTCGTCGCTGGCCAGGACGGCGCCGAGGTCGAAGCGGAAGCCGTCGACGTGGAACTCCTCGACCCAGTAGCGCAGCGAGTCGACCACCAGGCGGCGCGCCACCGGGCTGGCGGCGTCGATGGTGTTGCCGGTGCCGGTCAGGTTGTCGTAGGCCTCGGGGCGGCCGGGCACCAGTTGGTAGTAGGTGGCGTTGTCGATGCCCCGGAAGCAGAGGGTCGGGCCCCGCTCGTCGCCCTCGGCGGTGTGGTTGAAGACCACGTCGAGAAGGACCTCGATTCCCGCCTGGTGCAGCGCCTTCACCAGCGCCTTGAACTCGTCGATCTCACTGCCGGGGGCCTGGCCGGCGCGCCGAACTGACGAGTAGGCCGAGTGGAGGGCGAAGAAGCCGATGGTGTCGTAACCCCAGTACTGGGTCAGGCCCGCCGAGGCGAGCAGGCCGTTGGTCAGCGACTGGTGCACCGGGAGGAGTTCGACGGCGGTGACGCCCAGCTGCTTCAGGTAGTCGACCACCGGGGGGCGGGCCAAGCCGGCGTAGGTGCCGCGGTCGGGGGGCGGCACGTCGGGATGGGTCTGGGTGAACCCCTTGACGTGCAGCTCGTAAATGACGCTGTCCGCCAGGGAGTGCCCCGGGGAATGGTCGCCCGACCAATCGAAGCCGCTGCTGGCGACCACCGACCGGGGGGCGTCGGGGGCGGAGTCGGTGTCGTCGGGTGCGGTGGCGGTACCCCCGTTCCACGACGGGCGCCAGGCCAGGTTGCCGGCGATGGATCGGGCGTAGGGGTCGAGGAGCAGCTTGACCGGATTGCAGCGGCTGCCGCCGTGGGGGTCGTAGGGGCCGTCGACCCGGAAGCCGTACTCCTGACCCGGGGCGACGCCGGACACGGTGCCATGCCAAATGTCGCTGTCGGCCAGCGTGAGGCGGTGACGGGTTTCGGTCCCGTCGGCGTCGAAGGTGCAGAACGTGACGCCGCGGGCCACGCTTGAGTACAGCGCCACGTTGACGCCGCCATCGACCGGGGTCACGCCGAGGGGAAAAGGAAAGCTGGGCTCTCGGCTCACGCTTGGGGGAGGCTAGCCCCGGTGGCGGGGGGTGGCGTCGGGGGCATTTCCGCCGGTTAGCCGGGGCTGTGATCGGCCGGCCACGGTCGAACCCGACCCACGATTCGTGAAATGGTCAACGGCTAAACGGGGACGGGTTATGCTTGGCCACGGCTTGTGAAATATTTCACAACTGTTACCGGGAGACTGCCATGAGCGAGGCGACGGGCCGCATTCTTGTAACGAGGACCTACCTGGAGGGCTGCCTCCTCTTGCTGCTCGCCGAGTCGCCTGGCCATGGCTACGAGCTGGCCGAGCGGTTGGCCGAGTTCGGGCTGGACACGATCGACAACGGCGCTGTGTACCGGGCCCTCCGCTCCCTCGCCGGGGAGGGTCTGGTTGAGTGCCGGTGGGAGATCTCTGATCGAGGGCCGACTCGCCGGCCGTACTGCATCAATGGCGAAGGCGTCGAGAGCCTGCGTTCCCGGGCGGGCGCCATCGAGGACAGCAGTCGGATGCTGTCGGCATTCACGGCTCGGCTTCGCTGGCTCGAGCCGGCCGGGGCCAAGGCGCGGGAGCGGCGCACGGCGTAGCGGAGCGAGTGGAGCGGCTGGCTTCCGACAGCGTGGCGGCGGCGGGGCCCCACGAGTTGACCGCCAGCTCGTCCTTCACGTTCGTCGATGCCAAATCACCGCGGCCGGCCGCGGTGTTTTGTCAAGTAACAGTGTTAAGTAAAGGGAAGCCGCCCCTGGCCCCCGGGCCCACTAGTGCAGGTGTTTCACCCAGTCCCGCGGGACGCGCCCGGCGGGCCCGGGCACCGGCTGATCGGAGGGATGATGCGCCGGCGGCTTGAGCACCGGCCCCTCGTAGAACTGCTCGGTGTCGAAGCTCCAGAACCAGGTCTCGCCCGGCTCGAAGCTCTGCACCAGCGGGTGGCCCGACGCCCGGGAATGGGCCGAGGCGTGCTGGGCCGGGGAGGAGTCGCAGCAGCCGACGTGGCCGCACAGGGCACATCGGCGCAGGTGGAACCACCACCCGCTGGCGTCGAGGCACTCCACGCAGCCGGTGCCGCTCGGGGGCACATCGGGGTCGATTCCCGTGACGTCGGTCATGGAGCACCCTCCTCGGGGTTCGCTTGCGGATCGAAGGGCAGCCACACCTGGAAGCGGGTGTCGCCGGGGACGGACTCGAACCTCAGGTCGCCGTGGTGCTTGTTGACCACGATGCGCCAGTAGATGTCGAGCCCGAGGCCGGTGCCCTGGCCCACCGGCTTGGTGGTGAAAAACGGCTCGAAGATCCGCGACCGGATCCCCTCGGGAATTCCCGGGCCGGTATCGCCGATCTCGATCAGGAGCCGGTCCTCGACGCGGTCGGTGCGCACCGTCAGGGTGCCGCGGCCGTCCATGGCTTGGACGGCGTTGTCGATGAGATTGGTCAGAACCTGGTTGATCTCGGCCGCGTAGCACGAGATCCGGGGCAGGCCTCGGTCGAATTCCTTGTGCAGGGCGATGCCGTCGCCGAACTTGGGTTTCATGATGATGAGGGTGCTGGTGATCAGGTCGTGGATATCCACGGTCTGAAATGGCGCCCGGTCCAGCTGCGAATACTGCTTGGCCGCCCCCACCAGGTTGGATACGCGGTTGGTCGAATCCTGGATCTCGTCCATCAGCAATTCCATGTCGATGATGTTGCGCAGCCAGCGCAGGGTGTCCTCGAGGATGACCTCGCTGACCTCGGTTGCCACCTTCTCGAGGCAGGCCTCGTCGAGGCCGATCTGGACGAAGGTGGGCGCCAGCTCCCAGCCGTTGTTGATGCCGTGGTCGTCCAGCCAGTCGGTGATGGCCTCCTCCCGGTCCGAGGTCTGCAGCGGCGTCAGGTCCGGCGGGTCGGCGAGCTTCTCCATTGCCAGCGTCTGGATCTTGGTCAGCGATTCGAGCGTGACCTTGTCGTAGGGGCCGGCGGCAATGAGCGCCAGGCGCTGGCGCATGTTGCTTACCCGCTCCCGCAACGACGCCGTAGCCCGCACCGCCGCAGCCGCAGGGTTGTTGAGCTCGTGGGTCAACCCGGCCGTCAGTGAGCCCAGCGCCTGCAGGCGCTCCCGCTGGCCGACGACCATCTGGATGTTCTGGATGCCGAGAAACAAACCTTCGAGGAGGTGAACCGCCATCGGGAACCAGTCCCGCATCAGTTCCGAGAAGCGTTCCGACTCCAGCACGAAGAAACGGGACGGCACGGTGACCCGCACCGAGGCCGAGTATGTCTGGGGGATCAGGTCGCCGAGGTACGACCGAAAGGCCCCGGTGTAGACCCCGCGCTGGTCGGTGCGGCTGACTTCGACGTCGTCTTGACCGACGCGGCGCGACTGGACCAGGGCGCCGTCGAGCAACACGTAGAAATACTTGGCCGCCTCGCCCTCGGAGAACACCCGGCCGGGCGGGAACCACTGCACATGACCGTGACGACACAGCCACGCCAGCTGGTCGTCATTGAGCTTCTCGAACAGGAACAGCGTTCGTAACTCATCGATGTCGCACACCGTCGAGGCGGGCGAGTCGATGGGGACGAGGCCTTTTCCCACCTCTGTGGCGCTCACCGCGTCTCCAGGTAGCGGTGCACCAGCATCACGGCCATGGCCCCCTCCCCCACCGCCGAGGCGACCCGCTTGGCGGAGTCGGCCCGAGCGTCGCCGGCCACGAACACGCCGGGCACGCTGGTCTCCAGGTGGAAGGGCGCCCGCTCCTCTGCCCAGGTGCCCTCCGGCAGGTCGGGGCCTGCGGGTACGAAGCCCCAGCCGTCGCGGGTGATCACCCCGTCGAGCCACTCGGTGCGGGGGGTGGCGCCGATGAAGATGAACAGCCACTCGGCGGCGATGACCTCGGTGTCGCCCGTCTTGGAGTCCCGCAGGGTCAGGCGCTCCAGGTGCTCCTCGCCCTTGCCGGCCACAACCTCGGTGCAGGTGCGGACGACGACGTTGGGGATGGCGCCCAGCTGCTGCACCAGGTAGTAGGACATCGAGGCCTCGAGGGCGGGGCCGCGCACCAAGATGGTCACGGTGCGGGCGTGGCGGGAAAAATAGACCGCCGCCTGGCCGGCCGAGTTGGCGCCTCCGACGAGGTAGATGTCCTGGCCGGCGCAGGCCTTGGCCTCGCCCATCGACGAGCCGTAGTACACCCCCCGCCCCGTTAGCTCGGCCAGGCCCGGCGCCGGAAGCTGCCGGTAGGACACGCCCGTGGCCAGGATCACGGCGTTGGCGTCGACCGAGGTGCCGTCGGCCAGCTGCACGGTGCGCACCGGGCCGTTGACGTCGAGGCCCACCACCTCGCAGGCGGTCACGATTTCGGCGCCGAACCTGAGCGCCTGGCGGCGGGCGCGGTCGGTGAGCTGGGCCCCGGAGACCCCATCGGGGAAGCCGAGGTAGTTCTCGATCCGCGAGCTCTGCCCGGCCTGGCCGCCCGCCGCCACCCGCTCCAGCATCACGGTGCGCAGGCCCTCGGACGCCCCGTAGACCGCGGCCCCGAGGCCGGCGGGGCCGCCCCCGATGACGGCGAGGTCGTAGAGGGGCTGGCTCGGCGTCGTCTCGAGACCGGCCTCGGCGGCCAACTCGGCGTCGCTGGGCTCGACCAGCACCTTGCCCTCGGCGGTGACGATGACTGGAAGGTGGCGGTCGTCGATGCCGGCCGCGGCCAACAGCTGCTGGCCCTCGGCGTCCTCGCAGGTGTACCAGCGGTAGGGCACCCGGTTGCGGCTCAAGAGCTCCCGCACCTCGGTGGAGCGGGCCGACCAGCGGTGGCCGACCACCTTGATGCTTTGGACGACTCGGTGGTCGGCGTGGCGCCAGCTCTCCAACTGCTCGTCGAGGACCGGGTACAACTTGTCCTCGGGCGGGTCCCACGGTTTCATGAGGTAGTAGTCGAGGTCGACCACGTTGATGGCGTCGATGGCGGCGGCGGTGTCGGCGTAGGCCGTGAGGAGCAGGCGGCGAGCCTTGGGGTAGAGGTCCATGGCCTGCTCCAGGAATTCGATGCCGGACATTTCCGGCATGCGGTAGTCGGCCAGCAACAGGGCCACCTGGTCGCCCCGCAACTTCATCTCCCGAAGCGCGTCGAGGCCCTCGGCGCCGGACTCGGCCCGCACCACGCGATAGTCGCCTCCATAGCGACGGCGCAGGTCTCGGGCTACTGCACGCGAGACGTCGGCATCGTCGTCGATGCTTACCAGGGCGGGCTTGGACTCCGTCTGGGGGCTCATGGCTCCCTCCTCGCCCCGGGCCACTTGCTCGCCTGCACGGCGGGAAGCCTACGAGACGTCACCTCCATTGCCGGTAGGACCCCTCGGGCCGCTCGACTGGCCGGGCCCCTCGCCGGGTGGCGGCCGTACCCCGGGGGGGGTCGGATAACC
>JBOGGN010000314.1:0-6933 GCA_050744165.1 Acidimicrobiales bacterium | reverse complement strand
CTGGCCTACTGGCTGGCCGAGGTGCTGTCGGCGCTGGCACAGCGACCGGGGCCGCAGGCGCTCTCGATTACCGCGCTGGGCCGAGCCAACGCCCTCGCAGGGCGGCTCCGGCGACGCGCCCCAACGACACCTCTGCCCGCCGACTCGGACTAGCGCCGGCGCCCCCGGCGTGGCCCGCTGGGCCTGAGCGCGCTTGGTCGGCCGGCGGGCCGGACGAGCCCGGTGCGTCGCGTGGTGGGCTTTAGACGGCCACGCCCCGCTGGCGGCTGGCGCGAGGCGCCCGCGCCGGGCGTGCGATGCCATAGTCCGCCGTCGCCGCCAGTTCGGCGCGCAACTGGTTGAGCTCTAACTCCAGTCGCTCGACGTCGTCATCGCGGTGCTGCACTTTCGCTCGGGTCTGGCGTTCCACCAGCTCCACGATCTGCAACTCCAAACCCATGGCGTGATCTGCTCGACGCGCCATCAATCCTGATTGCCGGGTCAGTGTGTCCCCGACCGTCTCGCCTTTGTCGGCCATGTCCCAGTCGTACCCACACCAGGGGCCGGGATATCAGCGAATCGACTAAGTTACGCGAGTCGCTGGGTCCAGAGCAATCCGGCGACGCCGGCCAAGGCCGCCAGGGCCAAGCCGATGCCCGTGAACCAGGCGGTGACCTCGTGGCGGTGGGTGTCGTAGCCCACTACCCGGCCGATCTGGCGGTACACCGAGTTCAACTGCTGGGCGCTCTGGGCGGTGAAGGTCTTCCCGCCTGAAAGGGACGCGATCTCCGACATCGCCGCCGGGTCTGAAGGCACCGGGATCGTCTGGCCTTCGATGCTCACCGTCCCATTCTCGGTTCCGAAGGCGATGGTGTCGATCGGCACCCCGTCCTGCTTGGCCAGGGAGGCTTCCGAGTAGGCGCTCTCGAGGGGCGAGGCCCCGCTGATGCCCAGGGTCGGAGCACCGTCGCTCATCAACACGATGGCCGCAGGGGTCGGCTTGCCATTGGCGGCCCGGGGCTGGGAGGTGACGGCGTGGAGGGCCAAGTCCAAGGCAGCGGCGGTCGCCGTACCACCGCCGGGCTGAAGCGAGTTGATGGCGGAGACGACGGCGGAGCGGTCCGAGGTGGGCGAGACCAGGACACTGCCGGTCGTCGAGAAGGAAATCAGGCCCAGCTGGACGCCCGGGGGCAACGCCTGGGCGAAGACCCGAGCCGCCTGCTGAGCGGCACCCAACCGGGTGGGGCTGACGTCGGTGGCGATCATAGAGCCGGA
Organism: Acidimicrobiales bacterium; assembly: GCA_050744165.1. Classification (GTDB taxonomy): domain Bacteria; phylum Actinomycetota; class Acidimicrobiia; order Acidimicrobiales; family Palsa-688; genus JBOGGN01. The sequence continues at coordinate 5,679 of JBOGGN010000314.1, read as the reverse complement.
GATGTCGAGCGTCAGCATCACCGTCGCCTGTTGTTTGGGGGTGCGCTCGACCCGGGCCGGTTCGGCAAAGGCGGTTACGAGGAGCACCAGGGCCAGCAGCAACGCCGCCGAGGCGATGTGCCGCTGCCAGCCGGAACGCCGCGGTACGACCGAGGCCAGCAGATCGACGCTGGTGAAGCGGACCGCCACCTTGCGCCGCGACCGCTGCACCACCAGGTACACGATCAGCAGCACCAGGGGTGCCGCCAGCAACGCGAGGCGCCACGAGGCGAGGAAGGTCATCGCCGGGGCTCGGCCATCTTGGTGGCGCCGGCCGAGGTCTGAGCCAACGCGGGCGCCCCGCCCGCCAAGGACGCGGGCGAGCCCCTGAGGTGGCCACCCAGGCGGCTGCCGCGCTGAGGGGAGCCGAAGGTGCGGCGCAACCGCACGAACCGGGCCACGTCCACGACCCAGTCACGGCTCGTCGACAGCTCAAGGTGTTCGATGCCGGCGTCGGACAACTGGTGGCGAATATGTTCCTGTCGCTCGGCCACCGCCTCGGCGTATCGCGCCCGGAGGGCGGGCGAGTTCGTCTGGACGGTGAGGCGGGCGCCGGTCTCGGCGTCCACCAGGTCGAGCATGCCTACGGCCGGCAACTCGAGCTCGCGGGGGTCGCTGATCTGGACGGCAATCACTTGTTGGCGAAGCCGCAGCCGCCGGAGGGGGCCGCCCCAATCGGTGCGGTCCAGGAAGTCGGACACCACGATGACCTGGCCGCGGCGGCGCTGAACCTGCTCGACCATGGTCAGCGCGGCGGTGAGGTCGGCCTTGGGGCCCGGCGCCTGCTCCCGCCGCGGCGTGTCGTACAAGCTGGCCAGCGCCGCCATGGTGGCTCGGCGGCCGCTGCGGGCCGGAAGACGCACAAGCTCCTCGCCGCCGGAGATCACCACCCCGAGGCGGTTACCGGCTCGAGCGCTGAGGAATCCGAAGGCGGCGACGGCGGCCAGGGCCACCTCCCGCTTCTCGCATTTGGCAGTGCCGAAGTCCAAGCTCGCCGAGCGGTCGGCGATGATCCAGGTCTCCAGTTCACGATCGGCATCGGTGGTGCGGATGTGGGCGGTGACCATGCGGGCAGTCAGGTTCCAGTCGATTCGGCGGGCGTCGTCGCCCGGGCTGTACAGCCGGGCGCCGGCGGGTTCGCTGCCTGGGCCACTCACGGAAGTGCGATAGTCGCCGCTGACCAGTCCGTCCAGCCGCCGGGTGACGTCAAGTTCCAAGCGCCGCAGTGCGGCCGCCCGCTTGGCTAGGTCGGCCGGGAGCGCCGACGGCGGGGTCGCCGGGGGTCGGCGCCGAGACCACTGGCGCCACCGCAAGCCGGCTTCGCGTTGGGCCTGGCTCATGAGGTTGCCTCGAAGGGATCCTCGTCCGCCTCCTCGGCCTGGGCATCAACGCCTGCCGGGGCGGGGTGGGTTTCCATCGACGGAGAGGGGCTCGCCGGGGATGCAGGAAAGGGCGGGAATGTTCCGCTCGCCGCTGGGCGACCCGGCGGGGGCGGCGGAAACGATTGGGTCGTGCCGACGACAGATGGTGCCGCAGGCGCGCCCGGCCCGCCCGCCCCGACCGGCCCGCCCGCCATCGGGCCGCCGCCGACACCTGGCCGTCCTTCGTCCTGGTGGGGCGCCACCCGAGGCGCTTGGATCGTCCCCAGGATCTGGCCCACGATGGCATCGACCTCGATGCCCGAGGCCAACCCGTCGTAGGTCAGCAGGATGCGATGGCGCAACACCTCGGGGGCAACGTCGTAGATGTCCTTCGGCACGAGGAAGCGCCGGCCCCGCAGCATGGCCAGCGCCCGGCCGGCTGACAACAAGCCCAGGGTCGCCCGGGGGCTGGCGCCGAGGGCGATCTGGCCGGCGAGGCCCGGCAGGCCCCAGCGAGCCGGATCCCTCGTCGCCATCACCAGCCGCACCGCGTAGTCCTGGACGGCGTGGTGGACGAAGACGTCGTCGACCCGGTCCTGCAACTCCCGGAGCTGGCCTGAGGACAGCACCGGGTCGGCCGCCGGCGGTCGCACGCTCATACGCCGAGCGATCTCCACTTCCTCCTGGTACGACGGCTGCTCCACCACGATCTGCATCATGAACCGGTCCCGTTGAGCCTCGGGCAGGGCGTAGACCCCCTCGGACTCGATCGGGTTCTGTGTCGCAAGCACGAGGAAAGGCTCGGGGACCCGGCGCGTGTGGCCCCCGATCGACACCTGGCGCTCGGCCATGACCTCGAGCAGTGCCGACTGAACCTTGGCGGGGGCTCGGTTGATCTCGTCCGCCAGCACCAAGTTGGCGAACACCGGACCCCACTCGATGTCGAACTCCTCTTGCGACGGCCGCCAGATCCGAGTCCCGACGATGTCGGCCGGCACCAGGTCAGGCGTGAACTGGATGCGGGTGAAGGTGCCGCCGACCACGGTGGCCATGGTCGAGACCGTCAGCGTCTTGGCCAGGCCGGGCACCCCCTCGATCAGGCAATGCCCTCGGGCCAGTAGGCACACAAAGGCACGCTCCACCATCCGGTCCTGGCCCACGATCACCCGCTTGATCTGGAACAGGGCGTCTTCGAGGATGGCTGCGGGGTCCTGCATTTCACGGTCTCCTTCGCGGGTGGTGGGAAAAGGGGGGCTCCGTCCGGCAACCACCATTCTCGCCCTTTCGGCCAAGCGTGCTGTCCGAACCTCAAGGAGACCTGGCGGTTAGCTGGGAAACAGGTAAGTACAGCCACTGACTAGCGTTTTCACAGCGCACACTCAGCCGGGACTTACTCCGCACCACCACATTCGAAGTTAACTGGCGGAGGACGGGTCGCAGGCCGCGACCGGAAGGAAGTGAATGAGCGACCAAAGCCACGGTTGGGGTTCGGGCCCGAGCGCTCCTACTCGGCCGGGGGAAGCCCCGACTGCGGGGTGGTATCCCGACCCCTGGTCGCGCGGCCAACACCGCTATTGGGACGGATCCGGCTGGACCGCGGGGTCCTTCCCGCACGGACCGGCGCCCGTAGCCGAGGCGGAAGAGAACACCGAAGGCGGCGACGCGACACCGACCTCGACGTTGCCCGGGCCACCGCCATCGGGTCGCGACCCAAACGCACCGCCACCGAACTGGACCCCTCCAGTGTCAACCTCGCCGTGGGGGACACCGGCCGACACGCCGTGGGCCCCAACGCCGCCGCCGGGGAAGAACCGCCTGTCCCGCATGACGACAGCCGAGCTCATCGCCCTCATCGTGGCGGTCATGCTGGTGGTGGGATCCGTGGCCACCTTGGCCGGGTACTACGCCTTCCGGCACAAGACGCCGACGCGGACCTTCCTCGGACCCTTGCCCAGCCAGCCGGCCGATCCCGACGCCGCCGTCCTCCAGACGCTCGTGTTGTCGCAGTCCGACGTCCCCTCTACCTACGTGGTGCAGGAAATCGCGGGGGGCGACCAGGTCGACTCCGGTGACGCAACGCTCGACTTGTGCAACGGGACCTACCCGAGCGAGTCGATGCGTACCGCCCGCCTGCAGGTGGCGGCCATTGACTCCGAGGGCAATGAGGCCTTGAGCACCGAAGCGGTCTTGTACAAGAACGCGGCGGCGACCACCCAAGCGTTCTCCGAGCTTCGCTCGGTCGTCGCCCACTGCCCCTCGACGCCGGTCGTGAGCCCCATCGGTGAGGGCACTGTGACCACCATGTTCAACGCTGCGCCGGACGGGTCGTGGTCGCAGACGGCCACTGTGGAGCGCCAGGCGTACGACTTCACCCAGACCGACGACAGTGGAAGCACCGGCCATTCGGTGGCCGTCTACCTTCGCCGAGGTCGGGTCCTGATGGGCCTCTACTTCCCCAACCCCGACGGCTCCCAGGTGCCGGTCACCGGCCAGGATTCGATCCAGGCCATCGTGTCGGTATTCGCGAGCCGCATCGCCATGCTGCCGGCATCGGTGGTCAACAAATGATCGCCTCAGGCCAGTCGGCGCAAAGTCTCATGATGGCCACAGAGGCTCCCTATCGGGCTTTGAGATTGGCGACGTTCACTGCGAATGGAACATCAGCTACAGGAGCGAACCCGTGAGCGATACCTCTCAAACGCCGGGCGTCGGCGGGACCTACCCTCCCACCTCGCCCTATCCCGCCGACCTGGGTCAGGAGAGCCCTGGATGGGCCCCGACCTGGGTCGCTCCGACGACCCCCGGTGTTGCCGGCGGCGACACCAGCGGGTACGGCAGCTATGACAGCTACCCCGAAGCCGGAGGCTACGGCACTCCCCCCGCCGGAGGCTATGGCGACTCACCAACGGGCGGCTACGGGAGTCCGCCCGCCGGAGGCTACGGGGGCTACCCGCCTTCTTCGGGCTATGGGCCCGGCGCCGGGTTTCCGCCGGCCGGAAGCTATTCGCCGGCTGGTAACCCGCCCCAGGGTTGGTCCCCAGCTCCGAGCGGTCAGCCCGACCGGCGCCGGCGTAGTGCCATCGCCATGGTGCTGGTCGCGGCCCTCGTGGCGGCGGTCGTCGGAGTGATCATCGGCCACAGCCTGGCGAAGCCCTCCTCGCCGTCGCTCGCCTCTCAGTCCTCGCCCTCGACGCTGCCCTCGTCGGGGAGCTTTAACTTCCCCGGGTCGGGCGCGCTCGGGGGCGGTTCGGGCGTCTTCGGCGGCGGCAGCAATGGCACTGGCGGGACTGGATACTCCAACGGCACCGGCGGGACTGGATCCTCCAACGGCACCGGCTCGCAGGGTTCGATCTCGGCTGCTGCGTCGGCCATCGCAGCCAAGGTGTCACCGGGCATCGTGGATGTGAACACCGAGCTGAGCTTCCAGAACGCGGCCGCCGCGGGCACCGGTGAGGTGCTCAGCGCCAGCGGCCTGGTCCTCACCAACAACCACGTGATCGACCAGGCAACGACCATCTCGGTCACCATCCCGAGCACCAACCAGACGTACTCCGCCACCGTGGTCGGCTTCGACAAGACCGACGACGTTGCCGTCCTCCAACTGAAGAACGCATCGGGGCTGAAGACGATCCCCCTCGGCGACTCGAGCACGGTGCAGGTGGGCGACTCTGTCGTGGCCCTGGGCAATGCCGGCGGTGTCGGTGGGCCCCCGTCGGTCGTGACCGGCACCGTTCAGGCGCTCAACCAGACCATCACCGCCAGCGATAACGACGGCTCCAACGCCGAGACGTTGAACGGGATGATCGAGACTGATGCGCCGATCCAACCCGGCGACTCCGGTGGGCCCCTGGTCAATACCAACGGCCAGGTCATCGGGATGGACACCGCGGCCTCCTCGAGCAACCGCAGCTCTGGCTTTGGCTCGGCCAGCTCGGCGACCTCCAGCTTCACCATCCCGATCGACAAGGCGCTGTCCATTGCCAAGCAAATCGAGTCTGGTAAGGGAAGCGCCACCGTCCACATCGGCCTGACCGGCTTCCTCGGTGTCGGCGTCACCAGCAATGGCGTGGGCAACGGGGCCGAAATCACTCAGGTGGCACCGAACACCCCCGCCGCCCAGGCCGGCTTGGTCGCCGGCGACGTCATCACCGCTGTCGACGGCGCCTCGATCTCCACCGCCCAGGACGTCACGACCGCCCTGGAGCCCCACCACCCGGGCGACAAGATCTCCATCACCTGGATCACCCAGACCGGTAGCTCCCAGACCGCCTCGGTCACC
>JBOGGN010000313.1:0-31087 GCA_050744165.1 Acidimicrobiales bacterium | reverse complement strand
AGTGCAGGGCGTCATAGCGCCCTGCACTTGTGTTAGGGGTGTTAAGTTAGCTCCGCGCTTGCCACGGGAGGCCTCAACCGGTCCATCCTCGAACGCGCAGATTCTTTGCGGGCGAGGGCGAAGCTGGGGGGCGGGTTAGGAGGCGGCGTTGAACACTCGGACGCAGTCCGAGCCGCCACTCACTCCGGCTCCGGTCGAGTCGGCGGGCTGCGCCGGGCGGTGGAGAACGGCCTTGGTGGGCCCGAGCGCCAGAAACAGGCGGGCGTCGACACCTTCGCCTGATCCGGACGCGGTGGCGTCGACGATGAGGCTGTAGCCGCCTGGCTCGACGGGCGGCCACAGGAGGCTCACCAGCGGGCGCTCGGCGATATTGGCCAGGGTCCCCCGGCCGGGGTGGACGACCAACTGCCCTGATTCCTCGACCGTGACCGCCAGCTGGACGCAATGGGGGCGACCGTCGGCACCACCCGAGAGCAGGAAGGCCACCGAGCCGTGGCGGTCGATCTCTGCGCGCAGGGACTCCATGGTCACGGGGACACTCATTGCATCGACAGTAGTGCTGGCCGCGGTACCGGCCGGGTGCCGTGGAGGAGCGGCGGGCGAGGCGGTCGAGGCATTTTCCCATCGCCTTGGTAGCGTCGGACTGTGCAAGCGATATGGAACGGCGCCGTCATCGCCGACAGCAACGACACCGTGGTCGTCGAGGGCAACCATTACTTCCCCACCAACTCGGTCGACCCGGGCTGCGTGCGGGAGAGCGACACCCACTCCATCTGCCCATGGAAGGGCACGGCGAGCTACTACAACATCGTCGTGGGCGGGGAGACCAACCGCGACGCGGCCTGGTACTACCCCAAGCCGAAGCCTGGCGCCGAGGCGGTTGCCGACCGGGTGGCGTTCTGGCACGGTGTCAAGGTCGCCGAGTAGGGCGATCGTGGCTGCCCAAAGCGGAGGCCACCGCCGGCTGGTGGCGGTCGGGGACACCCTCTTGCCGGCGTCGTTCCAGAAGGTCGGCGCACCGGGCGTGGTGGCGTGGCACCAGGGAACGACGGCCACGGTCGTCTTCGCTCCCCACCCGAGCGGCTGCTCGGCGTGCACCGGCTACCTGGCGGAGCTCGGTACGGCCGTGGCCGGGCTGCGCGACTGGGCGACCCGGGTCATGGTCCTAGTGGCCGACCCTGACGGCGGCGGCGACCCAGCTTTGACGGCGGCGGCGGGCGCCGGGGTCCTGCTCCTAGCCGATGCCGACAGTTCGGGGCGGCGACACCTCGGAGCCGGCGACGACCAGGCGGTGGTGGTGCAGACCGACCGATATGGCGCCGTGTTCGAGGCGGAAGCCGTGGCCTCGCCTGACGCCGACCACGAACCGCTGCCATTGCCGGCAGCGTTGATCTCGCTGGCCGAGTACATCGACGTGCAGTGTCCGGAGTGCGGGGTGCCTAGCCGGGAGTGGCTGGCCGCGACTCGGTTTCCGCTGGGTTAGGCCGAGCGACCGGGCGACGGGGGGTGCGACAGGCCCCGGTGCCGGAGAATCTAGGTGCCGAGGGCGCCTCGGCGGCGCACCAGGGAGTCGACGGTGACGGCCGCGATGAGGACCACCGCGGTGGCCATGTCCTGGCCGGCGGCGTGGATGCCGATCAGGCCGAGGCCGTTGTAGACCGCCGCGATCACGATGCCCCCCAGCAGCGCGTGGACGGCTTTGCCGCGGCCGCCGAAGAGGCTGGTGCCCCCGATGACGGCGGCGGCGACCGCGTAGAGGACCAAGGTCCCGCCGTCGATGTCGGTGGCGATGGATCCGAGACGCGACTCGTAGACGAGGCCCGCGAGGCCCGCAGTGAGGCTGCACAGCATGAAGGCGATGGTGCGGACGCGGGCCACGTTGATGCCGGCCCGCCGGGCCGCTTCGGGGTTGGCGCCGATGGCGTAGATGTAGCGGCCCAGCCGGGACTTGCTGAGCAGGGCCGAGGACGCCAGGACGATCAGCAGCACGAAAGGCACCACCCACGGCACCCCGCTCAGGTGGGCGAACTTGGTGCCCCGGTTGGTGCTGCAGATCAACACCAGGGCCACGCCGGCCACCGCGGTGACGGCGATGGTCAAGATGGTGATGCTCGGCGGAGGCGCCGAGAGGCCGCGGGCGCGCCGGCGGGCGGCCCGGGGAACGAGCACGGCGGCAAAGCCGATCAGCAGCACCACGAGCACGATCCAGCTCAGCGCGGTGCTCATGTTGTCGTTGACCAGCTTGTAGATCGGGCTCTTGGGGTTAAGGCTGATGACCCCGCCGACCGCCGTCTTGTCGATGTCAGCCAGGTAGAGCATCACCCCCTGCCAGCCCAGCAGGCCTCCAAGGGTGACCACGAACGATGGGAGGTGCAAACGGGTGATGAGAACGCCGTGCAACACACCGATGAGGGCGGTCACGACGAGACCGCCAAGCACGCCAAGCCACCACGGCCAGTTGTTGGGCCGGGCGACGAGCTCGGCGATGACGAAGGCGCCGACGCCGGCCACGTAGCCCGTCGACAGGTCGATCTCGCTCAACAGCAGGGCATAGATCTCCGCCAGCCCCAGCAGCACGAACACCGCCGCCTGTACGAACAGGTTGACGATGTTGAGCGCCGACAGGAACTTGGGCTCTTTGACCTGGAAAATGATGATGATCAGGATCAGGCCCGCCAGGATCGGCAACACGCCGCTCTCGCCGCCCTTGATGCGCTGCCACCAGGCTCGGAGGTATTCGCCGAGGGAGTCGACGAGCAGTTCCGGCGAGGCGGAGACGGCGGCCGCTTCGATCGGTGCCGACCCTCCCGCCGGGGTCCCGTTGGCGACGCCGGGAGGTCCGGGGACGTCAGCGGGCGGCGGTGGTGGTTGTTGTTCCTGGGTGGTCATCGCTCAGCCCCCTGTGGCGGTCGCGGTGCGCCCCGCCGCCACTGACTGGTGGGTGGCGCCGCCGGTGGTCATCAACTCGACCACCGACTGCCGGTCGTAGTTCGACGCGGGGCCGCTCGACACCATGCGGCCCAGGTACAGCACTGCCAGGCGGTCGGCGACGGCGAACACGTCGACCAGGTTGTGGGAGATGACCAGCACCGCCACTCCCTGGCTGGACAGGCGCCGGATCAGGTTGAGCACCATCTCCGTCTGGGCGACCCCCAAGGCCGCCGTCGGCTCGTCCATGATGACGAGCTTGGCGTGGGACATGACCGCCTTGGCAACCGCCACCGATTGGCGTTGGCCGCCCGACAGCGAGGCCACCGGCTGGCGGATGGACCGAACCGTGACCACCGACAGGTCGGCCAGGGTCTGGCGGGCCGCGGCCTCCATGGTGTCCTCGTCGAGCAGGCCGTAGCGGCGCGGTTCGTGGCCGAGGAACATGTTCTGGACGATGTCCAGGTTGTCGCACAGCGCCAGGTCCTGGTAGATCGTGGTGATGCCGAGGTGCTCGGCATCCTTGGGCCCGTGCAGGCGCACCGGCCGGCCCTCCCAGAGGATCTCGCCTTCGTCGGGCTCCCACAGCCCCGAAACGGTCTTGATCAGGCTGGACTTGCCGGCCCCGTTGTCGCCCACCAGCGCCGTGACCTGGGCGGGCGGCACCACCATGTCGACCTTGCTGAGCGCCCGCACCGGGCCGAAGGACTTGGTAACGCCTCGCAGCTCCAGCAGCGCCGCCCCGGGTTCCACCGGGGCGGCGCCGCCGGCGACGGCGTCAGGCATTACCCGCTGATCCCCGCCGCGGTGCAGTCCTGCGCATAGGCGCCCGCGCAGAGCATCGCCACGGGGACGAACTTGTCCTTGACGATGGTGTCGTTCATGTTGGCCGAGGTCACCCATTCCGGCTTCAACAACACCGAGGGGACCGCCACGTTGGCCATGGTGTCCATCGTGCTGCCGTTGACCAGCCCGCTCGGCGGGGTCTTGCCGGCTCGCAGGTAGACCGCCAGCGCCGAGGCCGCCTGGGCCTCAAGGAACACCGGCTTGTACACGGTGCCGCACTGGTATCCGGCCAGGATGTTGTCCAGGCCGGTCAGGGTGGCGTCTTGGCCGGTGATCGGGAAGGTCTTGGCGGCGACCTTGTGGCCCTGCAGGTAGGTGATGATTGGCGCCGCGTTCTCGTCATTGGGGATCAGGGCGGCATTGGTGTTGGGATGGGCGGTGTAGGCCGCCTCAAACTCGGTGGCCGCGGTGGGTGGGTCCCAGGTGCCCGCGGTGTCGGTGACCTTCGTCCATGTCCCGGCGTCGAAATAGCTCTTCATCACCGCGTTGTAACCCTGGGCGAACAGGGTGGCGTTGTTGTCCGTGGCCGCGCCGTACATGACCACCACGTTGGGCTTGCTCACGTTCCACGACGAGATGCAACTGACCAGGCCCTGGCCCATCACGGTGCCCACCTGGACGTTGTCGAAGCTCACGTAGTAGGTCCGGCTGCCGCCCAGGGTGAGGCGGTCGTAGTCGATGACGGCGACGCCATGGCTCTTGGCCATCGACTCGATCTGGGCCCCAACGCCGGAGTCCAGCGGGTCGACCATCAGCACGGTGGCGCCGTTGGTGATGTCCGTCTGGGCGTCGGTCAACTGCGTGCTGTCGCTGTTCTGGGCGTTCTGCACGATGATGTCGGAGCTCGGCACTCCGGCGGCCTGCAACGCCTGGGTGATATCCGGCTGGTCGAACTCGACATAGCGCGTCGAGCTGGTGGTGTCGGGAAGTATGGCGGCGATCTTCCCGGTGCCCTGGGAGGCGATCGACGTGAGCGCCTTCATGGCCGAAAAGTCGTTGGTGAACGACGTCGCCGAGATCGCCGTGGTCGGCGTGGTGCCACCGCCCGTGGTGGTCGATGTGCCGGTCGACGATTTCTTCGAGCTGCCGCATGCTGCCAGCAAGCTGCCGGCTAGGACGACGGACAGCCCGATCACCCAACCAGATTTGAGATTCAATTTTCCCCCTTGGTTCCGTACACGCCATCAGGCCGGCTGGCGCCGGTCTCGCGGCGGTTTCCCGTGCAGTCTTACACCCGCCTGGAAGAAATGTGTGTAAGACCGCCGCCGGCGGTGGCGTCGGCGGCGGGGGGTGTCAGGCGGGGGGTGTCAGGCGGTGGCGCCGGCGGCCGTGGGTGTCAGGCGGGGGCTGTCAGGCGGTGGCGCCGGCGGCCATCTCGGCGGCCAGGTCGGTGTCGATCTCGCCCAGGATGCTGATCACGCGATGAAGACAGGGGTCCGTCGGTGGCGCCGACAATCGCCGGCACACCAAGGCGAGAACCGCCCGTCGCCGGCTGGTGTCGTCGGCCTCGATGAGGTCAGTGAAATCGTCAACAGCACCCGGGACAGGAAGCCCCCGACGGCCGATGCCCACGAACACATCCGCCACCGCGTCGGCAGCTTCCTCGTCTTCGGCGCTCAGCATGCGGGCCAGGGTGTACGCCGCGTTGCCATGGCGCAGGAACAGCTCCCACGCCCCTGTTGCCGTATCCGACTGGCTCGCGCTCGGCGCGCCATCGTCGAGCACGGGCAGATCAACGGACTGGTACACGATCGTCCTCCTGAGATGGTGCCAATCGGCCGGGGGTCTGTTGTAAATACCCCATGCCATCGCCGTCGATACCTAAGGGGCGCGGGCGCCTTAACCGAGAGCGGGGCGGACAGGCGGAGATGGCTCGTCGGTAGGTCGGCCTTGGAGGTCCTTACGAGACGGTGTAGGCGTAGGGGATAGCGGCCACCTCGTTGCCTGACGACGAGCCGGAGATCGGCAAGTTCGCGATGAACTCGTCGATGTAGAGGGTGCCGCTCACCTGGGTCCCGGATGGCGCGCTCGGCGTGATCGAGACCTTGAAGGTGGTGCTCTGGCCCGGCTGCAGCACGGCCGGGCTGAACGTGAGAGTGGGGTTGGTCACGGCGTGCCACAGGTCGCCGGTGAGTGAAGTTACCGTTCTGTCGAACGCCTTGGTGCTCACGAACATCTTCGAGGTGACGGTGCCACTGGGCGCCGCAGCCGGGTAGGGCCCGCATTCGGTTGGTGCGTCTCCCCACAAGCCGGCGGAGACGACCCCTCCGGGCGGCGTGAAGGACGCCGTCGCCGTCTTGGCGCACAGTGAACCTGGGCCGGGGGCGGCGCTAGAGAGGTCCGGATCACCGGGGAAGGGTCCCCAGTCGAAGGTGATCGGCACGTCGGCGGTCGAGGTCGCGAAGGCGCTCTGGGTCTCGGTCGGCACCAGCCACGTTGGCTCGAGCCCCACGAGCGGCAGTGTGCGGGTGGGGCCGGTGCCGAAGAACGGGGACAGGTTGAGGGTCGTGTAGGTGTTCTGCCGGGCGTCGGTAAAGAAGTCCTCCGGCGATTTGCTGTTGTTGGTGATGGTGAGCGAGTACGACGTCTTGGTGCCGTTGGTCAGCTGGGTGCTGAAGCTGTGGGGCACGGTGGGGGCGCCGGCGAAAGGTACGTTGAAGGCGACGTTGCCCTTGAAGGGCTCGGAGACCTCGTTGCCGACCACCGGCTCAGTAAAGGCCACGATCAACGTCCACTGGCCGGCGGCGGGATTGAGCGTGTTGGCCGAGGCGGTCAGGCTGGGCTGGCCATTGAGGACGTTGTAGCCATACCCAAGGGTGTCTCCGTCAGGGCTGACCAGGAACATGGCGACGGGGTCGCTGGCGTCGTTCTTGAGGGCCACGTTGGCGGTGATGCTGGCGACCCCGGCCGGGACCTCGAACTGGTAGAACTGGTCCTGGCCCTCGCCGGGCGGCCGGCCATTGCCGCCGGTCAGGGTCCCGGAAAACGCCCCCCCGCCGGCGACGTCGATCTCGCTGCGCAGGGTGACGGGGATGGTCGTGGTGCCGACCTTGGTCAGGCCGCCCGTTCCCAGCGTGCTGGCCGCCAGCACGATCGACGCCGAGGTGTCACCGGGCGTCGCCGGGGTGGTGGCGTACACCGTCACGGTCTGGCTCTGGCCGGGCGTCAGGACCATGGCGCCGGGCGCCGCCTGGGCGAAGGGAGTGTAGGTCTCGGTCGCGACCCGCCACGGGATCGTCCCGTTGGTGCCGCCGTCGGCGGCGACATCGCCGTAGATGACACCGGTCCATTTCCCTGGCGCGGGATCGATGACGTCAGAGTTCCCGTAGTTGCCGACCCCCTGGGGGAGGCTGTGAGCGGCGAACTTGCCCGTCGGGTCGATGAGGTCCAGGCGGACCCGGGCATTGTTCCCGCTGCCGGCAGGGGCGGGGTAGGCCAGCGAAGCGTCGAGGCGATTCTGGCCGGGCGGAACCGTGAAGGTGAACGTGGCGTAGTTGTTGGGAAGCCCCTGGTAGTTGATGAACTGGGGACTGGTGCCGTCGTTGAGGACGACGCTGCCGGTGCGGACATTCTGGTCGGGGCCGATGGCCCGGCCTGAAAGGGACACCAACTGAGTGGTCGTGCCCTCGTTGGTGACCGTGACGGGCCAGCTCTCGCGGGTGCTGGGGGCGGCCACAGCATTCAGCTGGCCGCTCGAGACGAGAAGCGTGTTGCCGACGGCGGAGGGGGATCCCGCGGTTGTCGGGATCGACTCGGCCAGCTCCACGGCCTTGTAGGTGTCGACCAACCCTGCCCCCTGCTCATTCGCCGGAGCCCCTAGGTCGTCGGCCGTGCTGACCAGGATCTGCTTGACCAGGGCGGGACTGGGGCTGGCGCCGACATGGGTGTTGCGGTAGGCCTGGATGACCAAGGCGGCGGCACCGGATACAAACGGTGCCGACTCGCTGGTGCCGCCAGCTTCTTCGACGTCGCTCGGCGCGCCGAGGAAGTTGACGCAGCCGGAGAACAGGGGGTTGGCGTCGCAGGAGGCGAAGCTCAGCTCGCCGGGGGCGACGAGGTCCACGGTGCCGCCGGTCTCGTCGTAGCCGGAGGAGCTGAGCGAGCTGATGTTGTCGTTGAGCCAGCCGGTCTTGGCGAAGTAGTCGGCGCCGGCGTAGTTGGTCTGGGCGTAGAACCGCAGGTCGGTCGAGCCGCCTACCGAGATCACGCCGGGGTCGGTGCTGGGCGAGCCGATGGTGTTGGTGAAGCCGGCGTCACCGCTGGAGACGCTGACGAACACCCCCGCCGCCACGGCGGCGTCGTTGAACTGCTTGGTCGCGTCGAGGGAGGTGATGTCGGGGAAGGGGTTGGAGCCGAAGGACTCGTTGATCACGTTGACGTGGTCGGTGTTTACCGCGTAGTTGATGGCCTCGAGAAAGTTGGATTCGGTGGTGTCTTCGAAGGAGCCGAACACGTCGAGGCCGACCAGGCTGGCGCCCGGAGCGACGCCCTCGATACGGATGTTGCAGGCGGTGGGGTCGGGCTGGGCCGAGAAGTGCGACACGTCGTAGGTGTGGAGACCCTGACCGGCGATGGTGTTGGCGTCCAGGAACGCCTCGTCGCCGCTCGTCGGCTGGCCCGGGCCGTCGCCGCTGAAGTCCTGGTAGTCCACGAAGACCGACGTGTTGTCGGGGCGAATGAAGTTGATGTTGTTGGGGTCGAGGCCATCGGCGATCCACGCCACCTTCACGCCCGCGCCGGTGATGCCGAGCGAGCGAGCCGTGGGCTGACTGGAGTTGTCCGAGTCGGTGCCGGTCAGGGCCAGGCCCTCGGGATCGAGCTGCGGGGTAGTGGCCGAGCAGGCGCCGGGGATGACGTTTGGCGTCAGCGAGGTTGCCGCCGACGGGGACGCCGACGACGGGGAGGTCGACGACGCCTCCGCCGTGTTCGGTGCCGCCAGATGGATGGTGACGTCGGGGATGACCTCGGCCACCGCCGGATTGGTCTTCAGCCGCGCCTCTTCGCCGGCGGAGACGGTGGCAGCGACAGAGTTGACGACGGACAAGCTCTTGACGTTGGTCGCCTTCACCTGCCGCAACTCAGTGGTCAGAGACCCCTGGCTGGCGCCGATGGCGTTGGACCGCTCGGCCGCTGCCTTGGTGCCGACAGGCTGGGCTGCGGGCTGGCTCTTCATGATGACGATCACGGGCTGGTTGGCGTTCTGCGACAGCTGAGTCGCTTGGGTGGTCGTGAGCGGCGCCTGAACGGCGCTCGCCGTGGACGGTGGCGCGGTCTGCTCCGTGAAGGCGGCGCCCTGGCTCATGATCAACGCGGGCACCGCCACCGCGGTGACCACTGCAGCCATACGACCTCGCTTGGTCCACCACCGCCCCCGATGCCCTGCCCCGTGCCGAGGCGCGCGCCCCGCAGACGTCCCTTCAAGCCAACTTCCGCCCATGGGTCGACCTCCCGTACCCCGAGTGCCACAAAGCTGTACCTGCGGGCAGTGACGTTAACACCGACGGTGTGACGAAGGTCGCCCTGTCTCACGTCACGGCGTTCCGGACGGTCAACACTGACGGGGCGCCCGTCCCCGCTATGGGGCGCCCGTCCCGCGGTGCCGGGCCTTCGGGGCGCCCGGCCTGGGGCGCCCGGCCTTCGGGCACCCGGGCCTGTCCTATTCGGTTGCGTAGGTGACCCACCGCCCCCCGCTAGTGCCTGGAGCACGCACCCAGAGGTCCACTCTGTCCGGAGACGGTCGATTCGGCGAGGTCCGTCCGAAATAAGCATACATTTGCCGGTGTGCGCTAAAGGGGTCAATCACATCCCTAAGTCAGTGCTAATAGCCGAATAGGTTTCAGAAATGCGCCTTCAGAATCTGGCTGCGCCTACCGACCGTTCACGGCATGTTACACAGAATGTTGCAGGTGGTGACCGCCTTCTTCATCGCCGCCATATCGCTGTCTTTCGCATTTACGGCACCCGCGCACGCCGACGACTTGAGCAACTTTCTGGCTCAAGTCAACGGCCTGCGAGCCGATCATGGTCTAGCGGCTCTGACCGTCGATCCAACGTTGACAGCCAACGCCCAGGCGTGGTCGAATCATTTGGCGTCCACCGGTGTCTTGATGGACGACCCCAACCTGGCTTCCCAAGCGAGCGGCAGCTGGCACGCATTGGGAGAGAACACGGCATATGGCTCTTCGTTCGGACTTCTTTTCAATGCGTTGGTCCAAAGCCCTCCCCACCTCGCGAATATGCTCGGTGATTACACCATGACCGGCGTTGCCGAGACGATCACCCCGCAATTCGCTTGGTTGACCGAAATCTTTGAGATGCCGGCTTCCGCGGCACCAGTGGCAGCCACACCGCCGACGACCGCAGCGCCTATTCGCAACTCCGCATCCCAGGTTCAGGTCCCGACCCCGCAGCCCGCGGCCACCGTTCCCACGGTGCCACCAACAGTGCCCGCCCCCGTGGTCACGACCCCCACGACGCAGCCCCCAGCGCCGACCACCACGGTTGCGCCGACGACCACCACGGTGGCGCCCCCGACGTCCACGACAGTGCCTGCGCCTGCTGCTGTCACCTCCGGCCGGGTCGTGCCCGTGCCGGTGGCGCTGGCATCCCATGACCGGTCCGGCAGCACCGCCAATGCCCTGGTCCTAGTTGCCGCCTTGGTCGGGATTGCTGCCATCACGGGCTCGTGCTGCGTGGTGGCACGGCACCGCCTGAAGAGGTAGAGCCACCGCAGCGCCAGCAGCAGGTCGGTCAGAAGTCGGCGTTGCGTGGTGTCCGTGGAAACGGGATGACGTCGCGGATATTGGCCAGCCCGGTCACATACATGATCAACCGCTCGAACCCCAGCCCGAACCCGGCGTGGGGGACGGTCCCATAGCGTCGAAGGTCCCGGTACCACCAGTACTGTCCGCCATCCAACCCACTCTCCCGAATCCGGCTGTCGAGCACATCAAGGCGTTCTTCACGTTGGCTCCCTCCGACGATCTCTCCGATGCCCGGAGCTAGGACATCCATGGCGGCGACGGTCCGCTCGTCGTCGTTGAGCCGCATGTAGAAGGCCTTGATCTCCTTGGGGTAGTTCATAACGACGACCGGCCGACCGACGAGCTCCTCGGTCAGATACCGTTCATGCTCGACCTGGAGTTCCATCCCCCATTCGATCGGAAACTCGAACCGACGGCCACCTTCGACAGCCGCAGCCAGCCGGGTGACGGCTTCGGAATAGTCCATACGCTCGAAGTCCGCCTCGATGAGCCGCTCGAGTCGCTCGACACATCCTGGATCGACCCGATCGGCAAAGAAGGCCATGTCGTCCGCCCGCTCCTCGAGCACCGAGCGGAACACTCCCTTCAGGCACTTCTCGGCGACCATGGCGTTGTCCAAGAGGTCGGCGAAGGCGATCTCCGGCTCGATCATCCAAAACTCCGCCAAGTGCCGGGGCGTGTGGGAGTTCTCGGCTCTGAACGTCGGTCCGAAGGTGTACACCCTTGTCAGTCCCAGGCAGTAGCTTTCGACATCGAGCTGCCCGGAGACGGTCAGGAACGTCGGCCGACCGAAGAAATCGTGGCTGTAGGGGTCGAGACCGCCGGGCAGGGCTCCGGAGTTGGCGAGGTCAAGGGTTGACACCCGGAACAGGGACCCGGCACCTTCGGCGTCGTTGGCGGTGATGATCGGCGTGTTGATCCAGACGAAGCCGTCGTCCTGCAGCACCCGGTGCAGGTTCATGGCGAGGCTGTTCCGCACCCGGGCTACCGCTCCGAAGGTGTTGGTGCGCACCCGCAGGTGTGCGACTTCGCGAAGAAACTCGAACGAGTGGTGCTTGGGCGCCAGCGGGTAGCTGTCGGGATCGTCGACCCACCCCACCACCTCCACCTGTGTGGCGTGAAGCTCGACCGCCTGCTTCTTGGCTGGTGACACGATCACGTCCCCGCTGGCCACGATCGAGCACCCGGTCGTGATCCGATGCAAGTCGTCGAAGTTGGCCAAGCCCTGCTCCGCAACCACCTGGAGCACGCCGAAGCACGACCCGTCACTCAGATCGATGAAGATGATGCCCGCCCTCGACTCGCGTTTGTTCCGTACCCAGCCGGCGACAGTGACCGATGTTCCAACGAGCGAAGGGTCGGTCAGAACCCTTGCGATCGGTGTCTCGGTCAGCAACCCAGCTCACTCCGATCATTGGTTCCGCCGCCTGCGATTTCTAGACCGGAGAGGACCTGATGCAGGGGCTCGGACGTCTCGCTCGGAAGCTGGTACGGAATGCCAAAACGCTCGCCGATCAGCCGGGCGGCATCTGGGGGCGCCACCGGCAAATCGCCGGGGAGCCGAGTGCGCACCGAGCACGTCTCCGCCAGCGCGTGTCCTGCCAGCGCCACCTCTCGGCCATGCCACCAGCGAACGACATCCGTGTCGCCCCGGTGTCTCTGCACCAAGATCGGGATGGCGACGGTAGTATCAAGCCCGAGAGCCGTCAGCGCTGGCCCGTATCAATAAGCCCGAAAAGGACCTCGTCGTCGATCTCCGCGCGGTAGCGGGAGTTGTCCAGCGGTGACGCCGGTGTGAGGCCGGGCGCGTCCGGCAACCGCTTGGGCACGACGACCCGCCCCACGGCGTCAACGGCGGCTTCCATTGGGAACAAGCTACCAGGCGTCTCCCAGCTCTTGGAGACCCGGCCGCCGCGTGACCGCCAGAAGGTGACGGTCAGGTGGTGACCCTCAGGTGGTGCTCAGCGAGCTAAGGCCTCGGCGTTGTCGACCGCCGCCTTGAGGTTGCCGGCCGCAGCCAAAAGATTCTGGTTGAGCGCGTCCGACCCACGCGGGAGGATACGAGTGTCGGTCGCAATCTGACCGACACCAGTTCCGATCCGACTCAGATTGGTGGCCACCCTTCGCAGCTTGGCGGTGATCACAAAGACAAATGCGCCCAGCACCGCGGCCAAGGCCACGATGTCGACGCATGTCAGAAAGATCCGAAGAGCCATTCCTCTCCCCTATCCCCGTACCGATGCCAGTGTCTGGGCGTGGCGGTACAGCTCGTCGCGGAGCACGCCGGCCCACTCCACCGTCTCGCCCAACGCCGAAAGCTGTCCCGTGTTGCCGGCAATCCGCGTGGCATTCTCAAGGGCGTCGGAGACGCGCCGGTCGATGTCATTGACGAAGGAGAGGAGGAGGGACAGCAGTACGATCACAGCTACCACCACGACGGCGCCCATGCCGATCGCGATCCACCACATGCTGATCTGTTCGTGGGCCAAGCCGATCATGCGAGATTCGCCTCCAATACCTGACGGGCGACAATGCAGGACTCAGCAATGTCCTTAAGACCAGAGTTGACTGTCGAAACGTCACCGATGGCTTCGGTGGATGCGGCGATCGCGCCTAGGTTGGCATTGACCCTGCTTGCCTGAGCGGCGATCTTGCCGGCAAACTGCAGTATCCATCCGACAAAAAAGACGACAATGCCAATGATCACGATGGCGACGGCGAAGGCCCCATACCACCCAGTCAGTACCACGCCCAAGGCTGAACTCCCTTCCTTTCCTGTGCCAGGGATATCCTGTGCCAGGGTTGGTCGAACGATCTAAAAGTGGGTCCGCGAAGCGCGGGCTCGAGCAGCAGTCTCGTGATAGTCGGGATGATCCTGGGCCCAGGCGAAAACGTACTCGGGCTCGGGCTCGGGCCGGTCTAGTTCGATCACGGGAGCGACGAGCGCCACCTCTGCGCGGCGGCGGCCGCTGGGCGCTTGACTGATCAGGCCGTGGAGGGCGCTCTGGATGGCTCCCACGTCGCTCGCAATGCTGTTGACCACCTCGGGAGCGGGTTCTAACTGGGAAGCGATGCCCGATGTCGCGTTGATGATGATGTCGAGCCGAGTCGAGATCTGGTCCAAGAGGGTCGAAACCAGTAACAACCAAATCGCGACGCCAGCCACCAAGTAGGCGCCCACAACCATCAGCGCCAGTGCAGCTCCAGCCATGTGCGTCCTTTCTGTCGCTTCTTACAGCAGCCTGGTAATGGCTGCGCCGTATGCCCCTACCCCTTCGCGGACCGTGCCCACGAGTTGTTGCGTCTGCACGAGGTTCGGAACGGCCTGCAGGTTCTGGGAAACGGCACCCGCAGCGGTCGCGATCGCCGCCTCCCCGTCCAGGATGTCTTCAATCGGCCTCATGATCCGGTACATGACCAGCAGCAGCACCGACACTGCGATCACCAAGACACCGTCGCCAACCCACCACAACGCCATCCGGCTCGAACCCCCTCCTGGGATGAGAACGACTCCTCACGAGGAGCGTATAGTCATCTGGTTGTCAGTTTCAAGTGGAGATATGGCTTCGGCGGACATATCTCCACTGCGGAAGGCAGCAGCCTGCAGCGAGGGTCTCAGAGCGCCGCCCGTGACGGCGGGGCGCGTTCACCCGGACGGGACGGCGCGTAGAGCCCTCCCGGAGAGCTTGTGAAGTGGACCGCGGACCGTTCGACTGCGCCCACAGCCGGGTCCGTGGCCGACTACCGGGCGTTGTTGTCGCGCGCGAGGCGGTCGTCGACCCCGAGACCTGGGCTGGGTCGCTGCCCGCCGCCTACCGGATCCCACCCCGGTTGCGCGTGGGACGGGACCGGTGGCTGAACCTGCTGTGGCTGCTCCCTGCGGGCTTCGTCCTCCTGCTGGTGGCGGTGGCAGTTGCCAGGGACTTCGGGACATGCCGGCCGTCCAACGATTCATCGCCCGCTACCCCGGCACCACGGTGTCAGCGGGCGCGCCGATCGGGTTGCCCTGGTGGCTGGAGGCACAGCACTTCCTCAACGGCTTCTTCATGATCTTCATCATCCGGGCGGGGATCCAGATCCTCGCCGACCACCCGAGGCTGTTCTGGACCCGCAACTCCACGCCCGGGCGTGAGTGGTTCCGGTTCCAGAACGCCGTTCCCTCCGATCCGCTCTGGACCGCCAGACAGGACTCCGTCACCCTGCCCAAGCAGCTCGGGCTGCCCGGCATACGCCACTCGATCGGCCTGCCCCGCTGATGGCATCTGCGTGTCGACTGGTTGTGGCTGGCCAACGGGGCCGTGTTCTACGTGCTGCTGTTCTCGACCGGTCAGTGGCGCCGCATCGTGCCCACGACGTGGAAGATGTTCCCGGCCGCGGTGTCGACGCTGTTCCAGTACCTCTCGCTGCACTGGCCCACCGAGAACGGCTGGACTGGGTACAACGGCCTGCAGCTGATCGCCTACTTCCTCACCTGTTCGTGGCCGCACCGCTCACCCTCATCACGGGCCTGCGGATGTCTCCTGCATTGTCCACCAGGTCAAGAGCATCAGCCGGCGGCTGTCCATCCAAGTCGCCCGCTCCCTGCACTTCCTCGTGCTGTGCTGGTTCTTGGTCTTCATCGTCGTGCACGTCACGCTGGTGTTCTCCACCGGGCTGTTGCACAACCTCAACCACGTATACGCCGAACCGCAATGACGCCAGCTGGACCGGCCTCGTCGTGTTCTCGGTGCTCATGGTGCTGATGGTGGTGGCGTGGGTCGCGGCCACGCCCGTTCACCCTTCGCCACCCGCGCACCGTGCAGCGGCTCGGCTTCGCGTTGATCGGCCCCATGCAGCGGCTGTTCGAGCATGTGGATGCCACCCCAGGCGAATACCGGGAGCAGGACATCTCACCTTATTTCTGGCACAACGGCGCCTACCCGACAAGCGAGCGCTACCAGCGCTTGGCGGACGACGAGTTCCGGTCGTGGCGGCTCAAGGTCGACGGCCTGGTCGCCAAGTGGGGCGGCGTCAGCATGGCGACGATCTGTGACCTCGTCCGGCCCAGGCCGGAGGCCCGATGGGTGGTGTTCTACTCCCTCGGCGACGGTCCCGAGGGGGGCCTATACTACGACGCCCACCCCGTCGAGCAGATGCATTATCGACTCACCATGCTGGCGTACCAGATGAACGGCCAGCCGCTCTCCTACGGCCATGGGGCGCCACTGCGGCTGCGCAACGAGGTGCAGCTCGGGTTCAAGCAGGTGAAGTGGCTGGCGGGCATCCAGTTCGTGGCCGACTTCGCCGATATCGCGGGCGGGTACGGCGGGTACAACCCCGACCACGAGTTCTTCGGTTACCGCCAGTCCATCTGAGTGGACACTCCCCCTATACCGGTCCAGCACGTCGCGGGGCTGGAAAAGATGGCCGTCGGCTCCGCTCGCTGACCACGGTCGTGCACGTGGAGTGTGTGTTGCCCGGATCCACGCCATAGAGGCCGACTGCGCTTGTGGAGCTCATGGATGTTGTCCCACACCTCGTCGCCGGCAACCTGGTGATGAGCGCAAGGGTGGTCGAGGAGCTTGTGAAGGCCGGCGATTGCTGCGCCCCAATCCTTGGCCTTCCCGGATCTGTCGGTAGGACTCGTTGAAGCTGATCTCCGGCATGTCCCTCCGGGCTCGTCGGCGTCGGGTCCTCGGTAGGCGCAGCAGCCCATAGCGTCTCGATCATGAGAACCACTCGTCTCCGGGTAACGATGAGCGAGGTCGAGCCGACCGTGGTGCGGGTGCTCGACGTGCCGGCCGGCGTTCTCCTGCCCGAGCTCCACGACCTCCTGCAGGTCGCCATCGGCTGGACAGACTCCCACCTCCACCAGTTCGTTGCCGACGACGCGCGGTACGGGATGCCCGACGTCGACGGTTTCAACGAGTTCGACGACGAGCAGGCCGAAACCGGTATCCCCCTTCGGTCCCTCCCCGCCCGCTTCACCTACCTGTACGACTTCGGCGACGGCTGGAAGCACGACGTGGTGGTGGTTGGCCCTGGAGCTGAGCGGGCCGGCGTCGTCGACGGCGAGGGGGCCTGCCCTCCCGAAGATGTAGGCGGACCGCACGGCTACGCCGACTTCCTGACCGTGCTGGCCAACCCGACAGACGCGGAACACGAGCACATGCGAGGTTGGGCGGCAGCATGGAAGGACACCTTCGACCTGGCGACGGTCGACTTGCTCGTCCAGCAGACCGTTGGTCGGGTGCCGACCCCGGTACGGCTGGTGCTCTCGCTGATCGCCGACGGGATCAAGCTGACACCTGGAGGCCGCCTACCCCGAGTGTTCGTGCGCCAGGTCCAAGAGCAGTTTCCCAAATGGGGCTTCGATGCGCGCCCGGCCTCCATCGAGGAGGACCTGCCGCCGTTGGCAGCCCTACATGACCTCCTACGCGAGGTCGGCCTGCTCCGTCTGCGCAAGGGCGTCCTCGCCCCCACGCGCATCGCCAGCGACGACATGGAAGTGATCCGCCGCCTTCGATCGTGGTTCGGACCGCAGTACGGCTACGAGTCGCTCCTCACAACCGACACCCTCGCGCTTCTCGCCGCCGAAGGTCCGTCGAAGCCGCAGGACGTGGCCGGCCGCCTGCTGGATTTGCTCGGCCAGCGATGGGTCACCAGCCAGAGCCAACGCCTCGACGAGGCGCAAGTCCGTAGCGACCTCTATCGCCTTGAGTCCGTTCTGGTCGGCCTGGACCTGATCGACACCTCCAACGGGAGCTGGGAAGTGGGCTCCTCGGCCCGCTGGTTGCTGCCACGCGCGACAGCCCTCGCCAACCTTTGGTCGAAATCCGCCGACCTCGGCAAGCCCCCCGGATAGCCCGCGGCTCCGGGGTTCGTCTATTCGGACGGATGTTCCAGGTAGACGAGGCGGTCGTCGAGCCGCTCGTGCGTGATGGTTCGCACGGCTGCGGCGATCCTCGCTCGGCAACAGTGCAGGCGTTGATGCCAGTCGCGCGCACTGCTTCGGCCAGGGCCGGCGGGTACATCTCGTCGATCAGGAGCTTCAAACGTTCGAAGGCGCAGCTGTCTCTTGGCGATGCAACTCGATGCGCGCACCGACCTCGTCTGGGTAAGAGGTTCGGTAGCGAAGCGCGGCGTCGGTCTATGGGCCGGCTAAGCGACGATTCCCTAAGCAGCGCACTGATCGGATCCGTCTCGTCCGATAGATCCTCGATCGAAATCACCACTTCCCACACGTCCAGACCGCCAACCAGCCCAGCCCGGCGGCCGGTAGGAACGGTGGTCGTGACTTTGGTAGCGGTTCATGATCGGTGCGCCGCCACGGGGAGGAATCGGTAACCCGTTGATGGGTACACGTGGTGCGTGAACCCAGTGGAAGCTGTAGTCAAGGGCGTGGACCGCTGGCAGCAACGCCATCGGGCAACGGCGTTTGCCTTCGCCGTCTTCAAGAAGTTCGGCGACGACCGGGGCTCCATGCTCGTGGTCATCCTGGCCTACTACGGGTTCATGGCCCTCTTCCCCATGCTCCTGGTCGTCACGACGATCTTGGGCTTCGTCGGCAACCAGCGACTCGACCAGAGCGTTATCGGCTCAACGTTGAAGCAGTTCCCCGTGTACGGCCAGCAGATCGGCCGCGACGTGCCCCACCCACTCCACGGCAGCCTGGTCGGCCTCATCATCGGACTGTTCGGGCTCATCTACGGATCTCTGGGCATCGCCCAGGCCGCCCAACACGCCATGGCCCAGGTGTGGAACGTCCCCGGGGTGGCGCGTCCAGGCTTTCTCCCGCGGCTGGCCCGGGGTTTGCTGTTTTTCCTGACCGTGACGGTGGCGTTGGGGGCAGCCGCCGGATTGAGCGGCCTCGCCACCGTGGCGGGACGGTCCCTCATCTTCAGGGTCCTGGCGCTCGTCGTCGACCTCGCCTTCAATATTGCCGTCGCCACCGTCGCCTTCCGGGTACTGACGCCACGCCAGGTCCCATGGCGTGACCTCCTGGTGGGCGCCGGGATCGCGGGCCTCTGTTACACGGTGCTGGTCACTGTGGGCACCGCCCTGGTCCAACACCAGCTGCGCCACGCCCAGGCGGTCTATGGCCAGTTTGGCTTCGTCCTCGGGTTGATCAGCTTCTTGGGACTCCTGGGCACGCTCACCCTCTACGCCGCCGAGATCAACGTGGTCCGCCACCGCCGGCTCTGGCCCCGCAGCATCGTGCAACCGCCTCTCACCGACGCCGACCAGCGGGTCCTGGCCGACATCGCCCGAGAGGAAGAGCGACGGCCAGAAGAAAGGGTGGAAGTCAGCTTCGCCCCCGAAGCGGGGCCGAAGTCGTCGTAGCCGCCAATTCCCGATGCCCGAGCCCGGGCCGAGGCCAAGAGCAACCACACAAGGGCGCCGCGATTGCAACCCTCGGGTCGGCGGACCGTCGCTCCTTGCGCCTACGTCCCGTTGGTGTGGTGTCCACCGCGGCCAACTGGATTCGCGTCGGGCCACTCGCTAAATCCCTGCCCTCATAGCCGGGGCCTGCCTCGGCCTCTACGGGCGGCACAAACAACAACGCCACCTCCGCCCCAACAGACTCAAGCCGCACTACCTCCGGCGCCGACGGCGCCACGGCGCCACGAACACCACGTCCAGAAAGCGGAGCGCCCGCCTCACGCACCCCAATAATCCAGTCCCCGACAAGAGCGCCGACAAGAAGAGAATGGGGAACTTGTTGCCCACCATTTTCCGCGATGTGTTGGAAAAGCGGCCATCAGCCCGAGCTCGGCATGGCCGCCGACATTAGCCGGACGCCCTATCGGCCGAACACCTCGATCCCGGCGAAGTTGTTTTCGTTGACGGCGTGCGCGGAGCCGAACGGTCTGCCGGCGTAGGACGTGTTGCCGAACCGAGGGACGTGGCCCGAGTCGAGCGACGACGGCCATGTAGATCCCCCGGGCGCCGACAGCGGGGTTGCCGAAGTAGGTCGGACCGTCGGCTCAACAAGATGGCGCCGGGACCCAGACGTTCGAGAAGGTTTCCTCCGGAAGACTCCTTGTTGCGCCAAAACGGGGCGCCGTGCCGGCGACTGTGATCTCAGGCGGGAGCAACCAGGGCTTCGGATCCGGCGCCCGTCATCCACTCGAGCAGCCGGAAGACGGCGAACTCGATGGCCGCCGCCAAGGCGGGGACCACGATGAGGGCGACAAGTTCCTCCATGGGGCCGATACTCCTTCGTCGGGTAATCGAATGTCCGGTCCGGATACGCCACCGTACGCAGCCTTTGCAACAGCGAGATTGCCGTCCGGCCGTGCGCAGGTGAACAACGGTTGAACAGTCGTTGACGCACCGGCCGCTTTTAGCCTGCTCGGGCGAACACCGACACTCCCGCGCTATCGACGTGCGCGAGCAAGTGCACCGGTGACCCGTCCGGCCGCGTGGAGCGAAGGCGGGCGATCCGGTTTACATCGAGCGGCGGGGGACGGCCACAAACACGTGGTCCCCCACGCCTCACCCAAATCGTCGGTGTGCAACACCTCTACGTCCTCGAACCCTGCTGCGGCGAGCATCGACCGGGTTGTATCAGCGGCTTCCGGACGCTCTCCTACCGGACTTCATGGGCGTGCATGCCCTACTTGGACATGCCGCGTGGTAGCGGACAGTCGCGTGCGGATCTGGGGGAGTGCGCTAGCGCGGCGGGTAGTTGCACCGTGACACAGAGGCCGCCGCCGGTCCGGGGAGTGAGGGTGAGGATTCCGTCGTGTGCTTGGGTGATGCTTTTGACGATGGCCAGGCCGAGGCCGACACCTGCGTGGTCGGTATGTAAGCGTTCGCTACCGCGCTGAAATGGCTCGACGAAAGTGGAAGCTATCTGCGGGGTGAGCTGTTCGCCGGTGTTGTCGACAGTGAGCACGACACCCTTGGGCTGAGCGTTGGTCATGACCCGCACGGAGCCACCTTCGGGCAGGTTGTGGACGATCGCGTTTTGCACGAGGTTCGTCGTCAACTGCAGCAAGAGCGCCTGGGAGCCGATGGTCGGGGCCTGGTCGCCGCAAGTTTCGATGGTGACGCCGTGTCTTTCGGCGAGGGGGAGGAGAGTCTCGGTGGCTTCCTCGGCTACGAGCGACAGGTCAACGGGTTCTGGGGTGAAGGACTTCTGGTCGGCGCGGCTGAGCAGGAGCAATGCCTCAGTGAGATCGATAGCCCGGGTATTGACGGCGCTGAGACGATCGACAAGGTCGCCGTTGTCTCGGCTCGGGTCGTTGCGGGCCACCTCAAGAAGTGTCTGGGTGATGGCGAGCGGAGTGCGCAGTTCGTGGGAGGCATTAGCTGAGAATCTCTGCTGTTCGGCGCTGTGGGCCTCGAGCTGCGCCAGCATGGTGTCGAAGGCGTCGGCGAGTTCGCGAAACTCATCTCGGCGGCCCGGTAAACGGATCCGGTGAGTGAGTGATCCGGTCGCGGCCGTGCGTGTGGCGTCGGTGATGCGGGTCAGGGGCGCGAGCATGCGGCCGGCGAGAAGCCAGCCTCCCAGGAGACCGATTACCAACAAGATCGCCAAGACCGCGGCTGCCCTCGGAGCGAAAACGCGCAGCAGACGGGATTGGATTGGAAAGACACCATGAATTGGCGTGGAGGTGAGCAATTTGTCTGGGACGTACCGCAGGAGGAACAACCACACGGCGGCGAGCAGCAAGGCACCGGCGAGCATGAGGAAGCCGGCGTAGCTGAGGGTGAGTTTGAGGCGAACACTCAAACCTGGGGCTCTATCCACGGGTTCCTCTCTCACGTCCGGGGTCTGGTTGAGTATCGATGCGGTAGCCGACACCTGGAGCGGTGACGATGATCCAGGGTTCGCCGAGGCGCTTCCGAAGCGCCGAGACGGTGATGCGCACCGCGTTGGTAAACGGGTCTGCGTTCTCATCCCACGCCCGCTCTAATAGTTCTTCGGCGCTAACGACACCGCCTTCGGCCGCGACGAGGACTTCGAGCACGGCGAACTGCTTGCGGGTCAGCGCGACATAGCGGCCATCGCGGAAGACCTCGCGGCGGAACGGATCAACACGCAAACCGGCGATCTCCCGCACCGGCGGCCGGCTCTGGACGCGCCGGCGGTCCAGCGCCCTGAGACGGAGCACCAGCTCTCGGAGTTCGAACGGCTTGGTCAGGTAATCGTCGGCGCCGAGCCCGAACCCGGAAGCCTTGTCATCGAGCCGGTCGGCCGCCGTGAGCATGAGGATCGGCATGCCGCCGCCGGAGGCGACGATGCGTTTCGCGATCTCGTCGCCGGAGGGGCCGGGGATGTCGCGATCTAAGACGGCGATGTCATAGTCGTTGATGCTCAGTAGGCCGAGGGCGGCGTCACCGTCACCGGCGATGTCTGCGGCGATCGCTTCCAGGCGCAGGCCATCGCGGATGGCTTCTGCCATGTAGGGTTCGTCTTCGACGATCAACACTCGCACACTGGGGCGATGCTACGAGTCGGACCATATCGTCGGCGTATCGAAAAATACATACGTGCTGGCAACACCGTACTGTTTTGACTGGGGGCCATGGCCTCTAGCAAACCAGTACAAGTCGCAGGGGACAGTCCTTCGGAACTACAGCGTGCCGGGCCCGGTCGCACAGCGGAGTAATGCGTCCATCGCACCTTTGGGCCGCCGCGGTGGTGGCCTTGGGAGTCACTGTCGCCGGCTGCTCGGGCGGATCGTCAGTCCCTACCGCCGGCTCCCGGCCGACCACAACCGCCGCCCCGGAAGGAGGTTCTGGTTCCGCGGGGGCGACGCCGCTCGCCCAAGCCGTGGCCTACTCCCAGTGCATACGCAGCCATGGCGTCCCGAACATCCCCGACCCTGTGCAAACCCCCAGCGGCGGCTACGGCTACAGAACCGCCGGAATTGACCCGAACTCGGCCGCGTTCCAAGGTGCCCTACGGGCCTGCAAGGCCCTGCCGTCGCCGTGGAACTCCACCGGCCAGCAACTCTCCCCCACCCAACAGCAGGAGTGGTTGGACTGGGCCCAGTGCATCCGCACCCATGGCCTGCCGAACTTCCCCGACCCGACGTTCTCGGGCAGCGCAGTGCACGACTCCGGTGTCGGGTCGAGCTCGCCGCAGTTGCAGCAGGCGATGGACGCCTGCAAATCGCACATGCCGTCTGTCGGGGGCCTCGGCGGATGACCGACTACTGCACATCAGGAGCTGAGCACCTCGTCTCCGCGGGGAGTCAACGCACGGCTATCAACTCAGGCGAGCCGGGGTCGCGGGGCCAGTGAGGCGGAAGACCTGGGTGCTGGCCGGAGCGACCGTCCTGGCTGCGGTTGTCGCCACCGTCGGCGTGGTCGCAACGTCCGGTGCGAAGCATGCGACTTCGGCCGGACACGAGCCACAGGCGAACACCGCGAAGGTTGAAGAGCGGACTCTGTCCGCCACCGTCTCCCTGGCTGGGACCTTGACCTATGGGGCGCAGTCGGACGGTTCGCCGTACTCGGTGATCAACCAGGCTCAAGGGACGTACACCAAGCTGCCCCAGCTCGGACAGGTGATCTCCCAGGGTCAGGTGCTCTACCGGGTGAACGACATCCCAGTGGTGCTGCTGTACGGCTCGACACCGGCCTACCGGAGCCTGTCGGCCGGAATTACAGGCGCGGATGTGGCCGAGCTAAACGCTGATCTGGTCGCGCTCGGCTACGGAGACTCGTCTCAGCTCAGCCCGACTTCCTCCTGCTTCGGGTCTGCAACCACCACCGCCTTGGAAGAGCTCCAAGCCGCCCTGGGGGTAACCCAGAACGGCGCGCTGACCGTCGGCCAGGCGGTATTCGAACCCGATGCCGTGCGGGTGACGACCCTCTCATCCCAGCTAGGGAGCAGCGCCCAGACCGGCCAGACCGTGATGCAAGCCAGCTCGACCACCCGCCAGGTGCAGGTAGCTGTCAACGCCTCGCAGCAGACCAACGTGGCCGTCGGGGACAAGGTGACAATCACCCTTCCCAACAACCTCGCCACCCCAGGCGTCGTCTCCTCGGTGGGAACCGTCGCCACCTGCCCATCGGGCTTCGGGACCGGCGGGTCGAGCTCCAGCTCCGCTGCACAACGAACAGACACCTGCTCCTCGGGCAGCTCGGGGAACAGCACCACACCGAGCACCACCGCCTACGTCACCCCTTCCGACCCGGCCGCCACGGGCACGTGGGATCAGGCCCCGGTACAGGTCACCGTCACCACCGCCAGCTTGCCCAACGTGCTGGTGGTGCCAGTAACCGCGCTCCTAGCCCTGGCCGGGGGTGGCTACGCCGTCGAGGTCGTCGACCCAGGGGGGATCCACCATCTAGAGGCGGTCTCGCTCGGACTGTTCGACGATGCCGACGGGCTCGTACAGGTCACCGGCTCGGGGCTTGCCGCCGGCCAAGAAGTGGTGGTCCCGGCCACATGACCAACAAAGCGCCGAACCCCCCCGAGATTCCATCAGTCGTGGCTGGCAACGGTTCAGACACTTCCCCGGTGCGCGTTCCGGTGCTCGAAGTCGACCAAGTGACCAAGAGTTACCCCGGCGAGCCGCCCGTCCAGGCCCTGCGCGGGGTGAACCTCACCATCGGCCAAGGGGACCTGGTCGGCATCGTCGGCCCCTCGGGATCGGGTAAGACCACTCTGCTGCAGCTAATGGGGACCCTCGACCGGCCCACCAGCGGCCGAGTGCGCGTCACCGGACT
The DNA here is from genome assembly GCA_050744165.1 of Acidimicrobiales bacterium. Lineage (GTDB taxonomy): Bacteria > Actinomycetota > Acidimicrobiia > Acidimicrobiales > Palsa-688 > JBOGGN01. Next base: position 6,878 of record JBOGGN010000313.1, on the reverse strand, counting down.
AGACGTCGCCACGATGGCTGACGACGACGTCGCCTACCTACGGGCCACCCGGATCGGGTTCGTCTTCCAACAGTTCTTCCTGGCCGAGCACGCAACAGTTTTGGACAACGTCGCCGACGGCCTCCTCTACGCCGGCATCCCGCTCCACCAGCGCCACCAACTCGCCCTCGACGTCCTAGACCTAGTCGGCCTCGCCCAGCGCCCCCAAGCCCGCCCCACCCAACTCTCCGGGGGGCAACGCCAACGCGTCGCCATCGCCCGAGCCCTCATCGGCCAGCCCGCCATCGTGCTCGCCGACGAACCAACCGGCAACCTCGACCAAGCCACCGGGCAGTCCATCCTCGCCCTGATCGACCAGATCCACCAAGCCGGCTCGACCATCGTGGTCATCACCCACGACCACAACATCGCCGAGCGCATGCCCCGCAAAGTCGAACTCCTCGACGGCCGCATCGTCGCCGACACCGGCCACGTCGCGGAAGACCCCCACCCCCGCCGTATCGCAAAATCCCCCATCGACGCAGCGCAGACCGACTCCGACGCCCCCCTCAACCAAGAGTCGTCATGACAGGCGCCACCACGCCTGACCGCAGGCGGCTACAGCTCTCCGACCTGACCCGGCTCGCCACCATCGGACTGCGCGCACGGAAGCTACGCGCCGGGCTATCCGCTCTTGGCATCGCCATCGGCGTAGCCGCCATCGTCGCCGTACTCGGCCTCTCCGCCTCTTCCCAAGCCGGGCTGCTCAACGAGATCAACCAGCTCGGCACCAACCTTCTCACCGTCAGCAACGGCCAGACCATCACGGGCGCCCCGGCCGAGCTGCCCACCACCGCGCAAGCCATGATCGGCCGGATCCCCGGCGTACAACAAGTGCAGACCACGGGGACCCTCAGCGGTACCAACGCCTACCGCAACCCCGACATCCCCACGATCGACACCAACGCCCTGACCGTTCAAGCCGCATCACTCGACCTCCTCCAAGTCGTCGCCGCCACCGTCGCCCAAGGCCAAAACCTCAACGCCGCCACCGCCCAAGAACCCGTCGCCGTCCTCGGCGCCGCTGCCGCGCAGCGACTCGGAGTCGACCGCGTCTACCCCGGCGAACGCATCTGGGTCGGCGGGCAATGGTTCTACGTAGCCGGCATCCTCAAATCGGCTGTGCTCGCCTCTGCCATCGACTCCTCCATCCTCGTCGGCTACCCCGCGGCAGAGAAATATCTGGGCTTCGACAGCCACCCCTCCACTATCTACCTGAGGGCCCAGAACGACCGGGTAACCGCGGTCGATAACCTCCTCGCCGCCACCGCCAACCCGGAACACCCCAACCAGGTCAACGTCAGCCAACCCTCCGCCGCTCTCGTCGCCCAAGCCGACGCGAAGAGCGCCCTCGACGGCCTGTTCCTCGGCCTCGGCGCCGTCGCCCTTCTGGTTGGCGCGGTCGGCGTCGCCAACATCATGATCATTTCCGTCCTCGAACGCCGCTCCGAAATCGGCCTGCGCCGCGCCCTTGGCGCCACCAGGGGCCACATCCGCACCCAGTTCCTCTCCGAGGCCGTCCTGCTCGGACTCCTCGGCGGCGCCGCCGGCGTCGCCCTCGGCGCCGCGTCCACCGCCATCTACGCCCACACCAAGAGCTGGGCGACTGTCATTCCCGCCGAGGCCTGGGCGGGTGGCATCACCGCATCCCTCATCATCGGCGCCCTCGCCGGACTCATCCCCGCCCTACGAGCCGCACGCCTCTCACCCACCCAGGCCCTCTGGTCCGTCTAGGGGCAGTCGCCTATGTCGGCTCGCGTCCGGCTGCATTACCGACTCGCTGATCGTGGAAACCGCGGAAGATCGTCGAGCCGTTCGAAAGACACATCGAAGCCGCTGGCCCTGACGACCCACACGGGCATCCCTCCGTGGACCCGGACGATCAGCACACCAACATCGTCGTCGTATTCGCCTTCGGCCCCTTCGGGCAGCGCTTGCAGCAAAGCCAGGATCCGGTCGGCCGAAGTCCCCGGCTGGAGCCACGGACCCGCACTCTCCGCTTGACGGGGACGCTTTCGGGCATCGACACGAGTATGCCGGTGCAGCGCTCTCCGAACCTGGAGGCAAAAGCTGCCGGTTCCGCTCGGTCATCACCGCGCGGGCGTCGACGCCAGCTCCGCGGACGGCATGGGCGGTTGCCCGTCCCGTTCCGCAACACCCCGGCTGCAGCCGAGTCTGGGATTTGTCGCTCACCCGCGTCCCCTATCCGCGCGCCGGTCAGCTTCGGCGGAGTGTCACCAACCGCCCGGCTCAGGGTGCGCCGTGGGTCTCCAGAGTCTTGGACATCATGAAGCCGACGTGGCACCCGGCGACGACGTCGCGGACGGTGTGACGGAGATCGAGGCGGGGCTCGTCGAGCTCGACGAAGAGCTGCGGGACATCGTTGAAGGTCGAGCGCCAGGAGTGGAGCCCCGAGAGCGGCCCCGCCAGGACGGCTTGCGACTCGGCTTGGTAGAGCTCGGGGTCGTAGACCCACTGGAACAGCAGATGCGGCGTATAGCCCAGGTGGTACCAGAACCCGACGGCCGCGTCAGTGCCCAAGGCGACGGTGCGGGCCCCGAGACGGCGCGCCTCTGTCTCGACCCGCTCGACCAGGCGGCGGCCCACACCACGCTGGCGGAACGCCTCGATCACGGCGATCATCCGCAGCGTCACGGACCCGTTGTCGCCGCGGAAGGCCAGGGCGCCGCCGGCCACATGCCCATCGACGTGAGCGGCGACCATGAGCGGGCGGTCGTCGTCGAGATGGGCGGCGAGGTCGCCCGACCGGGCATCGCCGTGGCCTAAGGGTTCGGGAAATTCCGATCCGAGCAGGTCGAACAGGCTGTCCAGCTCGCTGCGGTCCCGAACGGGACGGATCTCGATCATGGTGGCTCCTGGCGATGGCAGTGGGCGGAGGCCGAGGAGGCACCGGAGCTCGCCGAGTGCCTGGCGGCGGCTCAGGGCCTCGGCGGTCAGCGATGCCTCCCACCCGTCGACCGCGTCAGCAGATGGGGCGACCACAAAGCCGGCGATGTCGGCGAGGCTGACCCCAGCCCGGCGCAGCAGTCGGACGGTGTCGGCCTGGTCCAGCTGGCCGAGCTCGTAATAGCGGTACCCCGATACTGGGTCGACGGCCGCGGGGACCAACACGCCGGCGTCTGCGTAGCTGCGCAGCACCTTCGCAGAGAGCCCGCACCGGCTCGAGAACTCGCCGATCGCCATCAACCCGTCCATGGCACGATGATGCGGCCTCCCCGGCGGGGAGAGTCAACCCCGCTGTCTGGTCTTGTCCCACCGCCGCCCCGGGCCGAAGTCTCCCCGGCGGGCTCCAGGCAGCGGTTCCTGACGCTCGCCATCAGCTAGTCACCGACTTGCCCCTTGCGCCACCGGTCCACCGCGTATCCGCCCAGAGCCACGAGTGCGACGAACGTGATGAGTCCGAGGACCATGACGAGCGTTCGTCCGGCCGACGCATGCAGGTCCATAGCCTTCGCGATCAGCGACGCGAGTACGAGAACGGCAACGACCACGACGACGAACCGATTTGCCGAGCGTTCAGCCCCGTCGGGGTGGCCAGCTTCGCCGTCCGATGGTCCCACTCAGCCAGATTGCCATCGACGCGCACGGCACGCTCATCGTTCGCACGAGAACTCGGGCGGGCTGTGGGTGCGACTTCCCCCGGATATCCAGGCCTGACGGGTGATCGACAGGTCAGTCAGCGCCGCCCCGAGGCGACAGTACGGCGGACGGCAGGACCGGTCAATGCGTGGAATCACTCGACTTCAAGGTGATGCGGACACTCGCGACGGACTAATGCGAGCGCATCCGTCGAAGTATCGTTGTTACAGCAGCCACGCTGAAGTAGCTGCCCAAGAACAGCATAGCGAGTCCGATCATGAAGGCCCCGATTAGCTGTAGACCGCCGTTCCTGAATCCAGCGATGACATAGTAGGCGCCCAGCGCTGAGATTCCGACACCAAGGAGCACCCATGTGACTACCGATGACAGGTCTCTGTTTTGCGAGCCCCTCGTCTGCCGAAGCTCTCCGGCGATCGTTCGGGTATCAAGGTAGAGCCAATAAGCGAACGCGCTGGGAACAAGGGACCCGCCAAACCAGAGCCAACCTTGTGGCCAGTTATGCAGCGTCATTCGGTCCACTCCGGCGATGACGCATGACTGTGCCGCCGCAACGGCCAGCAGAAACAGATAGCGACGGTGATCGTGGCGCTTAAGTTCGGCGTTTGTCATGATGGCATGAATATCATTCGTGGCATTGGTGCCTAAACCGCGATGATATCGATACCGAGGGTGGGCGTAGGCTGTCTGTCATCCGTCGACTCGATCCCCGGCTCACGTTCCGCGTCCTCCAGGCGCAGGAGGGTGTCCCATAACAACGTCGTTCAGGTGTTGACGCCCTGCCCCCGACCGCCGGGAGGATGACCATCCTCACGGTACGGTCGACGGCGTTCGCTGCACAATCGGAGCGTGACTGTTGTCCGTTGCTCGTCCTGCGGGAGTGTCCTGACGCGCGAACTGTCATCTGAGCCTCTCCTTGGGCTGCGCGCTCACGACGAACCGGTTCCAGTCGGGGAGTGGGCTATCGCGCCCGTCGCAAGGACCGTCAGCGTCTGGGAGCGCGGGATGCCGGAGGGGCAGAGGAAGGTCCTCGAGACAGATCCTCCGGGATGCGCTGTCGTCCATCCGGCTGACCGCCTGACCGACGCCCTTGTCGAAATCGCCGGCAGGTCCTCCGGCTGCTGCGGGCTCGATGGCTGCGATGGCCCAAATCAGGCGTGCACGACCTGCGGGGCAGAGGTCGCTACGGCGCGGACTGACTGCTGGACGGCCAAGGAGGTCCGGTTCCTGCCCGGGAGGACGACCACGTCGGCCGTGAACCCCAGGTAGATTGTCCAGCTCGCTCTCTGGGCCAATCGGACCGGGCGCGGGAGCTGTTCTTCTGGGACGACGACCTAAATCGCCTTCTGGGACGACGACCTAAATCGCCCCCAGGCCCAACTGAACGCGATCGTGATCGGCGCTGCGGGTCAACGTCCGAGGTAGCCCCATAACCGCGGGCGCCGCGGCCCCACCGGTTGCCCCATACCGCCGGATGATGGCTGCACCTGATCAGCTCCTCGGTCGCGGGTTCCTACGGCGCCGAGGGTCTTCTGGGTCCGCGTGTTCTGGAACAGCTTCGTCGTCGATCACGATTCGCCGGTCCGTCACGAGATCCAATCTCGGCCGCTCCAACGACAACCGGTTGAAGAACCCGACGAAAGTCTGCTTGACCTGCTCCCCAGGTTCAAAGAGCGCCGCACGATGCCGCCCGGCTAGGCGGCTTCCAGATATCGCTGCCCGATGCCAGGCGACGGCCAACAGCGCCCAACACGACATCGTCCAGGTTGTCGAGCCACCGGAACACGATCCCAGTATCGGCCCATGCGGGCCATGTCACCATGAGAACACCGACGAAGCCGCTGACGAGCTGAGCCGCCGAACCAGTACGGAAGGTCCGGCCGACTCGCATCGGGCGGTCGAGCCAGTGGGTAACCTCGGAGTCCGTGTGAGCAACGTTGTCGAGCACGACTGGATGGCAAGGTGCCAAGGCACGTGGAGGTCGATGAAGATGAAGGACGCCAAGGCGTCGGTGGCGGTGTTGCCCTTGCGCAAGCCGTAGACTATTTCGCCTGTGCCGACATTGACCGTCGCGAACAGGTCCGTGTTGCCATGGCGCTTGGAGTCGTCGGCCATCGTTCCGGCGCGGCCACGATCCAGCCTTGTCAAGGCGTAAGTCCAGGCCTATATGTAGCTGCGGCTGCTGGCGTCAGACAGCCTGCCAATAGGCGAGGCTGATGAGCGTTGGTGATGACCTTACGCGAAGGCGCTCGGTCCTATGTGCATGCGCACTTATCTGGTCAGCAACAACAGTCGTAGTCTTTTCTTGGCAGTATCGGCTGAGCGGGCTCGCGTTCGGATTGGTGCTGTCAGCCATTCCAGGGCTGTTCCTTTTCGGCTATGTCATCCGATGCCCCACGACTGCCAGAGTTGCCGCGCTGGGGTCAAGTATGTTGATTGGAGTAATTGTGCTGTTCGTAAACTCGAAATATATGGCATCGGCTAGTTGTACTCGGGACGCTCTATGCGCTGTAAATAGTATCAACCCCGCGGTAGTCGAGGTGGTCGTGTTCGCCATTGGTGTGCCGGTCTACTCGTCCGTTGAACGGCGAAGGTCCCCCTAAGGACCCGCGGTGCAACTACTCGGAGGTTGTAAGGACTGGTGTGATCTGGTCACCGTGCCGACGTACGACGTTGCCTGGAACGGCGTCAACGCCGCCTACTTCACCGAGTTCCTGACCACGCTGTCACGGCCCCAGACCGACCAGCTACTGCACGGGTCCAACGTCTCGCCTGCCGGTGCGGCACACTCGTCAGGGGCGACGCGGCGGGTCTCGCGGCACTGCGAGTGGGAGTCAGGCAGTAGATCGCTCCGCGCCGAGTCGCGCCGTCCAACCCGGCGTCCCTTGGCGTCGGCAAAATACCGTCGGGGCAGCTGTGTAAATGCCGAAACGTAGCCACGAACGTAGCCAGTCGTGTGTGGTAGTGGGCACAATACGACGGTGCTCACGACCGGACAAGCCAGCATAAGGAGACACGTAGACCGACCGCTGAACCCCTGCTGACCTCCTACGTTGCGGTGAACTGGACGAACCTCGCAAGGATCGACCGGCACGTCATAGAACCTAAAAACCTGGTCCTTGTCTGGCTCTACGCGATGAACCGTGGGGCGTGATCGGGCCGGCCTTCGGGCATAGGGGTCCGCCACCACGCTGAGGGGCCTCGCCATTGTTGCGGCTGTC
>JBOGGN010000312.1:0-2444 GCA_050744165.1 Acidimicrobiales bacterium | reverse complement strand
CAACGCAACCCTGGCAGGCGGCGTAACGTCCAGATCGACGACCCACCCCGAGACCCTCCGCCCATGCAGCGGAACCCGCACCATTGCCCCGATCCGCACGTTGCCGTCCAAGGCTGGGGGAACGAGGTAGTCGAACTCCCGCTCAAGGGGCGCCACGTCCGTGAGGACACGAACGACCCGCCCGGTTGGCTCAGAGGCGCTCACGTGTCGAGGCAGCTGCCTGTCGGCAGCGGTCGACCGCGAGAGGTCACGGCACGATGAAGGCCGTCCGCGACCACGGCCGCCCTTTTCCCACCTACAAGTTCAAAGCGGACTTGAAGTCATCCAGGCGGGTGGTGTGCTCCCAGCTGAATTCCTTCTCGTTGCGCCCGAAGTGCCCGTAGGCGGCGGTGCGCCGGTAGATCGGCCGCCGGAGGTCGAGGTCACGGATGATTGCCGCCGGGCGCAGGTCGAAGACCTCGTCGATGGCCTTCTGGACGGCGGTCGGGTCGATGGACTCGGTGCCGAAAGTGTCGACCATTATCGACACCGGGCGGGCGACGCCGATGGCGTAGGCCACCTGGATCTCACAGCGGCTGGCGGCGCCCGACGCCACGACGTGCTTGGCGACCCAGCGGGCCGCGTAGGCGGCCGATCGGTCGACCTTGGAGGGGTCTTTGCCCGAGAAGGCGCCGCCGCCGTGGCGGGCAGTGCCGCCGTAGGTGTCGACGATGATCTTGCGGCCGGTCAGGCCGGTGTCGGCGTGGGGGCCGCCGAGGACGAACTTGCCGGTGGGGTTGGCCAGGATGTTGTACCCGTCGTCGGCGAACTGCGACGGCACCAGGGGCGCGATGACATGGTCCCGCAGGTCGGGTTTGAGCAGCGTCTCGAGGTCGATGTCGGGACCGTGCTGGGTCGAGATGAGCACCGTGCGCAGGCGCACCGGGCGGCCGTCCTCGTAGTCGAAGGTCACCTGGGTCTTGCCGTCGGGGCGAAGGTAGGGCAGCACACCGGCCTTGCGGACCTGTGCCAGCCGCTGGGAGAGGCGGTGGGCGAGCCAGATCGGCAGCGGCATGAGGTCGTCGGTCTCGTCGCAGGCGTAGCCGAACATCATTCCCTGGTCGCCGGCGCCCTGACTGTTGAGGATGTCCTCACCAGAACGGCCGGATCGGACCTCGAGGGCGGTGTCGACGCCCTGGGCGATGTCGGGGGACTGAGAGTCGATACTCACCGTGACGCCGCAGGTATGACCGTCGAAGCCGTAGGACGAACGGTCGTAGCCGATGCTGCAGATGACGTCGCGGACCAGCTGCGGAATCTCGATGTAGGCCTGGGTCGTGATCTCTCCGGCGACGACGACGAGGCCGGTGGTCAGCAGGGTCTCGCAGGCCACTCGACCCATTGGGTCCTCGGCCAAGATGGCGTCGAGCACCGAGTCGGAGATCTGGTCGGCCATCTTGTCGGGGTGGCCCTCGGTCACAGATTCCGAGGTAAATGTCCAGCGGGTCACGGGCTGCTCCTGGGTTCAGGCGGCCCGGGGGCCGACAGGCGGGAAACGACGGCGTCGAGGACCGCGGCCGCAATTGCAGTCTTGTCCCCGAGTGGGACGGCTATCGAATCACCGTCGGCGGCCACGATGAGCACGGCATTGGTGGCGTAGCCGAACCCGACACCGGGAGCGGAGACGTCGTTGGCGACCACCAGGTCGAGATGTTTGCGGCGCAACTTGTCGAGGGCGTTCGCCTCCAGCACGGCCGCGTCGCCTCCGGCGGTCTCGGCTGCGAAGCCCACCAGCAGCTGGTCAGGCGCCGGGCGGCGGGTCCGACCGAGCTCGGCCAGGATGTCAGGGGTGGGTTCGAACAGCAGCTCGGGGACGCCGTCGGCCTTCTTCAGCTTGTGATCGAACGCCGCCTTGGGGCGGAAGTCGGCTACTGCGGCAGCCATGATCACGACGTCGGCGCCAGGCGCGTGACTGGCCACGGCGTTGGCCATCTGCTCTGCGGTGTCGACCGGGACCACCTCTACCTCGGGCGGCAGCAGGAGGCCTCCTTCGCTCCCGCGGCGGCCGCCCCCGCCGGCGCGGCCGGCGCCGGGCACGGCGGACACGAGAATCACAGACGCCCCCCGGGCCCGGGCTTCGGCGGCGAGGGCATAGCCCTGGCGCCCCGAGGAACGGTTGCCGAGATAGCGGACGGGATCGATGGGCTCTCGCGTTCCCCCGGCAGTCACGAGGACCTGCCGCCCGGCCAGGCTCTGGTGGCTGCTGACGGGCGCGCATGCCGGCTGGCCAAGGGTCAGGAGGACCGCCGAGACCGACGCCACGATGTCGCCCGGTTCCGCCAGCCGCCCCGGGCCGAAGTCGCCGCCGGCCAAGCGGCCGACGCCGGGCGCCACGACGTGAACGCCCCGGCTGCGTAACCGGGCCAGGTTGTCCTGGACGGCGGGGTGTTCCCACATCTCGGTGT
>JBOGGN010000311.1:0-2420 GCA_050744165.1 Acidimicrobiales bacterium | reverse complement strand
TGCTCGGAACAGCCGAGCTTGTCCGAGGTCATCGACATCGCGCTCGAGCGGCTCATCGTGCAGGAGCTCGATCGCAGGCACGTGGCCGGGTATCTCCGCCATCCGCCCACTGAGGACGAAGCTGCGTGGGCCTCTGTTCAACGAGAGCCCGGCGGCATCGCTGACGACGTCGACTGGGCGCAGCTGTACGGCATCGAGCGACCGACATGAACAGTCCGCAGCCGCGTCGTGGCGGGTGTGGCTGGCTGATCTTCCTGGGGACAAGGTCCGGCCGATCGTGGTGATGACGCGCGGACACGTGATCCCCTACCTGCACTCGGTCATCGCGGCGCCGGTCACGTCGACCGTGCGAGGGATCCCGAGTGAGGTCGCGCTCGACGCTGACGACGGACTCTTGCATCCGTCGGCCGCCAACTTCGACAACCTCCAGTTGGTCTCGCGGACGCTGCTGATCCGCCGCGTGGGTGCGCTTTCGCAGCCGAAGCTCGCGGCTGCCTGCCGGGCGCTTCGCTTCGCCGTGGCGTGCTAAGCCAAATCGGAGGCCCTGTGACCGTCCTGGCGCCACGCACTGGCCGGAGGCGTGCTGAAGAGGACCCAGTTGGTCGTGCCGATTGAGTCTCTGGGAAGGGTCCTTCCGCTCAGCCGCGCAGTGGGTTTGCCCCGACGAGCCCGAACAACTCGGGGCTGGTGTACAGGCGGCTGGGGCGGCCGACCCCAAGCGGTGCGACCGTTCCGTTCTGTACCAAGACGCCGGCGTCGGCCAATGCACGCAGCGCCGAGCCGGCGGACTTGACCGGGATACCGAGCTCGGCTGCGACCGCTGATGCTGTGAGGACAAGATGGCGCGGCACCAGCTCGAGGACGTTCCAGGCGACCGCGTTGCTGCGCAGGCGTCGCCGTGCCGGCCTTGGCGAGCTGAGGCGCTCGGTCCAGGCTCGGCCGAGCCGTTCGACCTCGGCCACCAGTTCGAGCTGGGTTCTGCAGGCCCGGAAAACGGCATCGGCGAACCAGCGGAGCCAGCGGTTCTGATCGCCGAGCCGAAAGAGGACGAGGCCGGAGCCGTAGCCGCCGACATCAGCAGCGATGCAACTGCTCACTGGTGGTCGCCGTGGGCCTCGCCGATCGCCTCGCTTACCGCGGCAAGGTTGGCCGCGACCCATCCGTCGTTGGTCGCCCAGGAGGGGTTGGCCGGCTTGGGCAAGAACGATGTCGACGACCGGCGCACTTGCCTTCGATGTACGACGAGGCCACGCCTTCGGCCCGGAGGAGCAGCCGGCTGAGCGGGGCGAAGTCGGCAGGCATCGATTCCGCGCTTTGCTCGATCGCCGCTTCGGCCCGCGCCGCTCGAGCTACCGTCTGGACCTCGAGGGTGAGGTCCCGTTCAGCCAGGCGAGTTGGCACGAACGCCTTCGCTCACCGCCCTCGCCACAAGATGGGTACCTCGACACCAGCCGGGTCCAACTTGTCCTTTCCGTACAGTTAGTCTCTTAAGTGTACGGTATTGACATTCGGTGGCGCCCCGTGTCCCTGACCGTGCGGCAGCTCCAGGGTGGCACGAGGTGGCGGAGGTGGGTTCTTCAGATACCGCGTCGGAGCCGGGTGTCCCGCCGTCTAGGCAACGACCACGACGGACGGGTACCCGTAAGCCTGGATGCACCGATCCGGTAGCGGTTGTGGCGGCCCGGTATCCGCGGAAAAGGTGCCTTGACCTGGGAGGATGGTGATTGCGAAGCCACTCATCCACCCCCAAGTCGGAGGCACCTTTTCGATGCAGAGATCATCGCACATCTTGGACCGCCTGGACGTGGTTTTCGACGACACCAACGCGGTCGCAGGCGGCGGGTTGTGCCTGCCGATGACCCTGGCGGGGCGTCTCGGGCTACGGGAACTGTTCGACGAGCGCGTCGATCTGGGGAAAGCGGCGGGCCATGCCCATGTCGGGTTGAAGGCGATGGGCCTGATCGCCTCGGCGTTGGCCGGCGGTTCGCACATCTCCCATGCCGACGTGCTGCGCTCGGGGCGCAGCCAAGCGGCGATCGGCCAGTGGATGCCGGCCCCCTCCACGTTGGGCACCTTCCTGCGGGGCTTCTCCTGGGCGCATTCACGCTCCGTGGACTCCGTTGCCGCCGAGCTGCTGGGCCGGGCGTGGGCGGCGGGGGCGGGGCCGGGGACCAAGCCGTTGACCATCGATGTCGACTCGACGATCTGCGAGGTGTACGGGACCAAGAAGCAAGGCGCCCGGTTCGGTTACACCAAGGTCCGGGGCCTGCACCCCCTGGTGGCGGCCGCGGCGGGCACCGGCGACGTGCTGGGCATCCGGGCCCGGGGCGGCAACGCGCACACCGCCCGGGGGGCGGCCGGCTTCCTGGTCGAGGTGTTCAACACCACCCGGGCGGCGGGCGGGACCGGGCCGTTGACGC
>JBOGGN010000310.1:0-8121 GCA_050744165.1 Acidimicrobiales bacterium | reverse complement strand
GCCCGCGGCGATCGCCCGGGCCAGCGAAACGTAGCTGGCGTCGTCGTCGAAGGAGCCCACGTGGTAGCGGATCGACACCACCAAGGCGTGGGCCAGCCCCACCAGGGTGACGACAATCGCCCCCATGGTCCAGCGGTCGGGCCAGCTCCGCCTCGCTGGCTCGTCCGCCTGCGAGGTTTCGGCGGGCTCCGGGCGCGCCGCGGCGTCAGCGGTGGAGGTCGTCACAAGTGCTGAACAGCTGCCACTGGGCGGTGGCGGCGACAAGGCGGAATCCGGAAGAGCCGAGCGTCGGAGGTACCACCGGTGAGCCTCGGGTGGTCCGGGAACGGAACACGGTGCCCGACGCCGGGACCTTCGCGGTGGCAGTGGCGATCACGATCTGTGACTGGTGGACGCCGAGGTCCCAGGCCAGGGCGGGCATCTGATAAATGTCGGAGGTCACCGGACCGCACGCCAGAATCGGCCGGCGCCCACCGACGTGGTGGATCAGGGCCGCCAGCTCACCGTACTTGTGGGCCTGGTACGGGACCTCGCCGATGTTGCCAGTCAACTCGTTGAGGCGCGACGCCACGAATGGCAAGGAGGCGAGGACCACCACCCCGGCGAGCACCGCCACTCGCCATGGGCCGCCAGGGGCCGCTGGTAGCGAACCGACACGAGCTGCGGCGAGCCGCACGCCCCGCGTCCACCCGACGCCGGCGAGGACGCACGCCAAGGCGTAGGCCACGATGAGGTAGCGCTGGTCGCCGGAGCCCAAATGAGCCTGGGTCTCGACCGCCACCACGGCCAACCATCCGAGGCAGACGAGTGACAGGCCGGCCAGCACCCGCTCCTCACGGCGGCGAAGGTACGCCACGCCGGCCAGGACCATGGCGATCGCGGCCCCCACCACCACCGGGAGCACGACTGCGTTGAACGCGCTCTCCACCACCGCCCAGGCGGGGAAGCCGGTCAGAAGGGGGCCACCTTGAGTCGGCATGGCCGCCCGTTGGGACGAACGCAGGGCATTTCCCGTCGCCAGATAGTCGGGCAGGAGCCACCACACCGGCAACAGCGCGATCAGCAGCACGACCCAGGGCCGGGCCCGCCGTGAGCGGAACCACAGGAAGAGGGAATAGCCGGCGAAGAAAGGGAATGTCTCCGGGCGCAGCAGCAGGCAGGCGTAGATCAGTCCGTAGGCCTGGCCGTAACGGTCGTCGAGGTGACGCTCGATCGCCAGTAGTGCCAGGCCCCCGAGCAATGGCTCGGACATCCCGAGCGGCGCCAGGTACTCGAGAAGGGTGGCGCTCAGGAGGAAGCCGCCGGCCGCGATCAGCCCGGCCACCGGTCCCGCCATGCGGCGGGCCAGCCGGTACGCCATGGCAGCCGCCAGCGCCACGCCAGCCCGGGCGATCGCCAGCCACACCCACTTGACGACGGCGCCGAAGGGAGCGAAGACCACGTCCAACATCACCGGAAGGGGCTTCCACGCCGGGCCGCCGGTGGTATTGAGGTCGAAGTGGACGATCTCCCGAGCCCACGTTGCCCACGTGAGGGGGTCGAAGGTGATCGTCGAGGGGACCACTACCAGGGAGAGGGCGCCGAGCAGGAGACACCCGGCCAGCGTGGGAACGACCGGGCCAGCCGAGGCCAGTTCGCGGTGCTCGACGTCCATCGCCACGAAGCGCCGAACGTAGCCGTTCGGCCTCGCCCCCCCGGGGCGGGTCTTAGCGGTACCGGTTGGTGATGGGCATCCGGCGGTCGCGGCCGAAGGCTTTTGGCGTGACCCGCACGCCAGGCGGGTTCTGGCGTCGCTTGTATTCGGCCAGGTCGACCAGCCGCACCACCTGGCGCACCAGCTCCTCGTCAAAGGCGGCCTCCACCAGTTCCGCGGCGGTCAGGTCGGCCTCCACGTAGGCCTCCAGGATGGGGTCGAGCGCCTCGTATGCCGGCAGGTTCTGGTCGTCGCGCTGGTCGGGCCGCAACTCCGCCGATGGCGGCTTCTCCAGCACCGCCTCCGGAATGGGGGGCGGCCCCTGCTGGTTGCGCCAGCGGCATAGCCGGTACACCATCGTCTTGAACACGTCCTTGATCACTGCGAACCCGCCCGCAGTGTCGCCGTACAGGGTCGAGTACCCCACCGCCAACTCGCTTTTGTTGCCCGTCGTGAGGACCATCCACCCGAACTTGTTCGACATGGCCATCAGAGTCACGCCGCGGATGCGGCTCTGAAGGTTCTCCTCGGTCAGGTCGGCGGGCCGCCCGACGAAGGTGGGCGCCAGCATCTGCTCGAACGCGACGTGCGCCGCCTCGATCGGGATGACCTGGAGGTCGATGCCAAGGCGAACGGCCAGTTCCCGGGCGTCGCCCAGCGAGTGGTCGCTGGAGAAGCGCGACGGCAAGGCGATTCCATGCACGTGCTCGGGCCCGAGGGCGTCGGCCGCCACCGTCGCCACGAGCGAGGAATCGATGCCGCCGGAAAGACCCACGACCACGTCGGAGAACCCGTTCTTGCGGACGTAGTCGCCGGTACCGAGCACCAGCGCCCGGTAGATCTCGGCCTCCACCGGAAGGGCCGGTGCCACCGAGGCCGCCAGGCGCGGGGTGGTATGGGAATCGTGCCGGTCCTCGCTGACGGGCACGACCGGCAGGGGCGGCGATTCCGCTCGGCCCCTGGGATCGAGCAATCGCTTGTGAAAGACGGGCCGGACGTCGAGGTCCACCACGGTCACGGTCTCTTCGAACTGGGATGCCGAGCAGACCACGTCGCCGTTGGCACCCATCACGACCGAGGCCCCGTCGAAGACCAGCTCGTCCTGGCCCCCGACCAGGTTCACGTACACCAGGACACAGGAGGCGTCGGCAGCCCGGGTGGCCAGCATCCTGGCCCGCTCCGCCAGCCGGCCCCGGTAGTACGGCGACGCGTTGAGGTTGACCATGAGCTCCGCCCCGCCCGCCGCCTGAGCGGCGATAGGCCCCGCCGGATCCCACGCGTCCTCGCAGATCGACACACCGACCCGGACCCCTCCGATCAGGTACAGCTGCCGTGCACCGGTGCCGGCGACGAAGTACCGCTTCTCGTCGAACACGCCGTAGTTGGGCAGTACCTGCTTGTGGTACACGCCTTGGACCTGGCCGAAGGCGCACACCGCGGCCGCGTTGTAGAGGTCCATCCCAGCGTCGACGAAGCCCACCACGGCGGCGCAACCGTTCGTGGCGGCCGCCACCTTGGCCAGCGCCACCTGGTTGTCGGCAACGAAGCCCGGCTTCAAGAGAAGGTCTTCGGGCGGGTAGCCCATGATGGCCAGCTCCGGGAACACCGCCAGGTCAGCCCCCGCGGCGTCGGCCGTTCCGAGGGCGGACACGATCCGCTCGGCGTTGCCGCCCAGGTCGCCGACCACGGTGTTCAGCTGGCACAGCGCCACTCGCAGCACGGTCATTTCGCTCCCAGGCTACGGCCCGAGGCGCCCACCCGAGCCGACCCCAGCCGGGTGACCCGAATAACTACCGCCATCGGGTAGGTATTCGGGCCACCGTGAGCCGACCCAGTCGGGTGGTGAGCCCGTTGCTCGTACGATCGCGGGCGGTGCCCGCCCTCGCCATCCCCGCGGTCGCGGCGGCGGTGGAGCGCTCCGCCGACCCGCAGGCCGCCGCCCGGGCGATCGAGCGGCTGACCGAGGTCTTCCCGCACGCCGCCGAGGTGCTGCACAAAGACGCCGGGGTGCTGGCCGCGGTGGTCGCGGTGGCATCGGCCAGTTCCAGCATGGCCCGCCTTTTGGTCACCGACTCGACTGCGCTCGAAGTGCTGTCCCAACTGGACGATCGACCCGAACTGGCCCGCGACGACGCCGCAGCCCTGGCCCGCTGGAAGCAGCTGGAACAGCTCCGCATCGCGGCCCGCGACCTGCTCGGGATAGACGCCTTGGAGGCGACCGGCGGCGCCCTCGCATCTCTAGCCGACGAGGTGCTGGCCGACGCCTTGCGTCTCGGCGGCCTCGACGGGCGCGACCTGGCGGTCATTGGGATGGGCAAGCTCGGCGGCCGGGAGCTCAACTACGCCAGCGACATCGACATCGTCTTCGTCGGGGAGGCCGACCCCAAGAAGGCCCTGGCCATCGCCCGCCGGTCCTGGCGCGTCGATGTCGACCTGCGCCCGGAGGGGCGCAGCGGTCCAATCACCCGCTCGCTCGACAGCTACCGGGCCTATTGGCAGCGCTGGGCCCAGACGTGGGAGTTCCAGGCCCTGATCAAGGCCCGGGCAGTGGCCGGGGACCGAGCGCTTGGCGTCGAGTTCATGAGGGCCGCCGCGGAAGCGGTCTGGACCCGGCCCTTCGGTGCCGACGACCTCCGCCAGGTCCGGGCCATGAAGGCCCGCACTGAAGGCGAGGTCATCCGCAAGGGCATGTCGGCCCGGGAGCTGAAACGCGGCCCGGGCGGCATCCGCGACATAGAGTTCGCGGTCCAGCTCCTGCAGCTAGTCCACGGCCGCGCTGACAGCGCCCTGCGTTCCCCAACCACGCTGAGCGCGCTCGCCGAGCTGGCCAGCGCCGGCTACGTCGCTACCGCCGATGCCGATGCCCTCGAACAGGCGTACCGCTTCCTGCGGGCCGCCGAGCACCGCCTCCAGCTGGTCGAGGACCAGCAGGTCCACGCCCTGCCCACCGACACCGCGGGCCGGACCCGCCTGGCCCGGGTCATGGGCTTTCGCGACGACGCCACCAGCACGGCCACGGCCCACTTCGAAGAAGAGCTACGCCGCCACCAGGCGACGGTGCGCTCCATCCACCAACGCCTGTTCTTCCGACCCCTCCTCGAAGCTTTCGCCCAACTCCCGGCCACACAGAAGGTCCACACCGTGGAGGCGGCGGGCCCCGGCCTGAGCGGCGCCGCCATCGCCGAGCGACTGGCGGCCTTCGGGTTCAGCGATGCCGAACGCACCCGCCAAGCCGTCCAGGAACTGACCCGGGGCTTCACTCGCTCCTCACGCCTGATGCAACAACTCCTCCCGCTGCTGTTCGAATGGCTGTCGGACGCCCCCGACCCGGACCTCGGCCTGCTCGGCCTGCGAAGCCTGTCGAGCGGCCAGCACCGCAGGGATCAGCTCGTCGTCCTCTTCCGGGAGTCCCCGGAAGCGGCCCGCAGGCTGTGCCTCCTGCTAGGGACGAGCCCTTTGTTTCAAAGGGCCTTCGAACACCAACCAGAGCTTCTCAGCGATCTGGCAGAAACCAACGCCTTTGCTCTGAAGATGCCTCCCCGAGCGTTGGCCGCCTTGGCTCCGGCATCGGCGCCGGAGCCGGCGAGGCACAACCTGAGAGTGCAAGCGGCCACCTCTCTGTCGTGGCGCGCCGGCCCCGACGAACGCCGCCGCGGCTTGGAGCGCCTGGTACGAACAGAGTGGCTGCGCTTGGCGGCGGGCGACGTGCTCGGTCTCCGGGACATCTCGGCCACTGAGCGCGGCCTGTCCGCCCTGGCCGAGGTGGTGCTGGAAACCGCCCTCGACGAGATCAAGCCGGCGATCCCCTTTGCCGTTATCGCCATGGGCCGCTTCGGCGGCGGCGAGCTGTCCTATGCCAGCGACCTCGACGTGCTGTTCGTGTACGACAGCGACCAGACAGCGATCGGTGAGGCCACGGCGACCGCCTTGATGCGCTACCTCAACGGTGACACCCCGGCCACCCGGCTGTGGACCACCGACGCCGACCTCAGGCCCGAGGGCCGCCAGGGTCCCCTCGCCCGCAGCCTGGCCGCCTACCAGCGATACACCGAGCGATGGGCCAAGCTCTGGGAACGCCAGGCGATGCTGCGGGGTCGGTTCGTGGCGGGTAACCCCGAGGTGGGACGGGCGTTGGAGGAGATCGCCTCGCCGTTCGTGTGGCAGGCCGCCCTCACCGACAACGACGTCCGGGAGATCCGCCGCATGAAGGCCCGCATCGAGCGTGAGCGCATCCCGGCGGGCGAGGATCCCCAGTTCCACCTGAAGCTGGGGCGGGGCTCGTTGTCCGACGTGGAGTGGACGGTCCAGCTGCTGCAACTTCAGCACCATGTCCGGGCCGAGGGCACGACGGCCGCCCTCGACGCCCTCGCCGGCGCCGGGGCCCTTGACGCCGAGGACGCCGAGGTGATGCGGGCCGCCTACCGCTTCTGCGAGGAGACCCGCAACCGCCTCTACCTCGTGCGGGGCTTCCCCGGCGACGCCCTGCCAGCAACGGGACCGGTACTCACTCATCTGGCGCGTAGCCTCGGAACCACACCAACCGAACTGCGAGAGGAGTACCGGCGGCGTACCCGGCGGTGCCGCCAGGTGGTGGAGCGGCTGTTCTACGGCCGCACCGACTGACTGGTGGCGCACAGGGCGGCCCTACGGCGCACCATGTGGCTCGGCTGGCGGGCCCCCAGCGCGCTCACCCAAGCCCTTCCGCCGAAGGGAGCAGAGAGAGGCGAGGCCCTTTTCCAACCGTTTGACAACTAACGATTCGCATGCTAATAATAAGAACTCTTATGGAAGAGCGGCTAGGACGGTTGCTGGCCATGACCGGCAAGGTGGTGCGGGAGCAGTTCGACCGCCGCCTGGCCTCTGTCGGCTCGTCCCTCAACACCTACATCGTGCTCCGCATGGCCGCCTACTACCCCGCCGTCAGCCAGCGGCACCTGGCGACGGCGCTCGGCATCGAGGGGCCCACCATGACCCATCA
This sequence comes from Acidimicrobiales bacterium, assembly GCA_050744165.1. GTDB lineage: Bacteria > Actinomycetota > Acidimicrobiia > Acidimicrobiales > Palsa-688 > JBOGGN01. The sequence continues at coordinate 1,450 of JBOGGN010000310.1, read as the reverse complement.
TCTGGACCGCCTGGAAAGCGATGGCTACATCACTCGGGTGCGCAGCCCCGCGGACCGGCGGGTGTCGCTGGTAGAGCTCACGGCCGCCGGGAAGGCCCACCTGGACCGGGTGGAGAGCTTCGCCGAGATCCAGGACAAGGAGTTCCGGAGCCTGTTCACCGCCGAGGAGGAGGCGACCCTCACCATGTTGTTGAACCGCATACGAGACCGTTTCACGGAGGAGGCTGATGTCCACAACCCAGCTTGATCGCAATGAGGCGGCGGCCTCCGACCTCGACGAGGTCATCCGCATCGTCAATTTGACGAAGACCTATCCCGGCAACGACTTCAAGGCCGTCGACGCGCTGAACCTGACCGTACGCCGAGGCGAGATTTTCGGCCTGCTCGGGCCCAACGGTGCCGGCAAGACGACGACCGTCGGCATGCTCACCACCCGGGTCATCCCGACGGGCGGCACGGCCGTCGTGGGCGGCATCGACGTGGTGGCCCACCCGGCGCTAGCCAAGCAGGTGATCGGGATGGTCACCCAGCAGAACACCCTCGACCGGGCGCTGACCGTCTTCGAGAACCTCTACTACCACGGCCGGCTGTTCGGTATGCCGTCCAAAGACGCTAAGCAGGCGTCAGAGCAGCTCCTGGAGCAGTTTCGGCTGTCCAACTGGGCCAAGAAGTCCGTCTTCGCCCTCTCCGGCGGCATGGCCCAGCGGCTCATGGTGGCGCGGTCGATCCTGCACAAGCCGGACATCCTGTTTCTGGATGAGCCCACCGCGGGCCTCGACCCGCAGAGCCGCATCGCCCTCTGGGAGATCCTCGGCGAGTTGCACGGGAGTGGTCAGACCATCCTCCTGACCACGCACTACATGGAGGAGGCCGACCAGCTGTGTGATCGGCTGGCGATCATGGACCATGGAAAAATCCTCGCCCTCGATACCCCCGCCGGTCTGAAGGCCTCCGTCGGTGCCGACTCCATCGTGACCCTCCATGCCGCGGGCGATCTGACCGCCCTCGGCAAGCTGCTGTCCGACGAGGTCGTCGGCGTCACCTCGGCCACCGAGGTCGACGGCACCCTGCGGGTCCACGTCAAGGGCGCCTCCGGTGTCGTGCCGCCGATCGTGAGCGTCGCCGAGCGCAACGGCTTCGACGTGCTCGATCTGTCGGTGGCCGAGCCCACCTTGGAGACCGTCTTCATCAACCTCACTGGAAAGGAGCTGCGGGACTGATGAGCACCACTGAAACCACTCCGGGCGGCCCCGGAGCTGACGGAGCCGGAGGCGACGGGACAGGGACGGCGGCTTCTGCGGCCACGGCCGTGGCGCCCGGGTCCGTCTCGACCCGGGCGGCCCGCTCCGGGGGCGGCTTCTCGGGGTCGGGTGACGCCGGGGGCACCCGCGAGGCGTTCCATCCCAACTACCCCGGCGCCCGCCGGGGCCGCTCGGCCGCCGAGTCCAGC
>JBOGGN010000309.1:0-2829 GCA_050744165.1 Acidimicrobiales bacterium | reverse complement strand
GCGCGTTGGCGCGTTGGCGCGTTGGCGCGTTGGCGCGTTGGCGCGTTGGCGCGTTGGCGCGTTGGCGCGTTGGCGCGTTGGCGCGTTGGCGCGTTGGCGCGTTGGCGCGTTGGCGCGTTGGCGAGCGAATCGAATCAGACCATGTCGGTGATAAGCGAATCGACGTGGCGTAGCCGGGTCACCTTGCTGCTGGTTCGTCCCGGTTGGTCAGCGGTGCACAACGTTTTGCTCCCCTCCCCAACGCTGCGAGGTCCCCGGTCGGCAGCGCCGCCGCGCCACGGCCCGCCGCCATGGCCCGGCGGCCCGCGCTACTCTTCCGGACAACGAGATCCAGGAGGTTCGCGGTGGCTTGGACGCTGAACGGGACCTATTTCGAGAACTGCTCGTGCGACACGATCTGCCCGTGCACCTGGTCGGGCTTCAAGGCGCACGCGACACACGACCGGTGCCTGGCAATGCTCGCGTTCCACATCGAGCAGGGCGACATCGAAGGCGTCGACGTGAGTGGCCTGAGCTTCGCCTTGGTGCTCGACACCCCGCCGGTCATGTCCGACGGCAACTGGCGCGTCGGCGTGCTCTTGGACGGCGCCGCGTCATCCGACCAGGCCGGCGCGTTGGGACGGGTCCTCGCCGGCCAACTCGGCGGGCCGCCCGCCATGCTCGGACCGCTGATCGGAGAGATGGTTGGCGTGGAGCAGGTGCCGGCAGAGTGGCACCAGCAGGACGACACCATCTCGGTCCGCTTCGGGGACCGCGTCGACGTCGAAGTCGCCGTCTCCCGGGCGGGGGGCCTGACGGACGCCGTGCAACTGGTCAACGTCTTCCATCCGGCGGCCGCCACCTTGACGGTCGCGCCGGCGACCCGCTCGCGCGTCGACGCGTTCGGGATCAGCTTCGGCGAGACGGGCACCAGCGGCTTCACGGCACCGTTCTCCTGGGCTGCGTGAGCACCCCGACGGTCGCGGCGACGCGGCCGACGCTGCGGATTTCACCGACGACGATCGCCTCGCTGTCGGTGGCCGCGCTGGCCTGGGCGGTCGTCGTCGCCATCGCTCGCCACATGGGAAATGGCGCCGGCACCATGAACCTGGCACTCCCGGCGTTCACCGGGATGTGGGCGCTGATGATGGCCGCAATGATGCTCCCTGCGGTGGCGCCGGTCGCTTCGCTCTACGTCCGGACCATCCCGACCCGCCAGGGGTCGCGGTGGCTGTTGTTCGTGGCCGGTTACCTGCTGGTGTGGTCTGCCACCGCCGTGCCGGCTTACGTGGCCTTGCGTGTCGTCGACCATGCCAGCACCGTCACCACGCTGCGCTACGTGGCGGTGGTCGTCCTGACCGTCGCCGGCATCTACCAGCTCTCTCCGCTGAAGACGGCCTGCCTTCGCCATTGCCGCTCCCCGCTCGCCCAGCTTCTCGGTTACGGCAACGTCACCGGCCCCGCCAAGGACCTGCGCGTCTCGGTCCACCACGCCGGCTATTGCATGGGCTGCTGCTGGACGCTCATGGCCATCATGCTGGCCCTCGGGGTGATGAACCTGTGGGTGATGTTCGCCGTCGCCGCCGTCCTCTTGGCCGAGAAACTCGTCGGCCCCGGGGTGGCGATCGGCCGGATCGCAGGCATCGTGTTCATCGCGGTCGCGGCCGCCGTCGCCGTCTCCCCAAGCGCAGCCAGCGCGTTGCTGCCTTCGGTGGTAGGCCACATGGCGCCGGGGATGCACGGGATGCACATGTAGCTGCCCCTTCCGAGGGGCGAGGGCGGGAAGCGGGAGGCATTTTCCCAGAGCCTTTCGTGACGATTCGGGTGGAAGCGCTCATAGAGGTGGGAAAAGACGCCGCCGGCGCCGCCACCCGCGTAGAGGAGCGATCATGTTTCACCGCGGTCGACTGCTTCGGGCCGCCGTGTCACACCGTGACGCCCGCCCGTCGCCGTCGTCAGCCCGTCGAGCCGGCGGAGGGGTTACGCCCGAGGCTGGCCAGGAGCCTGGTCTGCTCGTCTACCCCGGGTGGCGGGTCGCCGGCGGAGCCGAACCTGCCGCTGGCCCGTAACGCGTCGAGCTGGGGCGCCACGATCTCGGAACAGGCGGCGACCAGGTTGGGTTCGAGGCGCTTGTCCTGGTCGGTGGCGACGGCGAGCTCCCACCCGTGGACGACCACGTCGACGATGCGGTGCCCGGCGTAGACCGAGCCGGGTACCGGCCCGTACGACACGGCGCAGGGCGCATCGAGCGCGCCCGGCGACTCGAAGGCGGCGGCCGCCTTGGCGGCTGAGGCGCGATAGCACCGGCGGTTCGCCGCCGAGGACGTCGCCGTCGAGTGCGTCACCGACCTGACCGATCGTCCTCCCGGCGGACAACTCGGCGGCCCACAGGTTGCCGGCCACGAGATGGTTGGCCAGGGTGCGCCCGTCCCACTGTTCGCACGCCGTCGGCGCGGCCCACTGGTCGGGGCCGACGGCCGACACGATGCGTCCGGTGTCCTCCACCGCCCGCCCATGTTGGCTATTGACTCTAGCTTTTTGGCTATGTATGCTAGCTAAACACGAAGGCACCCTCTCAGATCCCGACCACCCAGCCCGAAAGGAACCCCGGCCATGGCTACCAACTCTCCGAGCATCGAGGTACGAGCGCTGACCAAGCGCTACGGCCAGACCGTCGCGGTGAACGATCTCAGCTTCGAGGTCCATCCCGGCGTGGTCACCGGGTTCCTCGGACCGAACGGCGCCGGCAAGTCGACGACGCTGCGGATGATCCTCGGCCTCGACAATCCGACCTCGGGATCAGCACTGGTCAACGGTCGGCCCTTCGCCCAGCACCGTCGGCCGCTCTTC
>JBOGGN010000308.1:0-4871 GCA_050744165.1 Acidimicrobiales bacterium | reverse complement strand
CGCCAGAACGCGCTATAGCGCGCTCAGGCGACGTCAGTTCGGAGTGACCGGGCTGTCGCCCGGCTTTGGGAACGACCGAAATGGATCGCCAGGCTCATCACTTGCTGAGGGCCTCGAAGGATCGCCGGAGGACCTCCGCCGCCCACGGTGCCGCGCCCGGTGACGCGGCCAGCTGGAGCGCCTCCCGGTAGGGAAGCCGAGCCAGCTCGGCGATCTCACGGGCGTCGATGGACGCGCTCGTCGTATCCGTGACGGCCACGAAAACGTGGTCCACCTCGTGCTCGACCAACCCCGACGCCGGGTCGGTCGCTCGGTAGACGAAGACGCCGGCTGTTTGCAGACTGTCGACTACCAGCCCGAGCTCCTCCCCCAAGCGGCGCACGCCCGCCCGGGCGGGGTCCTCGCCGACGCCTGGATGGGTGCAGCAGGAGTTGGCCCAGCAGCCGGCAAAGGCGGGTTTCGACTCGGCCCGGCGTTGCAGCAACCAGGTTCCGTCGTGGTCGACAACCTGCACCGACACCGCCACATGGAGCACCCCAGGTGCCCGGTGGGCTTCCTCCCGGCCGATGGGGTGCCCGATTTGGCCGTCATGGCCGATGGTGACCACTCGAGCGTCCCCCACCGCGAACGACGATATATCGTCAACCGGCCCTATCAGTGACCCTGGAAGATCGAGGATTCCCTTGGCGACATCGACGGACGACACCCCACGTTTCAGGATCACCCGCAGCCGCAAACCATCTGAGGGTGAACGCCGCCGCGCCAGACGACCTCTGGCGGCGCTGGACCTGGCCGAAGACCTTATTCAGTTCGTCGTCGCCGTGGTCCTGGTGTGCGTTGCCGCCTACGTTCTCTACAACGCGGTGACCAACTTCTTCACCAAGAAGGAGCCCTTTGCGTCGCGCATAACAGATGTCACCAACGGGATTCTCTTCGTCATCATTATCCTCGAGATCCTGACGACGGTCGTCGCCCATTTCGAGGAAGGCGGCTTTCAGCTCAAACCGTTTCTGATCATCGGAATCATCTCCGCTGTCCGTCACATCTTGAGTGTCGGGGCACAGGAGTCGCTGGTGGTCGGCACCGAGAGCTCCGCAGCCTTTCGCCAGGCTCAGATCGAGTTGGGTGTCAATGCCGCGGTGGTGCTGGCGCTGGTGATTGGCTTGGTTCTGGTGCGCCGAACCGACAACGTCGACAACACCGCGGAGGACGTCGAGTAGCCGCTGCCGGGCTGCGAGCTGCCGAGACCTATGGCGCTACGACAGCCGCGCGGTGACCGTGAGCTGCCCGGCCGCCTGGACCAGGTGGAACAAGAGCAGCAGCTGGGCCACGGCGAGCGCCTCGTTGCGGGCGTCGCCGTCGAGCAGGCCCAGCGTCTGGGGCAGTACCTCATGGGTGTCGAGTTCGTCCCAGATCGCCTCTTCGATGACGTGAGTCTTGGACTCCTCGGCGTAGGCGTGGACATGGATGACGTCCACGGGCTTGCCGTCGTCGTCGCGCAGCAGCTTGACGTGCATCGCGTCCCGGGTGTCCTCGCCGATGATCTTGGAGATATCGGGGTGGGGAATGGTGGGCCGCAGCATCAAGGTGGCGCTGGGCTTCTCCTTCTCGCTCTCACCACGCAGCTCCACGGGAGCGAAACGGATGACGATGTCGGCGTGGGACCGCTGCGGCCGGATGAACGCTTCGGACTCCGGCTCCCGTTTGTCCAGGTCGGCCAGCACCTGCTCCTCGGTGTAGCCCCGCTTCTGGGTGTCGCGCTTGACCTTCCAGCTTCGGCGCACGAACTCCGGCGGGTCCAGGTACACGGTGATGTCGAAGCATGCCCGGGACAGCTTGGTGTACAGCGGGAACAGGCCCTCGATGATGACGAACTCCCGTGGCTCTACCAGCACCGGGCGCCCCAGGCTGCCGTCGTGGTGGTTGTACACCGGCTTCAAGATGGGCTGGCCCATGCTGAGCAACTGCAGGTGCTGCTCCATGATCTCGATGTAGTTCCAGACCGGGTGCAAGGGCGTGAACGGCAGCGACTTGCGCTCGGTGCGGTCGTAGCGGTGGTAGTCGTCCACGCAGACTGAGGTGATCCGCTCCGGTCCCAGCGCCGCCACCAACCCCTTGGTGATGGTGGTCTTGCCGGCCGCGCTGTCGCCGGCGATGGCCAACATGATGGGCCGGCCCGGGTTGCCGTTATTCTGGCTGGCCCGCTGGATATTCATCTGCTCCGGCAATTTGGGGTTCCTCGTTTTTGTCTGTGGTGTCGACGGCTCGGTCGGTCGGGTGGCCTTCCGGGTGCGGCGACACTGCCACGCCCCAAGTTCCTGGTCCGTCCCCAAGCGTACCGGTGCCGCCGCCGCCACTGCCAACGACGGTCGCCGCCCGATCCCCCCTGGGACCGGCCCTCAGTCCCTATGAGGCTCGGCACACCCACCGGCCCTCGGCCCCCTCGACAGCCAGCCCCAGGCCGAAGCACGCCGACAGGTTGGCCGACGTCAGCACCGTGCCAATCGGCCCGGCGGTCACCACCTCGCCCTCGCGGAGCAAAAGCAGGTGGGAAAAATGGGCCGGCACCTCCTCGACGTGGTGCGTGACCAGGACCATCGGCGGTGAGCCGGGATCTCTGGCCAGCTGCGCCAAGCGGGCCACGAGGCGCTCCCGGCCCGCGATGTCGAGGCCCGCGGCCGGCTCATCGAGGAGCAGAAGGGCGGGATCGGCCATAAGGGTGCGAGCCAAGAGGACCTGCTGTCGCTCGCCCTCGGAGAGCACGCCGAAGGGCCGGTCGGCCACGGCGGCAAAGCCCGCCCGAGCCAGCAGGTCGTAGGCCCGCTGCCGGTCGCCTTCGGTGTACTCGTGCCACCACGGTTCGAGGGCGGCGTGACGGGCGCTCATGACCACGTCCCGGGCGGTCACCGACGGCATCAACATCTTGGCCACGGCGGCGCTGACGACCCCGATGCGCTCCCGAAGCCGGCGGACGTCGACGTGCCCGAGGCGGTGACCGAGGATGGAAACCGAACCCCGGGTGGGGTGGAGATAGCCCGACGCCAGTTGCAGCATGGTCGTCTTCCCCGACCCGTTGGGCCCGAGCAGCGCCCACCGGTCGCCCGGCCCCACAACCCAAGAGACCCCGCGCAGCACCAGGCTCGAGCCCCTCACCACCTAAACGTGGTCGAATTCCAGCGCCGGTGGCTTCGTCACGGATCGAGGCGGGCGGTGGCGATCGCCCAGGGCCGCAGCCCAAAGGAACCGTCGAAGCGTTCCTGGCGGGTGCCACGAAGGTCGACGAGGGTGCCCGAGCGACCCACCACGCTGACGGTGGCTGGCTCGGCAGAGGGATTGAACACCCGCAGCTCCAGCTGCCCATCGACGCGTTGCAGGGCAGAGACTTCCCCACCCTCGACCTGAAGGAGGCTGCCCCGCTCGGGCGCCGCGTAGGCGGACCCGTAGACAACTTCGAGGGGCACCCAGACCTGATCGCTCAAGCGGTACGGGTCGCTGTCGCCGTAGTGCACGGCGTAGCGCATCGCCACCGGGCCCGACATCTGCGGGCCTTCGAGGGGCATCTGAGGCCCCGCCGAGTTGTTCCGGTAGGCCATGACGGCCTGCGACAGGATCCCGGTGGCCCGCAGGAGGGTCAGGGCCAGCGCCCTTCCGCCGTCCTCTAACTGGTACTCCAGTAGGCCTTCGTGGAGCACGGTCAGGCCGCCGGCCGACACGAACCGCCGCGACGGAAAGGTTGGCAACCCGAACTCGTGGGGACCACCTTCGGCCGTGAGGCCGCGCTCGACGACGGCGAAGGCGCACTCGGCTCGCGACACCTCGGCCGCCGCCGGGAGCGGAAACCAGGCCCGCAGCCGGTGGTCGCGCGAGCGGTTGTCGAACGACGTCGTCACCCGGAGAACCTCCTCGCCCGCCCGCAGTTCCAGGGCGGTCACGACGTCGACGGGTACCTCGCCCACCCGGGCGTCGCCCTCGAGCCGTTGCGGCCAGCGGTAGCGAGCCGTGACCCGGACCACGGCCCGCACCGGCCCCGGCTCGACCACCTCGATCGTGACCGATTCCGGGCGGTCGACAGCGCGGTCGTGGGCCGGCGGGGAGTAGTTGTAGGTGTCGCCGGCGTCGCCGCCGTCCACCAGCCGGCCGAGCCCCGAGACCGGCGCCCGGCCTCGCGGCGCCAGCGTCCAGGTGGCGTCGCCCGGGTCGACGGTGACGGTGAGCGCGCCGTTGTCGATCGTTACCGCCCGAGGGGCGGTCGGCGGGTGGGGCGGCGCCTTTTCCCAGATGGTTTTGACCGGAGGCACCTCGGATTCCCCTGGCTGCCACCGGGACCAGCCATAGCTAAGGACGCCGTCGGCCCGAACCGCTACCCGCTGCCAGGCGGGGCGGTGGGCGACGATGCGCAGAGGCTGGTCGGGGCGGGCCGCCGTTCGGGCCTCGGCCTCGGCCAGGACCGACGCACCGGTGAGGCCGGCCGAGCGGTGGTCCCAGGTGGTCGTGAAGCGCAGCGTCAAGGCGCCGGCTGCGTCCTCGGCGAGGACCACGTCCTCCTGTGGGCGAAAGCCGTCGGCGGCGAGGCGGCTGAGGAGGTGGCCGAGGTCGGCGCCGGTGCCGGACAGCTCCCCGGTGGCCGCCGGTTGCAGTTCGACGAGCTGGCTGCCGCGGATGGGCGCGTCGCCCTCGACGACGACTTCGACGGCGCCGCCGCCGGAGTGGGCGGACGGGTTGAGAACGACCGGCCCGGGGGGCAGGAGGGCGGCGGCGGCGGCCAGGGCCCGGCGGCGCAGTACCTCTGCGATGGTGCCCGCCTCGGCGTAGCGGTGCAGGACGGCAGCCGCCACCTGGTCGTGGGAGCAGGCGCAGATGGAGTCATGGGC
>JBOGGN010000307.1:0-15970 GCA_050744165.1 Acidimicrobiales bacterium | reverse complement strand
CGCCAGAACGCGTTATAGCGCGTTCTGGCGACGTCAGTTTCCCAGAAAGTCGAGCGCGAACCGATCCGCCGGCCCCCGCGTAGGACTACAAGCGCAAACCGATCAGCGGGCTCCTACGTAGGACTACAACGTGACGGGAGATGGAACGGGTCCGGGTGGCCCGGGTGGCCCGGGTGGGCCGGGTGGCGCCGGGGGCCCGGGTTGGCCCGGGGGTCAAACGCAGTGATCAGAGCGCTCAGCCAGTTCTGAGCCATTTCGCAGCCGGGGCAGAGATGTCAGGGCCAACCTGTGGACGAGCGCGGTGAGGCTGCGGGACGAGACGAGCAGTACGGAGGAGGAACCTTTCGGATGAACCGGAACCGATGGATCGTTGCGGCGGTGGTTATCGTGGTGGTGGTCGTGGTGGGCGGCTACATCGCCATCCGTGCGGTGGAGGGGGGATCGAAGTCCGCGCTGACCCTGCCGACCGTGACCAGCACGACCGTCGTCGGTGGCACCTCGTCAACTTCTGACAGCAGCGCGAATGCCAGTAGCGCGAGCAGCACCTTCAACGCCGACGGCACCTGGAACGTCGCCAGCGGCTCGACAGCCGGTTACCGGGTCCAGGAGAGCCTGTTCGGCGTGGCCAATACCGCGGTGGGCCGCACCTCTGCGGTCACAGGCAGCATCACCATCTCGGGGACGACGGTCACGGCGGGCAGCTTCACCGTCGATCTGACGAAGGTGACCAGCGACCGCTCCGAACGCGACCAGCAGTTCCAGGGCCGGATCATGGACACCGCCAACTTCCCGACCTCGACGTTCAAGCTGGCGCAGCCAGTCAATTTCAACACCCTGCCCGACAACGGCGTCCAGGTCAGTGAGCAGGCCACCGGGAATCTCACCCTCCACGGGGTGACCCACTCGGAAACCTTCACGGTCAAGGCCCAGCGCAACGGCTCGCAGATCCAGGTGCAGGGTTCCATCCCCATCACCTTCTCGGACTGGAACATCGACAACCCGAGCGGCGGCCCGGCCACCGTCGGCAACTCGGGAACCCTGGAGTTCCTCCTCAACTTCACCCACGCCGCCTGACCGCGACGACGGTTTCACTGGCACCGATTACCCGCGCTATAGACGGGAAATCGGTGCCACCCCGGAAATGCGGAGGCCACTGCCGCAGATCAGTGGAACCACGGCGGTTCGTGCTCCACCGCGCCCGCTCTGCTAGGGCTTCCTTGCCTGCAGCGTGTAACTGTGGGCCAGCCGCCACGGCCGGTCAGAGAGGCGGTATTCGCCGTTGTCGAACTTCTCCATGCGCCCGGGGAGCGCATTCCACGGAACACTGTCGTGTTCCTCGAGGCCGGTGAGGACCAGGCCTTGCTGGAGCACCGCGGTCACCACTTCGCCAAGGCCGTGGCTCCAGGAGTAGGAGGTGGTGTGCTCGAACACGGCGTCAGTCTCGACGTAGGTGCCGCCGTCGTCCCACTTCAGGGGCTGGGCGCGCTCGAAGTAGGGGAAATCGACGACAAGCAGGTCGTCACCCGTGCGGGTGTCGTCGATCGACCAGATCATTGGATGACCCTCCCGCACGAACAATCGCCCACCCGGTGCCAGCAGCGTGGCCACGACTGACGCCCACCGGTCCATGTCGGGCAACCAGCAGAGCGCTCCGACGCCGGTGTACACCAGGTCGAAGCGGCCTCCTCCAAGGACCGAGACGGCGTCGTACACCTCTGCCACGACGAATTCCGCTCCGGCACCGCACCCAGTGGCCAGCCGGCGGGCCTCGTCGACGGCGGGAGGGGAGAAGTCCAGCCCGGTCATTTGGGCACCGAGGCGGGCCAGGGAGATGGTGTCGGTGCCGATGTGGCACTGGAGGTGCACGCCTCGGAGCCCCCCGATGTCGCCCAGTCGTGGCAGGTCGAAGCTCACCACCTGGCTCAGGAACGTGGGGTCGGCGAGGAAGCGGTCGACGGCGTAGTCGGGAGAGCGGACGTGGGCCGGCGCCCGCTCGTCCCAGCTGGCTCGGTTGACGGCGAAGTAGTCGGCCGGCGGGTCGGGGGGTGCCGTCCGAGGCGTCTCGGCGCCCCCGGCAGCGTGCGCCCCGGCAGCGTGCGCCCCGGCCCCAGACCCGCGTTCGGCCCCAGACCCGCGTCCGGCCCCGGCGGCCTCGCCCTCCTCCATGTCGCTCCGCCCCGGGATCGTCTACGAGACCGTGGCCTGTGCCGCTGGCCCCATCTTCCCGATGCCGAACACGGCCCCGTGCGGGTCGGCCAGCACGGCCCCTCGCCCGAAGTCCATGTCGGTCGGGGGCATGATGACCGACCCGCCGACCTCGGTGGCGCGGGCAGCGGCGGTGTCGCAGTCATCCACTGCGAACCACACCGACCACGCCGGAAACTCTCCCGGCCCAGCCGTATGCGCCCCGCACGTCACCCGGTCGCCGACAGTGAAAATGGCGGCGCGGTCGCTGCTGGCATGGGGCTCCAGGCCCCACCCGAACACCGCCTGGTAGAACTTCTGGGCCGCGGCCAGGTCGCCGGTCGCCAACTCGCACCACGCGAAGGTGTTCGGCTGGTTGATCAGCTGGGCGCCGATGTGGGCCTTAGGTTGCCAGATGGAGAGGAACGTCCCGTTGGGGTCCTGGAGGACCCCCATAACGCCAGCGTCGAAGACGTCGATCGGGCCCATGATCACGTTGCCCCCGGCCTCCTTCACCTTGGCCAGGGTGTCGGCGACGTCGGTGACGGTCACGTACGTGGTCCAGTACGGAGGCATGTCCTTGTTCATCTGCGGGCCGATGCCGGCCACGTTCTTTCCCTCGAGGGTGAACATCCCGTAGCCGCCCGCTTCGGGCCGGGGGTCCATGTCGGCCGACCACCCGAAGACGGCTCCGTAGAAGGCGGCAGCGACCTCGGTGTCGGGAGTTCCCAGGTCAACCCAGGACGGGGTTCCCGGTGGATATTCGGTTGGCTCGGACAAGGGGGGTCTCCTTTCGCCGGTGACAGACCGACGATACGCGGACTTTTTCACTCTCTGAGACGCTCTGTCCACTGCCCCCGGCGGGTCAAGACTTCCTTCAAAAGTGTCGGGCGGTCCGTGAAGATCCCGTCCACGCCGAGGTCGAGCAATGCCTCCATCTCGTTGCGGTCGTTGATGGTCCACACGTGCACCGCGATCCCACGAGCGTGGGCACCGGCCACGAACGTCCGGTCGACCAGTCGGTACCGGCCCCAGCCCGGCGGTACCTGGGCCGCGGGGGCGAAGTCCCCGGGCAACCGGCGTAGCCAGGTCGCCAGCCGCAGCCGCCCGATCTCGGACGGCCCCATCCAGGTGCAGGCCCGCCCCGCCGCCAGTTGACGCAACCGCCGCACCCGCCGCCCGGAAAACGACCCGAGGCACACCCGGTCCCACGCCCCGGCGCTCCCGACCGCCTCGACCAGCCCGTCGACGCAGTGGTCGTGCTTGGCGTCCAGGTTGACCCGGATGTTGGGCCAGGTGCCGAGCACGTCGGCCAGCAACGGGATCGGCTCGCCCCCGACCCGGGCCCGGCGCACCTCCGCGTAGGGCAACGCGGAGATCAGGCCCGCCCGGTCCGACACCGGCGACAGGTCGTCGTCGTGGAAGGCGACCAGCACCCCGTCGGCGGTTGCGTGGACGTCAGTCTCGAGGTACTGATACCCGAGGCGGACCGCCGCCTCGAAGCCGACCATGGTGTTCTCCGGGTGCTCCGCCGCCCCGCCGCGGTGGGCCAGGGCGATCGGCGTCGGCCAGTCGAGAAATGGCCACCGTGTCGCCATGCCCGCCGGACCCTACCCGTCGTGAAAATCGGGTGGGAAAAAGCGTCGCCCATCCCGCCTCCTGTCCCCCCGTCGAGAATGGTTCCGCGCAGCCGCGCAGTGGGTACGAGGGGCGTATCGTGGCCCCGGCAGGTTTTCATATGACGACGCCCGCTCCGCCGAGTAGTACGCCGCCCAGTTCCGTCGCGCCGCGCCTGCAGACGACAGCGACCGGCCTGCCGTGATCCAGCTCGTGTTCATCGTCGTGCCCTGCGCCCTCGTCGGGTTGGCGATCACCTTCATAGTTTCCCGCATGGGCTTGCTGCCCACCCATGAGGGGTTCGGGACGACGTCGAGGGCCCGGATGCCATCCGGATCAGCTCCCGCATCACCATCGCCGGGGCGCTCGATCCTCGAACGACGGTCCGCCTGGGCGCCGCGACCGAGCTATCTCGGATCGTCGTGGAGCGGTTTCCGCACCGCAGGGGTGGCCGCAATCGTCGTGATGGCGCTCTGGATCGTCTTCTGGGTCGTGCTTTTGTTCGTCGGGCTGCACCTGATCTTCACCGCTGCCTAGGTCCGGGCGGCCTGGCGGGCCGCCCGCCCGGTTGGCTCGGGGCGAGCGCTGGAGCACCGTTGCGGTCCGTGGCATAGGGACGGGTATGAACAACGAATTCACTGTTGTCGAGGGCGTCATGCCCACCGCCAAGGACAGGACCAACCTGCGCAAGGACTGCTGGTCGATTGCTTTCGACCAGCGGGCCTTCGGTCCGCGCCGGCTGGTCGTGGCCTTTGCCGACCGCCGATGCCGCCTCCTCGGTATGGCGCACACGCCGCGCACCGACCCACCGGAGAAGGCGTTGCCTTTGTGCATCGAATACCTCGGTCGCGGTGCCGCGCTCGCGGTCGCCTTCTGCGACGAGCCCGTGCAGCAGGGCCCGCCTCCTCCCGAGGTGACGATTCGCTTCGCCAAGGCCCGCTCGATCGCCGAGTCCTACGGCATTTTCCTGGTCGACTGGATCGCTTGCGACGACCAGCTTCTGCGCAGCAGCCGGGCCATTGTGGACCCCGATGGCGATTGGTGGCGGCTGCCGGTTCGGCGGTCCTGAATGCCTCGGGGAGCCGAGGGCACGCCGGCCCAGTCCCGCGATGACCACGAACGCCAGCCGGTTGGGCCGGTCGAACTCGGTCACCCGGTAGTCGCCCGCTATGGGCCGGCGGCGTTTGCGACCAGCCTGCATCCGGGGAAAGGCAGGCCAGAGCTCCACCCCGACTACAGGTTGAACGCTCCCGTCATGGTGGTCTGGCTCGCCGCCTGTCCCAACCTTGGCAGCCCGAGCAACTCCTCGGTCGTCCCGAGCAGCGAGTAGTGGTTGAACACCGCACCCGAGGTTGTTCCTGGCATAGTCGATGGGCTGGCCACCAACGCTGCCACGTGGCAACCGACGTCGGTCGTGTTGGCGGCGCAGTCGCTGCTGCTGCCGCCCTCGCCCTCGTCCCAGGTGACGAACACCGCCGTGGTGCCGCTGCGGTAGGCCGGGCTCTGGAAGATGTCCCCCAGGTTCTGGGCCAGCCACCCGTCACCCTCGGCGATGGTCCCGTCATGCATGTCGTCGACCAAGTTGGGTGTCACGAAGGCAAATGCCGGCAGGGTGTTGGCCGCCAGATCGGCCGCCAGCTGCGGATACGGCACGTCGTCGATGGCGCAGCCGCTCAGCGAGGTCAGGTAGACGGGTGGGTTGTGGCGGACCGCGTAGTTGCCGGAATCCGACCGGCCGCAGGTGGTGGGCATGGACTCCTCGTAGGCCTTCCACGTCTCGCCCTGGCCGAAGATGCTGTCGGAGGTGGTGCTGCAGCTGGAGGACGGGCCGCAGTCGCCGCTGAAGTTGGCCAGCCCTGCGAGGCTCAGCCCGGTCACCGCAGCCACGTAGTTCGGCAGGCTCGGGTGGGAGATGTTGTGGTAGTTGGAGGCCACGCCGCATTGCTTGGCCAGGCTGTTGATGTAGGGGGCACCGCCGGTGCCGATGATCGAGCTGTAGCTGTGGTTTTCCATCCAGATCCAGATGACGTGGCGGTAGGTCGGGGCTGTCGCTGCGGTGCCGCACGGTCCTGCCCCGGAACGGGTTGTCGTCATGGTGGTCGGGACCGCCGTGGTGGGCGGCGCAGTCGCGGTAGTGGTGCTTGGGACTGTGGTCGTGGCCGTAGGGACCGTCGGTCCGCCGACCGACGCGCGCCCTCCCTTCGAACAGCCCGCCACGAGTGCGAGTACCGCGGCAATGCATGCGGCCAGCGCGCCCGGCCGCCGATGGGGGCGACGCGCTCGCCCAGCACGGTCCCGCGTGTTTCCGTCGATGGTCACCATGTACCCAAAGTTTGCTTCGGACCGCCGACTCGCCGACGGCGGCCCGGTTGTACCGACTTTAGCCACTTATGTCCGCTTCGCTATAAGTAGCGGTCAGGCGGGCCGGTCAGGCCGGTAAAGGGCCGGTCAGTCGGGCCGGGGGACCGTCGGCAGCCAGCGCTTCAGGAACTCGCCGAACAGGGGGACGGTGAAGTCGATCTCGCCGTACCGAGGCGCGTAGCAGAGCGCCTTCTTGATCAGCCCCTCACGAACCGGGCCCAGGGCGGTCGTCTTGCGGCCCACGAGACGGGCGACCTCGCCGGAGCGGACCGGCCCCGGGCCGAGCTCGGCCATGGCTCGAAGGTAGGCCCGTTCTGGATTGCCAAGACGGCCGGTGCGTACCCGGAAGAACCCGTCGTCGAGCTCCGCCGTTGCCACGGGCAGGCTGCGAACGACGTCGTTCTCGGTGATGTCGCCCGGGCCGGCGGCGACGTCCCAGGCCTGCTTCCCGAACTCCTGCAGGAAATACGGGTAACCCTGCGTCGCCTCGAGGACGAGTTCGAGCGCACCCTCCTCCCAACCGACGCCCTCGTCGGCCGCCGGCAGGATGAGTGCCTCGCGGGCCTGGTCGGCGGGCAGTGATCCGATGACCGGGTAGGTGAAGATCCGCTCGGCATAGGACTTCGCCTCGCCGGTGAGCGCCGCCAGGGAAGGCAGCCCGGCACCGGCGATGGTGATCGGCAACCGCAGCTGGGTCGCCCGGTGCAGGCCCATGACCAGGGCCTCGAGCGTCGGCAAGGCCACGTAGTGAAGCTCATCGACGGTAAAGATGGCGCCGGTGTCGTGATCCCTGGCGACTTCCCCGAGTTCCACGAACAGGCCGGAAAGGTCCGTTGCCAGGTCACCTGAATCCGCCGGGCCGTGAACTGCGTCGACATCGATGCCGAACTCCTGGCCGCCGGGAAGGCGGATGGTGAACGCTTTGAGCACCCCGAGTGCACGGCGGCCTCGCTCGCCGATGCGCTTGCGGGCATCCATCGACAGAAGGATCCGCCGAAAGGCGGCCGCCAGGCGCGGCGTGAGATCGCCGTCCTCGGCGACCTCGATGTGTTCGTGGAAGAAGCCACGCCCGCTCGCCAGGAGCTCGAACTCGTTGAGCATCACCGTCTTTCCGACGCCGCGCAGACCCGTCAGCATCTGGCTGCGCCCGTCTCGGCCCAGGCGCAGCCGCTGCAGCGCTACGTCCATCGCCGCGATCTCGGCGTCCCGCCCTACCAGCGCAGGTGGCCGCGTCCCAGCGCCGGGACTGTACGGGTTGCGGACCGGATCCACGACGACAAGCGTATACGAAGTTTATGTACTTATACCTCCTGCCTTATAACTGTCTAACAACTCTAGAACCATCTATGGGCTCGCGGCCGATAAACAGCCACCGGTGGGGCTGTTGTTACTACGGTGGCCAGAGTGATCTTCTGCAGTCCCGAACTCGGGGAGGACACTCTCCGCGGACTTGCCGAGGTGGAGCGGCTCCAGGGACTCCTGGCTTCGAAGCTCCCGGCCCGGAAGCGGTGGGCCGATGGCCTGAAGCGCCTGACCACGGTGCGCGCCATCCAGGGGTCGACGAGCATCGAGGGCTACGAGGCCCGCCTGGACGATGTGGCGGCCGTCGTCCAAGGGAACGACCCTCTCGACGCCGACAGCGAAACCCAGACCGTCCTGGTCGGGTACCGGGACGCCGTGGCGTACGTCCGCCACGTCGCCAAGGACGATGTGATCAACATCGACGAGCGCCTGATCCGATCACTGCATTTCGTCATGATGCGCCAGCAGTTCTGCAAGAACCCTGGTCGGTGGCGCCCCGGCCCCACCTGGGTCCGCCGGGAGGTGGACGGGAAGGTCCTGTACGAGGCACCTTCGGAGAAGCTGGTGCCCAAGCTCGTCGCCGAGCTGCTCCGCACCCTCGAGTCGGGCGCGGCCACTCCGGTCGTGGTTCAAGCGGCCATGGCGCATCTCAACGTGGCCATGATCCACCCGTTCCACGAAGGTAACGGCCGCCTGGCCCGTTGCCTCCAGACCCTCGTCCTGGCCCACCAAAACGTCCTCGCCCCGGAGTTCGCGAGCATCGAGGAGTACCTCGGAACGAACTGCAAGGCCTACTTCGCGGTGCTCGCCGACGTCGGCGGTGGCGCCTGGCACCCCGAGCGGGACGCCGACCAATGGGTCCGGTTCTGCATCACCGCCCACCACCGCCAGACTTGGACGCTGCTTCAGCGGGCCGAAGAATCCGAGAAGCTCTGGGACGCCTGTGCCGCGCTGGCCGCCCGTTGCGGCGTGCCGCAGCGAGCCCTCACCTGCATGACCGACGCCGCCCGAGGATTCCGGGTCCGCAACGCCACCTATCGCTCGATCGTCGCCGAGCTGGAAGGCGCCGAGATCACCGAGCAGACCGCCAGCCGTGACCTCAAGCTCCTCGCCGACAGGGGCCTACTCGTTGTCGTCGGCGACGGCGTTGGCGACGGGAACGGCGGCCACGAGCCCATCTATCGGGCGGGCCGTGACCTCGCCGCAGCCTGGCAACGAATCCGCAACCTGCGGCCTTCCCATCCGAGCGACAACCCCTCGGCGAAGGATTTCGAGCCGTTCGATTAGGCGCCGCAAACGGTGGCGGAGGGCGGCGCTGGCGCCGCCCGTTGTCGCCCCGCTCAGCCGGCGCCGACCAGCCCGTCCCACGACCACCGAGGCAAGGCGAGCCCCTCGGGCACGTCGTCCGCCGAGCGGTGGTACTGGGCCATGGCGGTCGTCGTCGCCCAGGCGAAGTAGTCGTGCAGGACCTGCCGTAGCCGTTCCTCGCCGGCCAGCCCCACGTCGACCAAGGCCTGGTCGAAGCACGCGATGGCCCGCTGGTCCATCTCCTCGTGGGTGCCGTTGCCGCTGTGGATGCGCACCACCGACGTCTCGTCTCCATAGCGGTCCGAGTAGGCGGCGGGGCCGCCCAGCGCCTCGCCCCAGTACGCCGCCAGCCGCTCGGTGTGGTCCGGCTGGTACCCGTGGCTGAAGGCGTGGCTGACCACCTCGTCCGCCATCACTCGCTCGTGCCAGGCGCCGGCCAGCCGCTGCATCCCGCCGAGTCCGCCCGCCGCTTCGTAGACCGTCTGCACGCCGTCAAGGATCGCATCCCCTGGCGTTTCCCGCCGAGGTGGTAGAGGATGGAAAATGCCTCCCCTCTCGAAAGGAGCGTCCTCCGATGGCAATCCGCCCCTACCTGGCGTTCGCTGGCAACTGCCGGGCTGCCTTCACCCGGTACCAAGAGGTCCTCGGCGGTGAGCTGGTGGTCCTCGGGATGTCCGACATGCCCCCTGATTCGGCGCCCCCCGGCTCCAATCCCGACGCTGTCATGCACGCCGCCCTGACGACCAGCGCCGGTCTGCTGCTCGGTGCCGACGACCCCTCGGGCGGCTTCAAGGGTGATGTGCACGGAATGTGCGTGAACCTGGCGCTCGACGACGCCGGCGAGGCCAAGCGGGTCTTCGACGCCCTGGCTGACGGCGGCCAGGTGCAGATGCCTATCAGTGACACCTTTTTCTCGCCTGCCTTCGGCATGTGCACCGACTCTTTCGGCACGCCGTGGATGATCATGGTCGACTTCCCCATGGCGGGTTCTGGCGCGTCGTCCTGAGCTCAGCGAGGCCTTCCCCATAGGGGTGACCCGAATACCTGGCTCCATACGGTAGGTATTCGGGTCACCCCGCCAGTCCCGCCCGCTATCCGGCGCCGGTGGCGTACTCCTAGGCGCTCACGGGTGATCGCGGCCCGGCGGCACCTTTCTATGCTGGAACCTGCGTGGCGCCTCGATGCTCCCATCCCGTCTTCGCTCGCTTCTTCGCGGCCACCGCGGCCCGCAGGGAGACGGCGGGCCCTGCAGAGCAGCGCCGGGAGGCCCTTGCGGGGCTGGCCGGCCGTGTTGTCGAGGTCGGTGCCGGCAGCGGTCTCAACTGCGCCTATTACCCATCTGAGGTCACCGAGGTGGTGGCCGTGGAACCCGAACCGTACCTGCGGGCCAAGGCCCGTCAGGCCGCAGCCGACGCGCCGGGGCACGTCACGGTCGTCGACGGCGCCGCCGAGCACCTCCCCTTGGAGGATGGCGGCTTCGACGCCGGGGTCGTCTCACAGGTGTTGTGTTCGGTGCCCGACCAGAAGAGCGCACTCGCCGAGTTGCACCGGGTCCTCCGTCCCGGCGGCGAACTCCGGGTGTACGAACACGTCCGCGCCGACAACGCCAAGCTGGCCCGCCTTCAGGACCGTGCGGATTGGATCTGGCCGATGCTCTTCGGAGGCTGCCATCCCAACCGCGACACCATGGCCGCGATCGAGGCGGCCGGTTTCGGGATCACCGAGCAGCGGCGATTCCACTTCGAGCTGGCGATCATCGACCGGCCGGTCGCCCCGCACGTGATCGCAACCGTCGTGCGGACCTGACCCGGCCCGCGTCGCCACGCGCTTCGCCTTCGCCGTCGCCTAGCTGAACGCCTCGCCGCCTTCGAGCCCCTCGATGACGTCCTCCGTCAGCCCATCCAGCCCGTCGAGTACCACGGCCGCCTTCGCCAGCGCGTCCCCACCCGGCGGGTACTGGCGGTTCGGCACGGCGACAACGGCCATCCCTGCCGCAGTCGCTGAGCGGATCCCGTTCGCCGAGTCCTCGACCGCGGCGCATGCCGCCGGGGGTACCCCGAGCCGGCGTGCCGCCTCGAGGTAGACGTCCGGCGCCGGCTTCCCCCGGGCCACCTCCTCGGAGGACACCGTCGCCGCAAAGGCGTCGCTGAACTCCGCCGCCGGAAGCACGGCGTCGATCACCACCCGATTGGCCGACGACGCCAGTCCGAGCGGCCAGCGCCGCCCCATCCGGCGCACCGCCGCCACCGCCCCCGATAGCAGCGGCAGGTTGCGCCGGTAGCCATCGAGCAGCACCTCGACCACCAGCGACACGATCCGATCAACCGGGAGGTCGACCCCGAGCGACTCCTGCAGGTAGCGGCCCCACTCTGGCGCGCTCATGCCCTGCATGGCCCTGGTCGCCTCCTCCCGCCAACGCCCGCCCTGCGCCGACACCACCCCCCGCCGGGCCGCGTCCCACAGCTCCTCGGAGTCGATCAGCACACCGTCGAGGTCGAACACCACCGCCTCGATCACCAGCGACGCCAGATCCCCGCCAGGGTCACCCCGGCAGCCGGGCGTCGGCCAAGTCGACCCGGCTCCCCCGTACCGCTACCCCCTCCCGGCGCAGCAACTCCAGCTGGCGCCGCCCCTTGGCCACGCTGCCGTCGGCACGCACCACCCGGTGCCAGGGCAGATGCTCCTCGGTGGTGGCCAGCACCAGGCCGACCAGGCGGGGCGCGGCCGGGTCGATGTCGCCGTAGGTGCGCACAAATCCCGGCGGGATGGCCCGGATGCGCGCCACGATCCGGGCTCGTCGCTCCTCTGATGAGGATGGAAAAGGCCTCGCCATCGCCACGCACCGTCCCGCACCGGGACATCGCTCTGGCCCGGCACCGCCCCAAGTATGGCGCCCAGTTCCCCAGGGAGGGGTTGTCAGTACTCGTGTCGGCCTCATCTTCCTAAAGCCGGCTGGAGGTGGTTTGGTGGTTTGCGTGGACCGGTCTGTGAAGCAGGATGTTCATCCGATGACGGGAAGCGACGACGACCGCGTTTACCGAGAGCGCTGGTGGACGCTCGCCTGCTTGTGCCTCAGCCTGGTGCTGATCGTCGCCAACGTCTCGTCCCTGAACGTCAACCTGCCGGTCCTCCAGAAGGCGCTCAACTCCAGCAACAGCAGCCTGCAGTGGATCGTCGATGCCTACGGGCTGGTCTTTGCCGCCCTGCTCTTGCCGGCGGGGGCGCTGGCCGACCGCTACGGCCGCAAATCGGCCCTCCAGCTGGGCCTGGTGATCATGGCCAGCGGGTCGCTGGTCGCCATGGCCGCCGACGCCAACTGGCAGGTGATCGCCTGCCGGGCGGTGATGGGGGTGGGAGCGGCGTTCGTGATGCCGGGCACGCTGTCGGTGCTCACCAACGTGTTCCCGGCCGCCGAACGGGGCAAGGCGATCGCCATCTGGGCCGGCTTCGCGGGCTTCGGCGGGGTGCTCGGCCCACTCGCATCCGGCTACCTGTTGGACCACTTCTACTGGGGCTCGGCGTTCTTCATCAACGTCCCGATCGCGTTGCTGGCGTTGGTGGTGGGGCTGTGGTTGGTCCCCAACTCCAAGGACCCCGAGGACACCGTGATCGACCCGATCGGCGTCGTCTTGGTGGTGGGGGGGTTGTTCTCCCTCCTCTACGGGGTGATCGATGGGCCCGAGACCGGCTGGCTCAAGTTGCCGATCCTGTTCGCCATTGCCCTCGGCGTGGCGTTGTTGGTGGGCTTCGTCGCCTGGGAGTTGCACACCAGCGATCCCATGCTCGACGTCCGCCTCTTTGCCATCCGGGCCTTCGCCATCGGGTCGGGCACCATCGCGCTGCAGTACTTCGCCCTGTTCGGACTGTTCTTCATCTTCGCCCAGTACCTGGAACTGGCCAAGGGCTACGCCCCGTTCAAGGCGGCGGTGGTCCAGGTGCCGATCGGGCTGCTGTCGATGGTCGGGGCGCCGCTGTCGGCCCGCTTCGTGCGCCGCTTCGGGCCCCGGGCGGTGGTCGGCTCGGGCCTGATGTTCACCGCAACCGGGCTGGCAGTGCTGGCCACGGCCCACACGACAACCCCGCTGGCGCTGATCGTTCCCGCCGAGATGCTGGTCGGCCTGGGCATCGGCCAGACGACTGCGCCCTCGACCACCCTGATCATGACCTCGGTGCGCAACGCCAAGGCCGGTGTCGGCTCGGCCGTCAACGACGTGTCCCGAGAAGTCGGCGGGGCCCTCGGCATCGCCGTCCTCGGCAGCATTCTCAACACCGCCTACCGGGGCGCGGTGGGCAGCCGGCTCCCCGCTGGCCTGCCTGCGGCGGTGGCGGCCGACGCCCATCGCTCGGTGACCGACGCCCTGCTGGCGGTCACCAACCCTCGTGCGCACCTCTCGCCCGCCCAGGCGGGCGCCGTGATCTCGGCGGTCAAGGCCACGTTTTCCTCCGGGTTCGGTGCCGCCATGATTGGCGGGACGGCAATGTTGGTGGTCTGCTCGGTCATGGTGTGGGTGTTCCAGGACCGGCAGGACGACCGGGAGGAGCCGCCCCCGCCGGGAGGGCTCGACGAGGCGCAGCCGGCACCGGCTCCGTAGATCTGACAAGCATCTCCTGATCGCTTCGGACAGGCCGCACCTGGCGGCGTACGGTCGACGCGTGAGCATGGCGGCGCGTGCCTCGACGTCGACCCGGTTGCAAAGGAGGTGACGGCCGATGCGCAGGCTGATCTCCGGGTTCCACCAGGACGACGAGGGAGACTGGGTCGCCGAGTTGTCGTGCCTCCACAACCAGCACGTGCGGCACCGGCCGCCGTTCTGGGACCGGCAGTGGGTCCTCAGCCAATCCGGGCGCCGCGAACGGCTCGGAACCGCCATCGACTGCTCGCTCTGTGACCGGGCGGAAATGCCCGACGGGTTGCTCCGGCACCGGACGGCTGGCCCCTTCGATGCCGAAACACTGCCCGACGGCCTCCGGCGGGTTCACCGCGTCGCCTCCGGGGTCTGGGGATGTCTGCGGGTCGTGACCGGGGAGGTGCGTTTCACGATGGAGGTCGAGCCGCCCCTTGACCGGGTCCTTGGCGCCGGTGATAGCCAGCCGATCCCTCCGGACGCACCGCACCGCCTGGTGCTCATCGGGCCGGTCGAGTTGGCCGTCGACTTCTTCGTCCCCGGCTCGAAATAGCACGCCCGCCGTTGTCCCGCGGGCCTTCGGGGACGCGGAGTAGATTGCCGGCAGCCGAACACGCTGAGGTAGGGCCATGTTCGAGAAGCACCGGCTGGAAAAGGCGGCCAGAGACCACGCGGCGGCGGCTGCACGCTCGGCGGAGCGCGACAAGGAGTTGGGTGACCTGCTGTTCCTGCTCGACCATGGCGGCGGCCCGGAGGGCGGCGGGCCCGAGCAGGTGCCCCTGATGTTGAAACCGCGGGAAAAGTCGGTGTACGTGTTCAATGGCGGCGGATTGTTTGAACCGCGCCGCGGCGCCGGCCATTACCAAGGCCGGTCGCAGGGATTTTCGATCCCGCTTGGTGGCACCGGTCTGAGGTACCGGCTTGGCGAGAACCGTGGAACGTACGTCCAAGGAACGGAGACGCAAACCGAGATCGACACCGGTGCTGTGGTCATCACCACCACCCGCGTCGTCTTTCTGGGATCACAGCGCACCGTCGAGTGGGCCTTTTCCAAACTGGTGGCGATCCAGCACTACACCGATCGTCCTTGGACAGCCATCCAGGTCAGCAACCGCCAGAAGGTCACCGGCGTCGTGTACGACAGCGACCATTTGCACGATTTCCGCCTACGATTGGAAGCCGCGCTGGCGTTGTTCAACAAATCCACCGACGATTTGCGGTCCCAAGTGGCGGCCGCGATTGCCGTCGGCGATGCCGCCAAAAGGCCCGGGATTCCCTTGAGAGCCGGCGCCGCGGTCGAGCCGTCGGATGCCGTTCCGCAGCCGTTTCCGTCGGATTTCGTCCCGATACCGATGTCCGCATCACGGGCCGCAGCAATGCCCGCCGCACCCATGCCGGCTCCCCCGCCGCCCCCGCCCCCCAACTGGTACCCCGATCCCGCCGGTCGCCACGAATATCGTTATTGGAATGGCAGTTCCTGGACCAATGCGGTGAGCGACCGGGGCGTCGAGGGGGCAGACGCGCTGTGAACAACAGAGGGTGAGGGTGGACGGGAATGATCGCCCGTAGTCACCCCATTCGGCTTGGCGGCGGGCGCCGCCGGGCGCCCCGTTGTGGGGACCGCCGGCGCGCTTTCCGTTGCCGGGACCCGGGGATGCGGGTCCCGTCGGACCAGCGGGAGCCGGGCCGTCACGAGGTCCTTTTCCAACCCCTGATGACCGCGTCGCGCTGGCCCCCCAGGAAGTCCCGCTCCGCAGGATTCGAGGTCAGCGCCAGCGCCCGGTCGTAGGCCGCCACTGCCTCCGCGGCTCTTCCCGCCCGGGCGAGCAGGTCGGCCCGGGCGGCGTGGTACGGCTGGTAGTCGTCGAGCACACAGTCGCGCCCGGCTGCCTCCACCAGGGCCAGCCCCACCGCCGCTCCATCGAGCTCGGCCATGGCCACCGCCCGGTTGAGCGCCACCACCGGGTTGGGCGCCACGGCCAGCAGCTGGTCGTACAGGGCGGCGATCTGCGACCAGTCCGTGTCGCTGGCGGTTGGCGCGTCGGCGTGCACCGCGGCGATGGCCGCCTGGATCTGGAACGAGCCCGGCTGGTTGCGCCGCAGGCAGGCCCGCACCAGCTGGTGACCCTCGTCGATGAGCCCCCCGTCCCAGCGCCCGCGGTCCTGGTCCGCCAGCCGCACCATCGACCCGTCGGCGGCGAGGCGGGCCTCCCGCCGGGCCTCAGTGAGCAGCAGCAGCGCCAGCAACCCGAGCGCCTCGGGCTCGTCGGGCATGAGTGACACCAGCACCCGCCCCAGGCGGATCGCCTCCGACGACAGGTCGACCCGGGTCAGGCCGCCCCCCGACGTGGCCGTGTGTCCCTCGGTGTAGATCAGGTAGATCGCCGCCAGCACCGACTGGAGCCGGTCGGGGAGCTCGGCGGCCCGGGGGATGCGGTAGGGGGCGTGGTTGTCACGCAGCTTGCGCTTGGCCCGCACGATCCGCTGCGCCGTGGTGGTGTCCGGTACCAGGAACGACCGGGCAATCTCCTCGACGGAGAGGCCGCCGAGCAGTCGCAACGTCAGCGCCACCC
>JBOGGN010000306.1:0-2309 GCA_050744165.1 Acidimicrobiales bacterium | reverse complement strand
TGGGCCGCCGCCATGCATACCCGCACCGGCCCCCAGGCGGTGGCCAGCATCTTGCGGTAGTCCTCGGGGATGTCCTTGTCAGAGTTCAGGTAGGCCAGGCTCATGATGTGCCACTTCGGCTCGAGGGGGCGCTGCCCGGCCACTTCCAGCAGCCAACGGCTGCTGATCCAGGCCCACGGTCAGAGCGGATCGAACCAGAAGTCCACCGTGTCTTTGTGGCCGGTGTCTTTGTGGTCGGCGTCTATGGGTTGTGCCATGCCAGCAACAACCCGGCTGCACCGCTCCCTCTTCCCCGGCGACACGGACAGCCGCGCATTTCCCCACCGTCCTACCCTGGAAGCCGTGCCTGACTACACCCCGCCGTTGCGCGATATCCGCTTCGTCTTGGAGCAGGTGGTCGGCCTGCCGGAGTTGGCCACCCTGCCGGCCTTCGGCCATGCCGATGTGGTCACCAGCCTCGGGATCGTAGAGGAGGCGGGCAAGTTCGTGGCCGAGGTGTTCGGACCGCTCAACGCCGTCGGTGACCAGGTCGGCAGCGTGCTCCGGGACGGCGCGGTGGTCACCCCGCCCGGGTTCCGCGCCGCCTACACCGCCTACGTGGACGCCGGCTGGGGCGCGGTGCCCTTCGAGCCGGCCTTCGGCGGCGGCGGTTTCCCGTGGGTGGTGGGCGTGGTCATCCAAGAGATGCTGACCTCGGCCAACATGGCGTTCTCCCTGTGCCCCCTCCTCAACCAGGGCGCCATCGACATGCTGACCCAGTACGGCAGCGAGGAGCAGAAGGCCACCTACCTGGAGAAGATGGTGACCGGCACCTGGACCGGCACCATGAACCTGACCGAGCCCGAGGCGGGCTCCGATGTCGGCGCCCTGCGCACCCGGGCCGTGCCGGCCGGCGACGGCACGTGGCGGCTGACCGGCCAGAAGATTTTCATCACCTGGGGCGACCACGACCTGTGCGAGAACGTCATCCACCTGGTGCTGGCCCGGGCCCCGGGGGCGCCGCCGGGCATCAAGGGCATCTCGACGTTCATCGTCCCCAAGTTCCTGGTCAACCCCGACGGCAGCCTGGGCCCCCGCAACGACCTGCGGGTGGTCTCCCTCGAGCACAAGCTCGGCATCCACGCCAGCCCCACCTGCGTGATGGCCTATGGCGACCACGGGGGCGCGGTCGGCTACCTGGTGGGCGAGGTGAACGCCTGGATGAAGTACATGTTCCACATGATGAACCTGGCCCGGCTGTCGGTCGGCGTCGAGGGCCTGGCCATCGCCGAGCGGGCCTACCAGGCCGCATTGGGGTACGCCCGGGAGCGGCGTCAGGGCCGGGCGGTGGGCGCCCCGGCGGGGGAGAGCTCGCCGATCGTGGCCCACCCGGATGTGCGCCGCATGCTGATGACCATGAAGGCCCAGGTCGAGGCCATGCGCTGCCTCATCTACACCGAGGCGGCGGCCATCGACCGGGCCCGCCATGGTGCCGACGCCGACACCCGCCTGGCCGAGCAGGAGCTGGTCGACTTGTTGACCCCCGTGTGCAAGGCGTGGTGCACCGACCTCGGGGTGAGCGTCACGTCGCTGGCGGTGCAGGTGTACGGCGGCATGGGGTTCATCGAGGAAAGCGGGGTGCCCCAGCTGTACCGGGACAGCCGCATCGCCCCCATCTACGAGGGGACCAATGGCATTCAGGCCATCGACCTGGTCATGCGCAAGCTGCCGGTGCGCGGTGGGGGGGTGGTGAAAGACCTCCTCGTCGCCATGGACGCCCTCGACGGGGACCTGGCCGCGGGCGGAGCCTACCTGGCCGGCATCCGGGCCGGTCTGTCCACCGGGGTCGACGCCCTCCGCCAAACCAGCGACTGGCTGCTCGGCCGGGTGGCCACCACCCCCAACGACGCCCTGGCCGGGGCCACGCCGTACCTGTCGTTGTTCGGCCTGGTGGCGGGCGGCTGGCTGATGGCCCGCTCGGCCGTGGCGGCGGTACGGCTGCGGGCGACGGGCGACGACGACCGGGACGGCTTCTTGGCGGGCAAGGTGGCCACCGCCGGGTTCTACTGCCAGCAGCTGCTCAGCCAGGCGCCGGGGTTGGTGGCCCAGGTGACCGGCGGGGCGGGGGCGCTGTACGCGGTGGACCTGTCGGGCGCCTCGGCGTAGCTCAGGGTTCGCCGGTCAGACGCTGACGGGGCCCTCCGGGCGCAATGCCGCGATTTAGGCGCGCCTTAGCCCATTACTGCGGTCGGATCGGGCATCCTCGAAGAGGTGCGCCGCTATTTCACCGCGGGGATCTGGCTCGTGCTCACCATCACCGCCACCTTCAT
>JBOGGN010000305.1:0-22109 GCA_050744165.1 Acidimicrobiales bacterium | reverse complement strand
GTGTTTAAGCGGCGTGGCTAGGCCTTTTCGCTGCGACCCACCAAGAGGTCGCAATAGGTGGCCGACGCGATTCGTTGCACATACCGGCCGCTGGCTGCGAAGGCGTCATAGGTCCCGAGACGGCTGCGGACCGCTCGGCGGTCGCCACGGGCTTAGATCCGCCGCAGCCGAGCGTCGGCCAGCACTCGCCGAGCGCAGTTGCGCCCCACCATCCCGTGGACGCCTCCGCCCGGATGGGCCGACGCCGAGCACAAGTACAAGCCCCGAATGGGGGTGGAGTAGCGCCACCAGCCGGGAACCGGCCGAAACACCAACTGTTGGTCGAGCGCCATGGACCCGCCCCCCACGTCGCCGTCGACAAGATTGGGGTTCTCGGCCTCCAGGTCGCGAGGCGTCCTCACGGCCATGTCTACGATCTGGGACCGCAGCCCCGGGGCGTGCGCTTCGAGGCGTTCGAGCACCGTCTCCAGGAATGCGACGCGTCGGTCCTCGTCTGCCCACGCTCCCGTCCGGGCCGGCGGGACAGGGGTTTCCACCCACAAGGTGTGCCCGCCGTCCGGCGCCCGGGTTGAGTCGGCCACGCTCTGCTGACCCACGATCAGCATGGGCCGGGACGGCAACCGGCCGCGCCGCGCCTCGAAAGCGGCCACCGCCATGTTGTCGAGGTCGCCGGTGAGATGCACCACGCCGCAGCCTTCGAGCCCTGGGGCCAGCCAGGGAACCGGCCCGGACAGGGCCAGGTCCACTTTGAACATCCCGGTCCCGTATCGGAACTGGCGCAGGCCATCGAAGAACGACGGCGGGAGGGCAATTGGGTCCACGAGGCGGCCGAACAGTATGGACGGCCCGACATCGGCCAGGACCGCCCGGCCCAGCCGGGCCGAAAAGCCGTCGCGGCACTCGACGGCCACCGCACGGCCCCTTTCCACCACGATCCGGCTCACCTCGGCGCCGGTCCGGATCCGCCCGCCGGCGTCGGTCACCGCCCCCGCCAGGGCCACCGCCAGCTGGCCCGCGCCTCCTACCGGGACCGGCATCCCGTAGGTCTGGGCCACCATGGCCAGGATGAGAGCGGCGGGCACGCTGCCCGCCTGGTCGACGGCGACATCGGTGTGGGAGACCCCACTGGCCAGCAGGATTTGAGTGAGCGGGCTCTCGAAGCGGTGGCGGGCCAGGGCCTCCATGGGCTGGACCAACGTGCGAGCCAGCTCCAGCATCCCCGCGACGCCGCTGGCGGCCACCAGCCGGGCGGCCGGCAGGGGGGCGCCCACGGGGCCCAGCATGGCGTCGAGGAAACGGCGCCCGGCGCCGTCCCACCAGCGGCACAGGTCGAGCCAGGCGTCGGCGTCGGCTGGGCTGCGGGTTGCCAGCTCGTCGGCGGTGGCCCGCGGGTCGAGGAGGCAGCGGGCTCCCGCGGACGGCCCGACAAGCGCCGCCCACGGCACCGGGAACGAGGCCCACGCCACCCGCCGGTCGAGCTCCAGCTCGTGGAAGACAGGCGAGGCGTGGAGCATGCCGTAAAACGCCGAGCAGGTGTCGTGGACGTACCCCGGCACCGTCAGGGCGGCGCTGGCCACGGCACCGCCGGCGACGGCCGAACGCTCAAGGACCAGCACGCGCCAGCCGGCCCGGCCGAGAAGGGCGGCTGCCACCAGGCCGTTGGGGCCCGAACCCACGACCACGGCGTCGAAACGGTCCATCGGACGATCTTCGCACGCTCCCTGGCCCTCGCCGTCACCCGGCCACCGACATCCCTGGCCCCGCCCCCGGGGCGCGGGACGCCATCCCGAGGCGTCAGACGGCCACGGCTACCATGCCCCGGTGCTGAACCTTCCCCCCGGCGACGGGGTGCTGCCCAACCAGTGGTTGGCGGCGGCCATCCAGGAAGGGGTTCTCGACGCCGGGCGGTTCACCATCCCGGAGGCCAATGTGCAGCCCGCCAGCGTCGACCTGCGCCTCGGCGAAGTCGGCTTCCGGATGCGCTGCAGCTTCCTCCCCGACCGCTCGCCGGTGGAAGAAAAGGTGCCCGACCTGGTCCTGGAGGAGTTGGACCTCCACCGCGGCGGCGCGGTGCTCGAACCCGGCCGGCCCTACCTGATCCCCCTGAAGGAGCGTCTGTCGTTGCCGCCCGCCATCCGGGGCAAGGCCAACCCCAAGAGCTCGACCGGCCGCCTCGACGTGTTCACTCGGGTGATCACCGATGGGTCATACCGCTTCGACGAGATCGCCCCCGGCTACCACGGCAACCTCTACCTCGAGGTCGTGCCTTTATCGTTCCCCATCCGGGTACGGGAGGACCTGGCCCTCAACCAACTCCGGCTCTCGGTTGGCCAAAGCCTGGTCTCCGACGCCGAGATCCACACCCTTCACGAGGCGTCGCCACTGCTTTACGCGGACGGCGTGCCCGTGCCCCAGGAGGACTTGGCGGTGGCCAACGGCCTGTTCCTCAGCCTCGACCTCCGCGGCGCCCGAGACGGCTGGGTCGGCTACCGATCGCGGGAAAACACGGCCCTCCTCGACCTCACCCGACCCGGGCCCTTCGAGCGGGACGAGTACTGGGAACCGGTCCGGCGGGAGGAGGGCGACCGGGTGGTGCTGTCCCCCAAGCGTTTCTACCTGCTGCTGTCGAAGGAGGCAGTGACCATCCCGCCGACCCTGGCGGCCGAGATGACCGCCTACGACCCCACCAGCGGCGAGTTGCGCACCCACTACGCCGGCTTCTTCGACCCCGGCTTCGGCTACGACGCCGAGGGCCGCTTCCACGGCAGCCGGGCCGCCCTCGAGGTCCGGGCCCACGACGTGCCGTTCATGATCGAAGACGGCCAACCAGTCTGCAAGCTCACCTTCGAGCGCATGTTGGAGCCGCCCACCGCCCTCTACGGGCCGGCCATCGGCTCCTCATACCAGCAGCAGGAAGAGACGCTGGGAAAGCACTTCACGCGCCGGTAGGGGTGGGAAAAGGCCTCGCCCGTCGCGACCCCCGCCCGCGGCCGTCAAATTCGGCCGCGCGATCAGGACGTGCTGCAGGCGGTGCTGTCGAAGCTAGGCGTGACGTCGTGGTTGTTGCAGACCGTCGGGCGGTCGGCCAGGACCCACGGACCGCCGCTGCCAGCGAGGACGCTGACGGTGTCGATGGCGCCTTGGCCCTGGCCGAGGGACACCGACGCCGCGGCCCACTCGCCGTCGCTGGAACAGCTCACGCCGGCTATGTGCACCGTTTGGCTGGGATTGGCGGCCGCGATCGGGGCCGACACGGCGCCCACGGTGCACGGTGAGGCCGTTGACGGCGGCGCCTGCTTGGAGCCCAAGGTCAACGTGTCGCTGCTGAGCAGCACGCTCAGAGTGAGGTTGCCACCCGAAATGGTGAGCGAGATCGGCGAGCCGATCGTTGCCGCCGCCGAGAGCATTTTGGCCAGCGTCGGGTCCGACGTGCCCATGACCGTGCCTGATGCCCGGTAGGCGCCGGGTCCGGTAGAGGACAGCGAGGTCAGGCTGAAGTCGATATCGGCGATCGGCGAGTCGGCGGTGGGGCATTCGGGGCAGGCGACCCCGTCAGGCAAGCGGAGGCGCGAGGCCCCGTCCGAACGGATGTACAGCCACCCGCCGTCCGCGGTGCCCGAGTTGTACGTGCCGCTGACGGTGGCGAAACTTGGCCCCGCGGGGGTCGTCGTGGTAGTCGGGGCGACTTTGGTCGATGTCGCGGAGGTGGCCGTGCTGCCCCCGTCACCCGCCGTGCTGGGGCTCTTCGACGTCGTGCTGGTGGTCGTCGCGCTCGTTGTGTGCTTGGTGCTGGCGCCACACGCCGCGATCAGCGCCATCGCCACCACGAGCAGGGTGATGCCGGCCAATCGGGTGCGGTTGGCGGCCTTGAAGGCGTTGGCGGACATCGGCCGGTGCATAGTGACTTATAGATGTAGGGCCAAGGGTGTCCGATCCCAGATCTGTCTGAAAGAACTCCAACTCGCGTCGGCGGAATCCCTCCGCTCGGGCAGATGTTGCGGTTCGGGGACGGTGCGACCTGTCGCCCATCGACGGCGGCGCTGCTCGCCGCTCAGCCGGCGGGCGGTGCCGAGGGTTCCATCGCCAAGCCAGAGACCACCTCGACGTTCGGTACCTGCCGGAGGATCTCCGGCGAGGCCACCACCTTCCGGCTCCGGCTCCCTCCGCCGAGCACGATCTGTGGCCGCTCCATGACCCGGGCATCGACCCAGACCGGCAGATCCGCAGGCAGGCCGAAGACGGTCACGCCGCCTATCATCATGCCGGTCATCCGAGCCGTTTCTTCGGCCGAAGCGAACGACGCCCGGCGCACCCCGAGGCGCTGCTTGACCCACTTGTTCACATCCAACCGGGTGTCGGCCAGCACCACGCAAGCGGCGAACTTCGGCGGGTCCGTCTTGCCGATCACCACGATGGTGTTGGCGGAGTCGTGCATTTGGTACCCGTAGGCTTCGCAGAAGGCGGCGGTGTCGGCCAGCGCCGGGTCGCACGGGACCACCTCGTAGGCGACGCCGAGCCGATCGAGTTGGGCCCGAACCGCTCGGTCGGCTTCGGTCGGTCCGTTGTCGGTCATTCCGGGAACGCTACCGGGAGGCCCGCCGGCTCGGGCTCGGGACCGGCTCGGGCTCAATCATCGGCACCGGCACTGGCTCACGGGGCGATCAGGCGGGTGAGGCGGACTCTGTTCCCGAAATCCTCCGCCGGGATGACAGGCTGGGGCCCGTGGTGAAGCCAGCGGGGCGGTGGCAGGGGCGGGGACCGTTGCGACCCCGCGAGTTGGCCGAGGCGGCGGTGCTGGCCGACGTCACCGTGGCCCTGATCGTCCTTGGCTGGTTGCTTCCCGCGACCACCTTGTTCATCCTGGTCGCCACGTTGCCGATGGCCGCCATCGCGGCCCGCAACCGAGTCCGCGCCGCGGTACTGGGTGGCCTCGCGGGCACCACCCTGGGCATGCTCATCGCGGGCACCGGCCTCGCCAGCAATGTGGCCTCCGTCGCCGTCGTCGGCGCCCTTCTCGGCGTCGGGTGGCGACGCCGGTGGGGCTGGATCCGCCTGGTCGGTGTCGGCGTGGGGCTCCTCTGGCCCCCGGCCGCTCTCGCCGCGGACTCGGCCCTCTTGGTGTTCAGCCGCCTGCGTCGCTTGGCCCTCAACCAGATCACGAACCTCTGGAACGGCGGCAAGGCCACCCTGACCGACATCGGCCTCGGCTGGCTGCCCCGCTTCTTTGACCCGATGGTCAGGTGGGTGGTGGGGCACTGGGCGATTGGCGTCCCGGCTGCGCTGCTGACCGGCATCCTCTTGGGCGTCGTCCTGGGTCGAATCCTGGTGTGGCCGCCGCTCAACAGTCTTGAGCAGGCGTTGCCGTCGGTCCGCCCACCCGAGACAGAAGTGGGTAGTCAGGGCGAGCCGTCGGGGACGCCTGAATCGGATGTCGGGCCCGCGCCACCCCTAGGCGCCAGCGAGTCGGTCGAAAGCGTCCCGGGCGACCCCGCCGGCATCTCGTCGTCCCGAGCCGCCAGGTCACGCCGTCGCGGGCAGCGCAGGCAGGTACCGCCTGGGCAACCGGACGGTGCCGTCCCCAACCCGGTTCCTGTAAAGCTGGTCGACGTCGGGTACACCTACCCCGGCATGGCGACGCCCGCGCTGAAAGGGGTGTCATTGACCGTCGAGCCCGGCCAGTTCGTCGCCGTGGTGGGCGCCAACGGCTCGGGCAAGTCGACCCTGGCCCACATCTTGGCCGGCCGATCACCGACCAGCGGAAGCGTCCTGCGGCCGGGGTCGACCGCCGCCCTCGGCGCCTTCGGAGGGACCGCCATGATCTTCCAGCGCCCGGAGACCCAGGTGCTCGGCGTCCGGGTCTGCGACGACGTGGTGTGGGGCCTACCGCGGCACTACCCAGTCGACGTGCACCGGCTCCTGCGGAGGGTTGGCCTCGACGGCTTTGCCGAACGGGAGACATCCACCCTCTCCGGCGGCGAGCTGCAACGCCTAGCCGTCGCTTCTGCCCTGGCCCGAGCGCCCCGGCTGCTGGTCTCCGATGAGTCGACCGCAATGGTGGATGCCGAGGGCCGGGAGCTCCTCGCCGACCTACTTGCCACCCTCGCCGCCGAAGAGGGCATCGCGGTCGTCCATGTGACCCACCGTCGCGCCGAAGCCCTCCGAGCTGACCGCACCCTGTTCCTCGATGGCGGCCGCCTCGTCGACGCCCTGCCTCCGCTCTCGCCGCCACCGGCGTTCAGCGGTGCTCGGGGCTTCGGCGATCTGGTGTCGCCCGGGGCCGCGCACGGGGATGCGACCGGCGGAACAGGCGACGACCCCGGCACCGGGACCATCGGAACAGGCGACGGCCATGGCTCCGGCGCCGCCCCAGCCGGCGACGATGGCAAGGCAGAGGGGCTCCGGCTCTCCGGCGTGGGCCACGTCTACACCCCCCGCTCGCCATGGGCCCACCGAGCGCTGGCCGGGGTCGACCTCGTGGTAGCGCCGGGGGAGGCGGTCATGGTCCTCGGCCACAATGGGTCGGGCAAGTCCACGCTCGCTTGGATCCTGGCGGGCCTTCTGGTGCCCACCGAGGGCACGGCCCGTCTCGATGGCCGCCCTATCCATCGCCAACTCGGGCGGGTCGCGCTGTCGTTCCAGCACGCCCGCCTCCAGCTGCTTCGGCGCACGGTCGCCCGCGACATCCGGGACGCCTCCGGCGTCGACGCCGAGGGGGCGGCCTCGGCCCTTGAACTGGTCGGTTTGGACCCTGGCGAGCTGGCCTCCCGATCGGTCGACCAGTTGAGCGGTGGCCAGCAGCGCCGGGTGGCGCTGGCCGGGATGCTGGCCCGACGGCCCACCGTCTTGGTGCTCGACGAGCCCTTCGCGGGCCTCGACGACGGGGCCCGGGCCGCTCTCATCGCGGTTCTGGCCCGGCTCCGGGCGGAGGAGCAACTGACCCTGGTCGTCGTCACCCACGACACCGAGGGGGCCGACCAGCTGGTGGACCGGGTCGTCACCCTGGACTCTGGGCGGATCAGCGGCGACCGGCTCCTCTCCGAGTTGGCGGGGCCCATGCCGGGAGCAGGCCAGTGAGGGCGCCGGATGGGAAAAGGCGTCGCCGTGGCCGCCGCCCACCCGAGCTGACGCTGTTGCGCCCCATTCCGGGAACCAGCCCCGTCCACCGGCTGTGGGCCGGAACCAAGTTGGTGCTGCTGGCCGTCATGGCTGTCGCCATCGGCGTCGACCCCACGTGGCCGGTCCTCATCGCCGGGGCGGTGCTAGTTCTCCTCGGAGCGGCAGTGGCCCGCATTCCTCGGGGGTCGTTGCCGAGGCTGCCGAAGTGGCTGTTCATCGGGGTGATCCTGGCCGCGCTCGTGCAACTGCGTTCAACGGCCAAGCCCATCGGGCACCTGGCAGGCCTTCCATTGAGCTGGGGTGGCGTCGAGCAGCTCGGACTCGCTTTTTGCGTCGCTCTGGAGGTGTTCGCGGCTGCCGCCTTGCTGAGTTGGACGACAGTGTTGGCCGAGGTCGCGCCGGCCCTGTCGGTGTTGGGGCGGCGGCTGCGGTGGCTCGGGCTACCGGTCGATGAGTGGTCGGCCGGGCTCGCCCTTTCGATCCGGTGCTTTCCCATGCTCATCGATGAGGTCCGCACCGTGGTCGCCGCCAGAAGGCTTCGGAGCGATGTGCGTATCGACGACGATGGCCCCGTCAACCACCTTGCGCGTGAGGTGCAGGACTTCATGTTCACCACCCTGACAGTGTCACTGCGCCGAGCACATGAACTGGGCGAGGCCATGGAAGCGCGCGGCGGGCCCGGCGAAACATCGGGGATCACCGCAGGGGTCACCTGGCGCGACGGCGTGGCCGGGCTGATCGTGGTGAGCGTCCTTATCGCCGGTGTGCGGCTGTGAGCGAGACGGTCTCCGAGTGGTTGGCTCCGGGCCCCGACGGCCGGTTGCGGTGCCGGTGGGGGCTCGGCGCACCTGAATACCTCGCCTATCACGACACCGAATGGGGTTTCCCGGTCGTCGATGATTCGGCATTGTTCGAAAAGCTCTGCCTCGAGGGCTTCCAAGCCGGTTTGAGCTGGCTTACCATCCTGAGGAAGCGACCCGCATTCCGGGAGGCATTTTCCCACTTCGAGTTCGAGAAGGTGGCAGCATTCGACAGCTCGGATATCGCGCGGCTGCTGGAAAATGCCGGGATCGTCCGTCATCGCGGCAAGATCGACTCGACGATCAACAATGCCCGCCGAGCGTTGGCGATGCGTGATGAGTTCGGGTCGGTGGCCGCCTATGTGTGGCGGTGGCGGCCGCTGCGACCCGACTCGGAGGCGCCGCCGTTGCCGGTGCCGGCGAAGACCCCCGAGTCCACGGCCATGAGCCGGGACCTCAAGGGGCGGGGCTGGACTTTCGTCGGACCCACCACGGTGTATGCCTTCATGCAGGCCATGGGGCTGGTCAACGACCACCTGGCCGGGTGCTGGTGCCGGGCCGAGGTCGGGGCTGCCCGGCGGCAGATGCCGATTCCCACCTAGGGTCGACACAGCCCGAACTGGGGAGGTCCGGCCCATGGCGACCGTCAGCGTCCGCTATTTCGTGTACGACGTCGACCAAGCGATCCGTTTCTACTGCGATCAGCTCGGGTTCCAGGAGGTCATG
The DNA here is from genome assembly GCA_050744165.1 of Acidimicrobiales bacterium. Taxonomy (GTDB): domain Bacteria; phylum Actinomycetota; class Acidimicrobiia; order Acidimicrobiales; family Palsa-688; genus JBOGGN01. The sequence continues at coordinate 13,467 of JBOGGN010000305.1, read as the reverse complement.
CACCCGGCGCCCGCGTTCGCCATGTTGTCTCGGGGCGACCTGCGCCTGGTCTTGTCCGCACCGGGCGGCGGACCTGGGGGAGGCCAGGCCATGCCAGACGGCACGTTGCCGACTCCTGGCGGGTGGAACCGGTTCAGCCTGGAAGTCGATGACCTCGACGGCGTGGTGGCGAGGCTGCGCCAGGCGGGAGCCCGGTTCCGCAACGACATCGTCGACGGGGTGGGTGGCAGGCAGATTCTGGTCGAGGATCCGTCCGGCAACCCGGTGGAGTTGTTCCAGCCGAAGATCGTCGAGGCGCGCCTCGATCGGTCGTAGGGCGGCGCCTCTGTGGCGTCGGGCCCGTCGGCGCGTGGCCGGGCTGGGGGGACGCCTCTGTGGCGTCGGGCCCCTGGGCAAAGTCGCTGGACTTGGGGGACGCCTGCTGTGGCGTCCGGCCCGTGGGCCCGTCGCCGGCCTTACGCTGGCCGCATGCCCGCTATATCGCCGATCGATCGGCCGCCGGAGGCCCGGTGTCGCTGAGCTCGGCTTCGCGGCGGTCCCCGACGTCGAACCCCTCTGAGCTCCTGGCTGGCCGCGTCGCCAACACGGAAGCCGCGGCCCGCGCGGCCAAGCGCGGGCGGCGGATGTTGGTTGCGCTCGGCATCAACGCGGCCGTCGTGTTCGTGCAGGTGTTCGCCGGCTTCGCCGCGTCGTCGGTCGGGCTCCTGGCGGACGCCGCCCACAACCTCACCGACGTCGCGGCCATCGCGCTGGCGGCGTGGGCCGTGCGGTTGACCCGACGGCCGCCCAACAAGGCCCGGACCTTCGGGTACCACCGCTCGACAGTTCTGGCGGCCCAGGCAAATGCCGCCTTCCTGTTCGCGGTGACCGCCGTCATCGGCTATGAGGCGATCCTGCGCCTGGTCCACCCTCACCCTGTACACGGCGGAGTCATCGCGGTCGTAGCGGCGGCGGCCCTGGTTGCCAACGGCGCGGCGGCCGCCGTGGTCTTCGAACGTCATGGGACGGACCTCAACGTCCGATCGACCGTCGTGCACCTGGCCGCCGACGCGGCCGCATCAGGCGGAGTTGCTGTCGCCGGGCTCGTGATGTTCCTCGCCCGGGGTTTGTACTGGCTCGACCCGGTCGTGTCGCTTGCCATCGCGGTGTTAATCGCCGTTGAGTCCGCCCTGCTTGTGCGCGACTCCGTCGATGTGCTGCTGGAGTCGACGCCGAGCGGGCTTCACGTCGAGGAGCTGGTGGCCGCCATGCGGACCGTCTCGGGCGTCGAGGAGGTGCACGACGTCCATGTCTGGGCGCTGTCGTCCGAGGTCTCCGCCTTGTCGGCCCACGTGGTGCTGTTGGGGCATCCGACCCTGGAGGAAGCCCAGGCGGTAGGCGACGCGGTCAAGTCGACCATCGCCGCCGACTTCGGCATCTGCCACGCCACGCTCGACCTGGAGTGCGAGACCTGCAGCCCGGGACCGCCTCGGTGCGCCATGGACGACCTTTCGGCGGCCGCCGCGGCCGCGGTTCATCAGCACTGAGCGGGCATAGGTCTTGCCAGGAACTCCCGCAGGCGAAGGGAGCGCACCGCACGGAGCGCTCACCACGTAGGGTCGCGGCTATGTGCCGGAGCATCGTGACCCTTCGGGGCGAGTCACCAGCGACCGAGGACGAGGTGCGCGCCGCCGCCCTCCAGTACATCCGCAAGATCAGCGGCCAACGGGCTCCGTCACGAGTCAACCAAGCGGCGTTCGACCGGGCCGTGTCCGAGGTCGCCGAGTCGACCCAGCGCTTGCTCGACGAGTTTGTCACCCCGCCCGGTGCCCGCCAGCCTGCGATGGCTCGGAGCCGGGTTGTCGGTCGAGCAAAGCTGGCGGCGCGGTCCGAACCCGCGACGGGCGGCTGAGTCCTCGATACTGGGCGCCGCTGCGGGCACAGTCTTGGGTCAATTTGTGGCTCCTGGCACCGCTCGCTGCGGATTTCCGTCGAAAGTGGCACCAAGAGCTCCGGCGGTTCCCAAGACTTCTCCCGCGGTGCCAAGTCTTTTCCCACGGTGCTAAGTCTTTTGCCGGGGTACTCAAGCCCCTTCCGCGAGCCGCCCCGGCGATTCCGCCGACTGTTGCCAGCTGACAGCCCCTAAGCGCCGAGCACGGCGCCTCAATCCGGGAGCGACGCCTTCCGCCGTATGGTCGGAGTATGTGCGGCCGCTACACGTCGACGTCTGCGACCGCGGACCTGGCCCGGATTTTCGAGGTCGAGAACGACGACATTCGAACCGAACAGCTTCCGTTGCGGTACAACGTGGCCCCTACTCAGGACGTCTACGCAGTCGCTGTTCGCCGTCCCAAGGAGGAGGGCGAGACGCCCCGCCGTCTCCTCGGCGCATACCGCTGGGGCCTGATCCCCTATTGGGCCAAGGACCCCTCAGTCGGCAACCGCATGATCAACGCTCGGGCCGAGGGGATCGAGGACAAGAGCGCCTACAAACGGCCGCTGCTGCGGCACCGCTGCATCATCCCGGCCGACGCTTTCTACGAATGGCAGGTCCTGTCTCCCACCGTCGATGACACCGGAAAAGGGCGCGGGGGAGGCGGTCGAGGCGAGCGAGGCGGTCGAGCGGCCAATGGCCGTCGGACCAATGGCGGTCGAGCCGCCAACAAGCTGCCCTACGTGATCCGCCACCGCGACGGGAGCCCCCTCGCCTTCGCAGGCCTGTGGGAGTTCTGGCGCCCGCCCGACGACCCCGACGCCGACCCTATCCGTAGCTGCGTGATCATCACGACTGAGGCCAACGAGCTGGTAGCCCCGATCCACGACCGAATGCCGGTGGTCCTGCCCCCGAGCGCCTGGGAGCGGTGGCTCGACCCGGCGAACCAGGACTTGGCGGCCATCAAGGCGATGCTGGTGCCGTCGCCAGCGACGGACCTCGAGGCGTACCCGGTGAGCAACCGGGTCAATGACGTGGCCAACGAGGGACCGGAGCTGCTCGAGGCGCTGCCCCCGCCGCCGGAAGGTTCAGAACTTCAGCTCGCTCCAGAGGTCTATCAACTCCGTTTGGCCGAAGACCTGGAAGCCGGGTGAGTCGGCCGACACCCGGTTGGTAAGCCAGAGCAGGAGGTCCGAAGCGGGCGCCCGGATGGCGGCGTCGGCCTTGCGGTGCTCGCGGACGAGGTCAAGGCGGTCGGGGCGCAACTGCATCGACCACTCGCCTTCGCCGTCGGTGGCATGCAAGTGGAGGGAGCCTTCGAGTCCCGCGATGGGGTCGCGTGCGAGCCATCGGGTAACGAACCCGAGGTACTCGTCGATCCCGTCGACGGCCAACTCACGCGTGATTGGCTGCGCGGCACCGGTGGCCGCTTCCCCGTCCCAGCGGTGGACCGACGTTTCGTGGGCCATCCGCCGTACCCAGAAGTGGGCCCGGCCCCGACCACGCTCGGCCCAGTTCCAGACCTCGGTGTCGGGATCTGTCTCCCGCAGTGTGGCCAAGAGTTGGTCGAGGCCCTCGTCGTACCAGGCCATGACGGCGTCGAAGGCCTCGGCGCCGCAGTCGGGGCCCTTCTGATATTCGGTCGCTCGGGTAGCCACCAGCTGGTTGGCCCAGCGATGGACCCGCGCCAGGTGGCCCACCAGATCCGGCATCTGCCAGTCGGGGCAGGTCTCCACGTGGGCCTCGGGCGCCCTGCGAGCCGCGGCCCCCAGCGCCTCGCCGTCGGCCTGAAGATGCTCGAGGTACTGGTCGGGTTCCACCGGGCTCAAGGACGGGTACTAACCGCGAGCGGTTAGGGGGCCGGGCTGGCCTGGAGGTGATGGTGGATGCTGGCCGCGATGCCAGCTCCGTCGAGGCCGAGCAAGGCGCGGATGTCGGCGGGCCGGCCATGGGGGAGGTAGGCGGCGGGAGTGCCGAGGTTGATGACGGTTGGGGCGGCCAGTGCGGCGTGGTGGCAGTGGGTGGCGATGGCCTGGGCCAAGTGGCTGCCGGCGCCCCCCTCAGCGACACCGTCTTCGATGGTGACGACTAGTCGATGACCGGAAGCGTCGGCCACCAGGTCCGGATCGACCGGTCGCACGACACGGACGTCCCAGACGGTGGGCCGGCGGCCGTCGGCGGCCAGGAGCTCGGCGGCGTCCTCAGCAGCTTCGACCATGTTGCCGACCGCCAGGAGGCACACGCCACCGTCACCGGTGGCAATGCGCCGGCCGTGGAGGCCGGTGCCGACCTGATCGGCGGGGACTTGGCGGGCGGCGCCTTTGGGGTACCGGAGGGCGGCGGGGCCCTCCAGGTCCAGGGCGGAGCGCAGCATGACCTCGACCTCGGCGGTCGAAGAAGGGGCGAAGATGGTCATGCCCGGGATGCGCAGGCAAAGTGCCAGGTCGAGGACACCGTGGTGGGAGGGACCGTCGTCGCCGGTGACCCCGGCGCGGTCCAAGCAGAACACGACCGGCAGGTGATGGAGGCCGACATCGAGGTTGGCCTGGTCGAAGGCGCGAGCGAAGAATGTGGAGTAGACGGCCACCACGGGCCGCAGGCCGCCGAGGGCCATGCCGGCGGCGGCGGTGACGGCGTGGGCTTCGGCGATGCCGACGTCGAAGAACCGTTGCGGCCAGCGGGCCGCGAACGGCAGTAGGCCGGTGGGGCCGGGCATGGCGGCGGTGACGGCAACCACTTGGGGAAAATCCTCGCCGACGGCAAGCATGGCCTCGTTGAAGGCCTGGGTGTAGCCCTTGGGGGCCCGCTGGTCAACGGTGGGGCCGACCGCAGGGTCGAACACCGGGGCGTCATGCAGGCACTTCTCGTCGTCGTCCTCGGCGGGGGCATACCCGCGGCCCTTCTGCGTCAACACATGGACCACGATCGGGCCGTCGAACTCGGCGGCTTGGCGCAGCGTGTTTTCCAGAACGACCACGTCGTGCCCGTCGTAGGGGCCCACGTAGCGCACACCCAGGCACTCGAAGAAGGCGCGCGGCTCGACTACTTCACGGATGGCGGAGTAGATGCCCTGAAGGCTGGAGTACGCCAGTGGCCCGACCGCGGGGACGACCCGCAGCACGTCCTCGAGCCGGGACCGGATTGACTTCAACCCGGGGTGGAGGCGCAGGCGGGTGATGCCCTCGGTGAGCCGGGAGACGGTGGGGGCGTAGCTGCGGCCGTTGTCGTTGAGCACCACCAACACCCGACTGCCGGAGTGGCCCAGGTTGTTGAGCCCCTCGTAGGCCAGCCCGCCGGTCAGGGAACCGTCGCCGATGACCGCCACCACCTTGCGGTCCGGTGCCGGGGAGCGCTCGATAGCAGCCGAGAGGCCATGGGCGTAGGAGAGGATGGTCGAGGCGTGGCTGTTTTCCACCCAGTCGTGCGCCGACTCGCGCCTCGACGGGTAGCCCGACAACCCGCCCGCCTGGCGCAAGGTGGCGAACTCGGCCCGCCGGCCGGTGACGATCTTGTGGGTGTATGCCTGGTGGCCGGTATCCCAGAGGATCACGTCGCGGGGCGAGTTGAAGGCCCGGTGGATGGCCAGGGTCAACTCCACCGCGCCGAGGTTTGACCCGAGGTGGCCGCCGGTCACCGACACCGCCTGGACGATGAACTCCCGGATCTCCGCCGCCAACTGGACCAACTGCTCGCCATCCAGCCGTTTGAGGTCCGCTGGGCCCTCGATCGCCTCCAACAACATCAGGCCAACCTCCGTGTTGAACCTCGATGGCACTCTCGCCTGGTAGGGACCGGGGCCCCGACCTCGCGCACTCCTGCTAGTTCACTTACACATGCTGTCAGTAGTTGCGTCCTGCCACGAAGCGGGCCAATCCTACCAGTGCCTCGCGGGCATCCTCATTGACCGGCAATCGGGCCGGCGAGGCTGCATCGACGCACTCGTCGACCAGTTGCACGATCCGCCGTTCTACGTCGTCACGGGCACCGGTGTCCTCGAAGATCCGCTGGATGGCCGAAATTTCAGTTTGATTCAGGTCTGCCTCCCCGAATCGACCGGTCAACAGCTCCGCGTCGTCGCCGGTCGCACGCTGGCGGGCGAGCGCATACAGGAGCGTCGGTTTGCCCTCCCGTAGGTCTTCGCCCACCGCCTTGCCGGTGACCGACGGGTCGCCGAAGATTCCGAGCACGTCGTCGCGCAGCTGGAACGCTTCGCCGAGCGGGAGCCCGTACCGGCTGAAGGCAGCGGCAAGCTCGCATAGGCGGGCGGGAGCGCCGAGTGCCAGTCCCAGGTGCAGGGGGCGCTCGACGGTGTATTTCGCCGACTTGTAGCGGCAAATGCGCCCGGTCAGCGAAGGGGAGGCATCTCCCCTGGCCGTCCCGAGCAGATCAAGGTACTGCCCGACGTCGACCTCGAGCCGCAGCTGGTCGTAGATCTCCCACGCCTCCGTCGGTGCCCCGCGCAGCAGCATGTCGGCGTACACCAGGGCGAGGTCGCCCATCAGGATGGCGACGCTGTCGCCGAAGCGCTCGTGTTGGCCCCGCCAGCTGGATCGGTGGTGGAGGCGGGCGAAGGCCGAGTGGATGGTCTCGGTGCCATGGCGGCGGGTCGAGGCGTCCATCACGTCGTCGTGGATCAGGGCGAAGGTGTGCAGCAGCTCCAGGGCAGCGCCGGCGTCGACGACGCGGCCGTCGTCAGGATCGCCGCCCACGCCGATGAAGGACCAGAAGCAGAAGATCGGTCGAAGGCGCTTGCCGCCCGCCAGCAGGAGGGTGCGTAGCGCTGCCAGTGGCGCCTCGAGATCGGGGTCAACAGCGCACCAGCGGGCTCGGTCGGCGTCGAGCAGCTCGGCCATGCGGGTCTCGACCTGGGCGGCGATGTCGGCCATGAAGGCGGGAGCGACGGACGGGGAGGCGACACACATGGCGGGGCGAGACTAAGGCAGGCGCCGTAGGGGCCGGGAGCACCCCGCCGCCAGCCTTCCGCCAGCCCGCCGCCAGCCCGCCGGCCCTCGACCTGCCGGGGCCGGCCCAGGACAGACTGTGCCATGTCATCAACCGAACCAGCCGCCCCTGCCGACAACGACGCCAACGACGCCAACGACGCAGCGGTCACCGCCCTGCACCACATACGGGTAGGCGAGACGCTGACGGAAAACGTCGATGGTCACGCGGCCAGGACGGATTCCCCAGAGTTCGTCCACGCCAGGGCGACGGTGCAGCAGATCGTCGCCACGTTGGACCCCAACCCCTACGGGCCGCCACCGATCCAAGCCCACCACGGCGGGTCCATCTGGGTACACGACGGAACCCGCTGGCGCCTCGTCCTCAACTGGGCCGGGATCGAGTGGTCGGCCCAGTTCTGCTGCGACCCGGCCAAGGTGGAGGCCCTACGCCAGAACGCGCTGGCGATCACCAGCGGCTTTCCCAACACCATCCCCCAGCTCAAGGCCCTCGGCTACAAAGACGTCGAGTTGCTCTCCACGCCGATTTCGGACGCCGCGGGGATGGCCAGGTACGTGGACTGCATCTGGAACTCCTGCGTGCCCATCCCCGAGCCCAGGCATACCGGAGCCGTCACCGCGGCGGCGCCACTGGCCGCCGGCGTCCACAACTACCCCGAGCCCATGTGCGCCATCCCGCGTGTCATGCACGGTGACTTCGTCCCCTTCGTGACAGATCCGGGGACAGGGACCGCGGCCGTGGTGGCACCGGTGGCTCCACGTGGCTCGGGTGACGGCAGGGTCCGGGTACTGTTCGCCGAAAAGGGCCATCCGCTGGCGGCCCAGGCGGTAGCCGCCCACGACGCCGGGGCAGCCCTGGTCCTCGGGCCGAACAACCCCATCTCACAGGCGGCGTTCGTCAACCAGAGATGACTCCGCGCGGCCCGGCCCTCCCCGCTCAATCCGCAGCCATTACCGAGGCCCGCCGCGAGGCCAGGTATGACCCGATCACCCGTGCCCCCAGGTACCCGAGCCCAAAGGTGATGGCCCCACCGACGGCGTCGGCCAGGTAGTGATTGCCGGTCGCCACGATACAGACAAGGGTGAGCGCGGGGTACAGCCACACCACCCACCGCCAACGCCGGGCGCCCCCCTTCAGGGCGTCCCCCATCGAGGCGGCGCACCATAGCGACCAGCCGAAGTGAAGGCTCGGCATCGCCGCGTACTGGTTGGACACGCTGGACACCGGCCCCGAATCGAACGACCACAGCCCGCCGATTGCCTTGAGGGTGTCGACGAAGTGGTACGCGTCGGCCGGCAACAGCCGTGGTGGCATCAGGGGAAAGAAGGCGAAGCCGATCAGGGCCAGCGCCGTCGTGATCGCCAGGGTGTTGCGCCACAGGGGGTAGCGATCCTTGTGGCGCCGAAACAAATACAGCAGCACCAGGAACGTGATGACGAAGTGGGCGGTGCCGTAGTAGTCGTCGAACAGCTTGATGACCAGATGCGAATGCAGGAACCACGCCTGGATGCGCCGCTCCTGGAAGAGCCCGAAGATGCGTTCCAGGCCGATGATGCGCTTGGCGTTGGTCCTGGCCATGGCGACCGACACCGGCTTGTCGCCCCTGATGTCCCGGATGGCGGTATACACGGCGTAGAAGGCCGCGCAATAGAGGACCTCTCGCCACCACCGCAGCCGGTGACGCGGCCTTGGCTCCGCGGCAGGGGGTTCGTCGGTCTGGGTGGTCACGCCCCGGCGGGAGCGGGTCCCACGGGCCCAGGCCCACCGGCCAGGGGTCCAGAGGTCCGGGGCCGCCGTCCGATGGCGAAGGACGGCGCACCGAGCAGGCTCACCACGAGGTTGATGGCGTACACCAAGAGCCCCAGCGCCACGGCGTGGCTCTGGCTGACGCCGAGGGGAGCCAGCAGCACCGCCAGCGCCCCTTCCCGCAGGCCGAGGCCGCCGATGGTCAGGGGCAGCACCTGGATGATGGCGACCACCGGCATGAATGCCATGAACGCCGTCCACCCGACGGTCAGCCCCAGCGCCCGGCCCGCCGCGAAGGCAGCCAGGATGACCGCTAGCTGGTAGGCGAGGCCGGCCACGAGCGCCTGGATCGCCACTCGTGGGCGATGCCGAAACTGGTCGATCCCCACGTGGATGGCGCCCGTGAACCGCCTCCAGCCCGCTTGGCTGTTCAAGCGGCCGCCGAGCTTGGGGTGGCCGGCCACGAACAGGATTGCCAGCAAAGCCCCGAGCGTGATCAGGCACAGCACGACCGCGGCCCGCACGGCGGTGGTACCCCCCGGCAAGTGCAAGAGGGTGGGGTTGATAGCCAACGCCGCCAGCGACAGCAGCGGGAGCACGGCCCATCCGGTCATCCGCTCCAGCACGACCGAGGCGAACGACCGTGGTCCCTCACCGGTCTCCGAGGCCACCCGGCTGACCCGCAGGGCATCGCCCGCGATGGTCGTCGGCAGGAAGTTGCTGATGAACAGCCCCGCCAGGTAGGTCGGCAACAGCCGGCTGACGCGGGAGCGCAGATCGAGGGCCACGAGCACCCGCTGCCAGCGAACGGCAGCGAACACCACCCCGACCAACGTCACCCCAAGGGCAAGAGCGATCCAGCCGACCGAGTCCATATCCCACTCCGGGACGATCTGGTCCGCTTTGACTCGCGTCAGCAAGACCGCAAGCATCGTGACGGTGGCTCCGACGCGCAGTATGGACCAAATACGGGGATGCGCCCGCACCCGCTGCCTCAGGTCCACCCACGTAGGTTAGATCCGCCATGCCGTCAAACATAGGGAGACTTTTCTTCCCGCTCCTCCTCACCGTGCTGCTCGCCGTGGCCGTGGCATGCGGCACCACCGAAACGGCGGGGCCTCTCGGTTCACCCCAGGCGATCATCGGCTCCGCGCCTGACATCACCCTTGGCCAGGCGCCGGCCACCGTTGTCATCGACAGCCCCCACGCCAAGGCCACCGGGACCGTCGACCTGACGACCCACAGCGCTCAGCTCCGGGTGCAGATCAACGGCGAGCCGGACGCCTCGGTGCTGATCGTCAACGGTGCCGGCTTCGTCAAGACCTCACCCACCGCCAGCTGGTCCAAGCTGCCGGGCGTCCTACCCCTGTCGGCGCTGGTCAACCCGAGCCTCGCCAGCTCACAGGCAGGCAGCGAGGACGTGCTGCCGTCGAGCGACCCGTGGGCCGACATCGACCTGATCCGGGGAACGAGCCATATCCTCTCCGACGGCGGGGGAGAGGTGCAGGGCGTCTCGACCATCGGCTACACCCTGACCGTCGACCCGGCCAAGGCCATCGCGGCCACCCCGGCCGACCGCCAGCCCGCCCTTCGAGCCCTGCTGGCCGGCCGGAGCAACCCGTTCATGATCGGGGTGGCCATCGATAGCGCCTACCGCATCCGTCAGATCGAGGTCGGCGCCAGCATGTCGTTCACCGGCGAGACGCCGCCGACGCGGGTGGACGGCGAGACCATCGGCAGCGATGTCGACTTCGTGAGCTTCGGAGCCGCGCTACCGCCGCTGACCGTCCCCCAGACGTGACCCGCGCCTCGTAACCACCAGGTGGGAAAAGGCCTCGTCCCTCCCCGCGTCTCGCTCCCCGACGGCATCGAGCTGTCGATGGCCGAGGCCGGCGCCGGAGCGCCACGGCTACTTCTGGTGGTGCACGGCTTCTGCGGCGCCAAGGAGGACTTCACCGACTGGCTCGACCCGTTGGCGGCTCTCGGCTGGCACGCCGTGACCTTCGACCTCCGCGGCCACGGAGCCAGCGCTCATCCCCCGGGCGAGGCGAGCTACTCGTTGGCGATCCTCGAGCGGGACGTGGCCAACCTGGTTCGGCACCTGGGTTGGGACCGCTTCGTCCTCCTCGGCCACTCCATGGGCGGCATGGTCGCCCAGCTCTTCGCTCTCGACCACCCCGCGCAGCTGGACGGGCTGATCCTCATGGACACCAGCCACGGCGCGCCCGACGGCATCGACCCAGCTCTGGTGGCCCTTGGCCGCGAGGTGGTCCGCTCCGGTGGCACCGCCGCCCTGCTGGCCGCGCAAAAGGCCCTCGGCCCCGGTCCCCTCGACACCGAGGCCCACCAGGCGCTGCTCGCCCGGCGCCCCGGCTTTGTGGAACTCCAGGACTCCAAGCTGCTGGCCTGCTCCGCCGACATGTGGATCGCCCTCTCCGACGAGATGCTCCGCCAGCCCGACCGGCTCGCGGCGCTGGCGCAGGTGGCGGTCCCGACGTTGGTCGTGGTCGGCGCTGAGGACGCGGCGTTCCTGTCGCAGTGTCGCCGTATGGCCAGCACCATTCCCGGCGCCACCTTGACCTGCATCGCGGGCGCCGGCCACAGCCCGCAGTTCGAGCAGCCCGACGCGTGGTGGGCCGCCCTCGCGGCGTTCCTGAATTCCCTGTAAGGCCTCGGCGGGCGCCACGCCTGGAGGGCACTTCGGCTGCTGGCACCGACAACTGGGTCGTCCATCCCACCCGCCGGGAGGGAAGTCGACGGCGAGGCCGTAATGTCGCCAAGGAGGGGTCGCCCGGCGGCGGCCGGGAAGGAAGACGACCGGTGATTGACGAGTCAGTGCTGCAGCGTGTCCTGTCCGAGGCACTTCGGACAGGCGGCGACTTCGCCGAGGTGTTCGCCGAGGACCGGCGCAGCGGTGGCGCCCGGCTTGACGATGGCCGGATCGAGGAGCTGACCTCCGGCCGCGAGCGCGGCGCCGGCATCCGGGTGGTCGTTGGCGAGACGACTGGCTTTGCCCACACTGCTGACCTCTCCGAGCCTGGCCTGCGCTCCGCGGCGCAGGCCGCGGCGGCGGCCGCCCGGGGCGGCGGGGGCGGCGTGCGGACGGTTGCCTTTTCGCCGGTCAACACCCCGGCTCGCAACGAGATTGCCATCCTCCCCGAGACGGTGGCCAAGGCTGACAAGGTCGAGCTGCTGCGGCGGGCCGACGAGGTGGCCCGCGGCCACGGCGGGTCGATCCGGCAGGTGAGTGCCGGCTACGCCGACAGCCGCCGGCGGATCCTGGTGGCCAACAGCGACGGCGTTCTGGCGACCGACGACCAGGTCAAGACTCGGTTCTCGGTCAGCTGCGTCGCCGCCGGGGACACCGGCCTGCAGACCGGGCGGCAGTCGGTCGGAGCCACCGAGGGCTGGGAACTGTTCGACCGCTGCGACGTTGAGGACATGGCTCGCCACGCCGCCACCCTGGCGCTGCGCAAGCTGGCGGCCCGGCCGGCGCCGAGCGGCGCCGTTCCCGTCGTCATGAAGCAAGGCGGCGGCGGCACCCTGTTCCACGAGGCCTGCGGTCACGGGTTGGAGGCCGACCTGGTGGGCCGGGACGCATCGGTGTTCCGGGGCCGGCGCGGCGAGCAGGTCGCCAGCCCGCTCGTCACCCTGGTTGATGACGGGACCATGGGCTCGGAGTGGGGAGCCTTCGCCATCGACGACGAGGGGCACCCTGCCCGCCACAACGTCCTCATCGAGAACGGCGTCCTCACCGACTACATGTGGGACTGGATGCGGGCCCGCAAGGAAGGCCGCGAGTCGGGGGGCAACGGGCGCCGCCAGAGCTACCAGCACCTCCCGATGGTCCGTATGACCAACACCTACGTCCTGGCCTGGACCGAGGACCCCGAGGAGATCATTCGCCAGACCCCGACCGGGGTCTACGTGGCCCAGCTGGGCGGCGGCCAGGTGAACACCGCCACCGGCGACTTCGTCTTCGGGATGATCGAGGCCTACCTGATTGAGGACGGGCAGATCACCGAACCCCTGCGGGACGCCAACCTGATCGGCAACGGGCCCGAGGTGCTGCGCAACATCGACGTCGTCGGCAATGACTTCGCCATGGGCCCGCCGGGCACTTGCGGCAAGGACGGCCAGGGCGTTCCCGTCGGTTCTGGAATCCCGACCTTGCGGGTGCGCGCCCTCACCGTCGGCGGGACCGCAGCATGAGCTCCGCCGGGCGTCCGCCCCGGGTTTCGGCGGCTGGTACCCGGATCCGGCCGGAGGGTTCTCGATGACCGACTTGCTGGACATCGCCACCCGGGTGGCGGGCTGGGCCCGGGATGGGGAGCAGGTCGAGGCCTACGTCTCCCGGGGCCGATCCACCGAGGTCAAGGTGTTCGAGCGCGACGTGGAGTCGCTGTCGGTCGCCGAGGCCGCCGGGGTCGGTATCCGTGTCATCTCAGGGTCCCGCCAGGGCTTCGCCTACGCGGGCACGCTCGACGACGAGGTGGTGGCCGAGACGCTGGCCGAGGCCCGGGACAACGCCGAGTTCGCGACTCCCGACGAGTTCCTGGGTCTCGCCTACCCGGACGGGGTGCAACCGGCATCGCTGAACTTGTGGCGCGATGAGTTGGCCACTTTTCCCACCGATCGCAAGGTCGAACTGGCGCTCGAACTGGAACGTATGGTGCGCGGCGCCGATCCCCGCATCCGCCAGGTTGAGTCGTCCTACTGGGGTGACTCCTCGGGGGAGTCGGCGGTGGCGGCTGCATCTGGAGGCGCGTCCGCCGGGTTCGCCGATCAAGAAAATTGAAATGGCGGCGGAGCCGGCGCGGGTGCGATTCGCGCAGTCGGGGTTATTT
>JBOGGN010000304.1:0-11596 GCA_050744165.1 Acidimicrobiales bacterium | reverse complement strand
GCACCGGCCGAGTGCGCCGGGCTGGGCGCAACCGCGTCGCACCCTCCCGATACCGTGCGGCCGTGCTCCGTTGGGCTCCATCGCTCTTGCTGCTGGCGGCACTTGTCGCCAATGGGTGCTCAGCTCCCTCGTCTAGTGCCGGGACACAGAGATCGGTGCCATCGATCTCGTTGTCTCTGTCAACCGCGGCTTCGGCGCCCCCTGGCGTTCGACCGATCCTGCCCGAAGGGTCCTACACCCCAGGAGCCATCAATCCGGCGGTGACTCCCGCCACTGTCGGCTCGACGATCTGCACGTCGGGGTGGACTTCGGTGGTCCGGCCACCCGAGAGCTATACCGAGCAGGTCAAGCAGCTGGAGGTCGGGGCCGGCGGGACGGTGTCCTATCGGGGCGTCAGCTACCCCGTTCACGGCTTCGAGCTGGCTGACCGGCTACTCAGCCACTACGAACTGGACCACCTCATCCCCCTGGAGCTGGGGGGGTCACCGGCCGACCCGCGCAACCTCTGGATGCAGCCGTACCAGCCGCCAAGCGGGAACGCCGCCCCAGGGACGGGTTCGCAGGCCAAGGACGCAGTCGAGAACGCGGCGAAGGAGGCGGTCTGTGCGGGACGCCTTTCACTGGCGACAGCGCAGCACGACATCGCCGCCGACTGGTACGCCCTCGGCCAAGAGTTAGGGGCCATGGCAAGGTCCCCCTGAGAGGGCGCGGATGGGCCATTCGGCCATCCGTCATGGCGCCTTGGCCCAGATTGTTGCGTCCACCAGCGTGGTCTTGCACCCCACGCCCCGGCACAACGCCGTCCTCGCAGGGCTACTGAGTGACGTTGGATCGGGTGGCAACTTGGTCAACGACGCGCACATGGCGGCCCTGGCACTCGAGCACCACGCGGCGATCATCACCTATGACAAGACTTCGGGCGGTTCGCGGGGGTGGAGTCTTCTCTATTCGCGAAGCGCCACTCGGTCTTCCGGTTTCGACCAGAATCGCGCCCTCAGGGCTGCCTTATCGATCTTGCCAAGGCTCGTCTGCGGCAGGGAGTCACAGATGTCCACCGAGGCCAGGCGGTACGGCTCTCCCATGGCCTCGACGATCGCCCGGTTCAGCTCCTCCACGTCGATCACCGACCCGGCGGCGGGGACCAGGCAGGCGTGAGCAGTTTCACAGTGCACCCGATCGGGGACACCGATCACGGCGGCTTGCGCGACCGACGGGCACTGCAGGATCTGATCTTCGAGAAGTTGGGAGTACAGATTGGTCGACGTGCCGGTGACGATGACGTCCTTGGCCCGATCGACCAGGTACAGATAGCCGTCGCGGTCGAGCCGGCCAATGTCGCCCGTGCGACACCACCCCCCGGGGAACGGGCGAAGGGTGCCGGCCTCGTCGAGATAGCCCGGGGTCGCGAACGGACCGCGGACGCACACGTCGCCCACGTCGCCCGTTGGCAGCCTGCTCCCATCGTCGGCCCGGACCTGACATTCCATGTACGGGATCGCCCGGCCGCACGAGCGAAGGTGGCGGCGCATTGGGTCGCGATGCTCGTCCGGACCGAGCGAGCACACGAGCGTGGCCTCGGTGAGTCCGTACACCTGGGTCAGTTCGGGACAGAGGAGGCGTTGGGCTTCGTCGATCCGAGCCACCGACATCGGCCCACCCCCGTAGGTCAGGTACCGCAGGTTTCGCGGGCGGCGCCAGCGGGTGGCGATCACCATGTCCAGCAGGTGCCCCAGTTTGGAGGGAAACAGAAACAGCCCGGTCACGCACCGCCGCTCGATCAGTTCCAGGAGCTCTTCGGCCGTGCAATCTTGCCTGGCCTCGAGCGCCCGGCCGCCCAGCAGGGACAAGATCGCCGACATCTGGCCGCTGGCATGCGTCAGCGAGGTGCACACGAAGTCGGCACCGCAGCGCCCGGTTCCGGCGGCGCCCCAGGCCGCGACCTGAAGCACCATGCGATAGAAGCGGCCGCCCTGCAAAACCGGCTTCGGACTTCCGGTGGTACCGCCGGTGTAGAGCACGGTCGAGAAGTCGTCGCTTATTTCCGGTATCGAATGGGTGGAGGAGGGGCCCCCGAGCCAGGAAAAGCCCTCAATCGGCGAAAGCGAGCCAATCGCGCTTCCGGACGGGAGGCAGGCCTCCAGCGCCCGGCCCGAGTCCCCAAAGCGTGGGCCCTCCAGCACCACCAACTCAGCCCGGCAGGAGCGGAGAAATGCGGCCTGTTCGCTCGCCGGAGCCCCGGGGTGGACGGCCACCAGCCGCCCACCCAGGTGGTGGACAGCGAGTTGCAAGGCGAAGGCGTGCGGGCTGCTCCATGCCAGCACGGCCACGGGGGTGCCGGGGCCGACCCCGTAGCCTTCCCGCAACACCGAGACCAGTTCCCGTGCCCGGTCCAGCAACTGGCAACAGGAGAACCGTTCGACCGCGTCCGCCAGCGCCGGCCGATCGCCCCCGGCGTCGAGGGCACGGTACACCTCGCGCACGTAATTCCCTCGACCCGCCATCTGTCGACGGGCAAGGTTCTCCGTCGGCGACGCCTCCCGTCGTTCCACTCCGGGCCGTACCTAGATCGATCCCGCCGGGCGGAGCGCTACGCTGATGTAGTGGCGGAGTTCGGGCTCTACTTGCCACAGGTCGGCCTCGGATTCCCCCAGGTCGCGGACGCCGTGGCGGCGGCCGAATCGGCGGGCTTCGGCCGCGTTTGGTTTATCGACCATTTTGAGGTGCCCGGCTTTGGCGGCATCATGGACGGCTGGACGGTGGCGGCCGCGATCGGGGCGTTGACGTCGACCATCCGGATCGGGCATCTGGTGCTCTGTGCCGCCTTTCGGCCGCCTGCGGTGCTCGGGAAGATGGCCGTCACGCTCGACCAGATCACCGGCGGCCGGCTCGACCTCGGTCTCGGCTCGGGGTCGAACCCACAAGAGTTGCGTGCCTATTTGGGTTCCGCCGATTCCGCCGCGGTCCGCAGAGAGAAGCTGGCCGAAACCATTCAGATCGTTCGCCGGATACTGGTCGGGGACCCTGTCTCCTTCGCCGGAACGCACTATTCCGTCCACGTTTCCTCGTCGGCCCCGGCCGCGGTCCAAGCCCACGTTCCCCTCTTCATCGGTGGCTACAGCCCCGCCATGATGAAACTCGTGCGGGGACACGCCGATTGGTGGAACTGCCCGTCCTTTGCGCAGCCACGCCTCTCGGAGTTGGCGCCGTTGAGCCGTCCAGCCCGGATCTCCGCCAATTATTCCGTTGCCTTCGCCCCGGGGTCGCGGCTGCGCCGGGCGGGGAGCGAGACGGCGCCAGTACTGGTGGGCGACGATCTTGCCCTGTCGGATGCTCTCGCGGCCGACCAGGCACTGGGGGTCGAACTGTTCAATATCCAATTCGTGCAGTTCGATCACCTGGGCGATCACATGGTGCGATTCATGGAGGAGGTGGCACCTGCACTCTCCTGATCTCTGGTCGTGTCCTCCGCAGCCCGATTGTCGGCCCATCGGGATAGGTTGGATCCCGACGTGAGTCCCGCGAATGCCGGGCTCTTGGCCGCCCCGGGCGGGATGTCCATGAGGGCCAGGCCACGGGCCACGTCCTGTCGCCGTGGCCCGATCGCCGCGGCCCGCCGTCCGAGTGGGTCCACGTCAAAGCGATACAGCCGGGCGGCGTTGCCCCCGAGGATCAGTTCCGCCTCCGCCTCCGGCGCCCCGCCGAAGGTCAGGCAGATCGCCTCCCTCGAATAGGGATAGCTCGCCTCGACGTGGGGGTAGTCACTGCCCCACATGATGGTGTCGCGGCCGATCTCGTCCACCAGAGCCCGTTCCGACGGGTGCATGAAGCTGGCCCCGACATGGCACTGCCGGCGCCAGTACTCGCGGGGGCGGCAGCTCAACCCGGCAGCAACCTGTTGCCCAAAGCTGAGCTCGCCTGCCTGAGGGCTGGCCATGGAGTCGAAGAAAACATCCAGGGCATCCAGCTCGCGGGGAATCCAGGACATCCCGGCCTCGGTGAAGGCGAAGTGCAAGTCCGGGTGGCGCTCCAGGACACCGCCGAGCACCAAGGTCCGCAGCACCCGCTGGTCCCACCAAGCCAACTCCAACATGAACAGGACATGGCCCACCGGCGAATCGTCGGGGCGGGGTCCGGCACCGCCACTGTGACAGTTGACCGGGAAGCGAGCCTCTTCACACGCCCGCCACAACGGCTCGTAGTACTCGAGGTCGTGCAGCGGTGGCAGGCCGGATCCGGGCGGTGCCCCCGGTAGCAGGACGCCACCGGTCAAGCCCGCCTCGACCGCCCACTCCACCTCCCGCACCGAACCGGCGATGTCGTGTAAGGCGATCTGTATGACGCCGGCCCGACGACCGTCGCCGTCCCCGCAGAAGTCGGCCAGCCACCGGTTGTGCGCGCGGAGGCCGGCCCATCGAAGCTCAAGGTCCCGGGGGCTCGGGTTTGCCAACTGGCTGCCGAGGGACGAATGGCGGAAGAAGGGGGGGACGGTGTTGGGAAAGAGGATCTCCGCCACCACCCCATCGTTCTCCAGTTCCCGGATCCGACGTTCGCTATCCCAGTTCCGCGGGCCATCCTCGCCTTCGAGGTCCTCATACGGGTTCTCGAAGCTGACAACCCAGCGATCGAAATCGTCTCGGAACCCGGGATCCAGGTAGTCCCGGTACTGGAGCAGGTCGGCCCCTCCATGGCAGTCCGCCGAGATGACGACGTAACGGTCAGCCCCTTGGCTCCTCTCGTTCATGCCCAGACCTCCCACACCGTTCGCCGGGAAGGGGGCGGATGACCCCGCGTCACACCGGTAGCCATTCCGCCCACCTACCCGTTCGATCGCACCATTCTTCAGCTAGATACGTGCGTAGCCGTAGTTGACACCCGCTGCTGTCACGGGGTCCAACGAGTCATAACGATCATCGTCGCGCGGCTTATCGTCCTTCGCGCTCCACGACCTGTCCTTCAGGGTTACGTTTCGCAAGATTGACACCTCCTCTCTTTTTGATCGTCCGAATGAGAAATTAACTCAGCGTGGCCCGGTCGATGATAAAATCCATGTGGGCGCCCGTCATACCTTCGCCGTAACCGAGATGTACGCGCCCCACACCTTCGTTCAGCTGAGAATTGATCGTCCAATCAACCAGGGCCGCAATCCCCGGATTGCTGCCCAAGCCCAGCTCAAGGGTATGCAAACCATAGTCCGGGTTGGTCACGTCGGAAATCTCGCGCACCCACTCCCGACCTCCGGCGACGACCGACGTGAGCACCCCCGACGTCACCTCCAGCGAGACCGGTGCATTTTTCAGTATCCGCCGTCTGAGGCCCTTCGCCTCCTCGACGCGCTGGCGGCCGGTAGGAGTTACCCGTGAATCCTCCGCCACGAGCATGCCCGAGGCTTCGGCGTGTCCATCGATCGTAAAGGCACCGCACCAATCCAACTGGGACGGCGCGGTCACCGATACTTCACAGTAGTCGGCGATGCTGACCCACTCGCCCTTTTCGATGACCGGGGCGAGAGAAGTGCTCGCAACCAACTGGTCATGAAGCTGGCAGCGCAGATCCGTGTTGACTCCCAAGAAGCGGAACTGGCCGTCTGGCTTGTCCCTGAGGAGGTCCAGCCATTCTTCGTTCCGCCGGCAGGCGTCACAATAGTCCGTGGCGAGCATGAGTTGCAGCGTGTACTCGATCGCTTCATAGCTGTCATCGAAGCTGTAGATCGGCAGGACCAGCACCGCGGCCGGGCTGAATTGCTGGCGCACGGTGCGGCTCACCAGCTGGTGGCAGAGCGCCAGGACAACGTGCGAACCTTCCTCGACTGCCAGTTCGGGGCTCCAGAGCGACGCCGGCAGCGCCAGGGAATCCAGGTGCTCGCGGAGGCGCTCGTCATCGGTTACGAACAGGAGGTCTCGACCAGCGCTCAAGGTACGAAGGTTCCGCATACGATCGTTCGCCGGGAGGAGCTTTGTCATGGTGCCTCCAACTCGTCAGAGAACTCGCGCAGCAGCGCTTCCAAGATCGTGGCCCGAACGAATGCCGTCCTGGCTCCGGCCACACATCCGCGCAATCCCAGTGCCATGACGAGGCCCTTGTCGGGGTCGGCGCACACAATGACCGATCCATTGTCACCGACTTGGCCGAAGCTGCGGGTTGAGCCGCGACGGCCGCCCATTCGCCGATCGACGATCACGCCAAGTCCCCACGATAGGTCGCTGCCGGCATGGGCGCCGTCCGATCGCGGTGTGTTCCTCGGCGTACGCACCTGGCCTGCCACCTCCGCCGAGATGAGGCCCCCGCCAGGATCGGATGCGTCGGTCCACAGTAGGGCCGACATAGCCAGGGCCAGGTCGCACATGGGCCCAGTGACGCTCACGCCGGGCCAATACCGGTCGGCGTGGACGACGGCGTCGGCGCCGACCTCGGCGCGGCATCTCTCGCTCTCGAACTCGCGCGCGAAGGGAGCCAGGTGCTCGTCGAGCAGTTCTGCTGGAGCTCGGAGGTTCGTTCCGTCAAGACCCAACGGGTCGATGATCCTCGCCCGAATGAAATCGGCTGGCGCCTCGCCGCTGCAGTGCCGGATGACCTCACCGAGCAGGAACGCGTTCGTCCAGATGTTGTAGGTCGAACCTTGCCCTCCACCTCGGGCGCTCCATCCGACCCGCCCGATGTGCTCGACGACCGCCGCTTCGGGCAGGTACACCGACACCGCCGCAGGATCACCGTCGATCGGAACGTCGTAGCTGAGCAGGTCGGAAATCGTGGAACCGTCCCATGGCGCCCCGGTGAGGGCCGGAAGGTGCAGGGGGAGGGGATCGTCGAACGACAGTCGGCCATCTTGCACCAGGGACGCCAGGGCCAAGACGACCAAGGTCTTCCCGGCGCAGGTCCAGTAGTACCGTTCGTTCGGCACCGAGTTCTCGCTCACCACGTGGAGCCGCAGGCTGGGTCGGCACCGGGACAGGACGGCGACGCTGATCGACGCGGCGCTCTTGCAGCTTACGATGCGGCGCGCCACGTCCTCGAGCGAGGAAACCTCGGTAGTGGCGGCGGAATAGGCGGTCATGGAGCGTCGTGCAGCTGCACGGCGTGACCCAGGTGGGTCCGTTCGATGATGAAGTCAACGAAGTCGTCGAAGGTCTGCCCGGAGAACTCTGCCAGGACACCGAGGATGTCGATCGACAGCGCCTCCTCCAGGTCGACCACCAACTCGATGACCGAGAACGAGTCGAGTAGCGACAACTGGAGGTCTCCCGTGATGGGAATGACGGGAGTGTCCGGTTCGAGGTTTTGGCGTTCGGCCCAGACCGACTCGGTGCACCCCTTTATCTGCGCGAACACGGCGGCGCGGTCGACCACCCTCATTGCCCTTTCGGCCCGGTCGCCGCCGGGTGCTCGGCCAACCGCTGCGCCAAGGGCAAACCGGTGCGGACCCAGTCATCACGGTAGATGGCCAAAATCTGGAGATCCCAGGACCGGCCCTGGAAGTATTTGTGCTGGCGTAGCAGACCTTCCCGCCGCGCAATCTTGGAGATCGCGCCCCCGAAGTACTTCATGTTGGCTTCTGTCGTGTGGCAGTAGACCTTCCGAATCGGCCACATGGCGAAGGCATAGTTGATCGTGAGGAGGGCGGCTTCGGCTCCCAGGCCAGGCGCGGTGCCACCCGGCATGGAATACACACCAACCTGGACGTGGCCGGCGCTGGGGTCCAATTCATGCAAACTGGTATAACCGATCATCTGCTCGTTCGCGACCCATTCGACGACGAACTGGGCCGCCGCGTCCTTGAAGGCCAGACTATCGGCGACCCACACCGGCAGTATCGGCAGCGCCGTCAGCCCATGCTCGAACAGGAGTTGGTACAGGAATTGCCCGTCGGCAGCACCGGCGGGACGAAGCCGGATCCGCCTGGAGCCAAGTAGGGCGGGAATAGTCGACGGGCCAACGATCGGTGCACCGTCGGTCGACCGCTCCGGCGCCGGCACGCGGGTAGACGCCGAGCCGTTCGGCTGAGCGTGGTCGAAATGCATGGTGACGTCTTTGTCGTCGACTTCAGCCATAAACGCTTGACCTCGCGGGTGTGCCCGAATAATTGCAAGGCACGGTTTTGGGAGCCACCAGCTGGGTGCGCGCCGAAAGGCGACACAACTCAACGTAGAATTCCTAATACGACTGCGCGGTTCGGGACTGCCACAAGCCAGGTTCAGATAGACAATGGCGTTCTCCGGCACGATAACACAGCCGAATGGCCGTTGCAAGGCGATCGACCGTGTAAGGGTTGTGACGCATAACTGACACATGACTATCGGGGGGGCCCAGTCAGGAGAGACCGGATAATAACGTACTTTTACCCGATTTGGCTGGAATGCCGGCCAGGCCCCACGATCATGTTTACGCCCCGGCCGCCCGGTATTGCGCTCCGCTCCCCCGAGGGGTAGCATCCAGTTTCGGGTTCGGCGGTCCCTTCATCGAACCTATCTTCGTTCCTCACCTATCGAGTTCCTAGGAGGTGTCGATGGCGACGGCGACTACGACGACGGCGAATGACCCGATTCGGACCGTCTTCTATGCTGTTGGTGAAACGCTGATCCCAGGCGGTAGCAACTTTTTGAAGGGCGACCTTAAGGACGGCGCAGCTTTCGCCGCCGCCGGGTGGCTTGCCAAGAGGTGGTTTGGTGTTCCTGGCTTGGTCCTGGTTGCGGCGAGCTCGTTGGCCAAGGCGACCACCGGCATCAACCCCGTCGAGGTCCTGCTGCATTCTGTGTCTGCCGCCTCCCGAGAGAAGGCATAACCGCCAAAGGAGGCGTACCTCCTGTGCTCCTTAACCGCAAATCGGTCTTCGTAGCCGGGATCTGCTCCGGGGCATTCGTCGCCGTCCGCTGGCGAACCGTGCTCAAACGCGGGTTGCAATGGAGTCTCGATGCGTCGGAGCGACTGAAGGTCCTCGCCGTCCGAGGCGCTGAGAACGTCTCCGATGTCCTGTACGAGGTGCAATCCGAGCGAGCGGACGGGCGGTTGCGGCCGATCGCTACCTCGGACGTCGCTCTCAATGGCCACGTTTCGCCGCCCACGGAACGCGCCACCAGCACCTCCGCGTACTAGTTTTTTTCCTTGCCCCCACCTTTTTCTGTACGGTGGAGGGGCCCCGGTCGCCTACGTATCGACGTGCCATCGCTCGTGTCGCGCCCTGCGTTGGCACGAACGGTAGAGGCGGCACTTTCGGACCGCACCGAAATAGTGACGGTCAATGCGAATCCTGTCTCGGGCAGCCTGTTGGTCACTTTCGACCCGAACATCGACGTACACTCGATCGAATTGGTCGTCGGTACCGTCCTCGCGTCGCTTGAGGATGACTGGCCCGTCGAGTCACCCTCGTCGCCGTTGCGGCGCATGGTGGAGGTGGCCCTGCCTGACCGTCGTGATTTGGTCCGGCCCGCCCTGTCCACCATCGGCGCCCACTCGCTCAATCTCGCCCAGGGACTCTCCATCATCAGCATGGTCACCGTCGCCGCCGGCGAGGTCTCACCCACGCTTAGCAAACTTGGGTTCACCACCTCCGGGAGCCAACTGGCGGCACTCGGCGCCGGGGGCTTGGCACTGACCGTCGCCGAAGCCTGGGCGCAGCACACTCGGGTAAAGGCCTGGCGAACGATCTCCTCTCGGGCCGAGGATCGCCTCAGAAATGAGGTCTTCGTCCAGCTGGAACGACAGGACATCGACTTCTTCGGCGAGCACGGCACCGGGCCGCTCCTGAACGCACTCACCGAGTACGTCCAGAACATCGCGACACTGATCGGCGGCGGCGACAACCTGGTCGAACACGCGCTCACAGTGACCGTCGCAACCGCGGCGCTGTTCAAGGCGTCCCCGACGGTCGCGATCATCGCTGTGGCGGCGGTCCCGCTCATTATCATCCCTGCCCGGGTACTCGGCCCGCGCACGGCCTCGGGGTATGCACGGCTGGCAGAGACGACGTCCCGTCTCACCCAGGCGATCGAGGGCATACTGACGGGAATCGTCGAGGTAAAGAGCTTCACCGCCGAGAAACAAGAAGCGACGCGAGTGTGCCAACTCAGCACGGAGGCCGCCGAGGAGTCGGTGTCAGCCGCGTCGACCGCCTTCCTGCAGTCGACCATAACCCGCAATATCCTCTTCGGCACATCGGCCGTCGGCACCTGGTACACAGCCCGGATGACCTGGGGCGCCAAGGTGGCGCAGGGACAACTGACCCGAGTCGTGTTCTGGATCCCAAAGATGATGGGGGCCTTCTGTGCGACCATCGAGTCGTCGGGCATCTACTATCGCGCCGTTTCCGCCGCGGCCAAGCTGCGCGAGATCCTGGAAGCGACCCCGGAGATCACCGACGGTGCCGACCGGTTCGGGCCCGAAGACAACGTCGGCGACATCAGCATCGACAATGTCTCGTTCGGCTATGACCCGTCTAGGCCCGTGCTCCGTGGCATCTCTCTTTACATACGCGCAGGACAGACCCTTGGGGTAGTCGGACGGACCGGGTCGGGAAAGAGCACGCTCGTCCGGCTCCTCATGCGCTTCTACGACACCGATTCCGGTGAGATCAGGATCGGTGGTCACGACATCCGTCGACTCGGCTTGGCCGAACTACGCGCCGCCGTCTCCATGGTCAGCCAGGACGTGTATCTCTTCGATGATTCGCTCGAGCACAACCTGCGTTACGGCTGGTCGCAGGCGTCGGAAGCGGATCTGGTAGCGGCGTTGCGAGCCGCCGGGGCGGCGGAGCTGCTGACCGTGCTGCCCGAAGGACTGCATACTCGCGTGGGCGAGCGCGGCCAACGGCTTTCGGGCGGTCAACGGCAGCGGGTGGCGCTGGCGCGGGCGCTGCTCAAACCGGCCCCAATCCTCATCGTTGACGAGGCGACATCAAACCTGGACTACGAAACCGAGGCGGCGGTGCGGTCGTCGCTGCGGGAGGCGACTCAGGGCAGAACGGTGATCATCGTCGCCCACCGGCTGACGAGCGTGCGCCACGCGGACTCAATTGTCGTGCTCGACCAGGGACGGTTCGTCGAGCAGGGCTCGCACGGGGACCTCCTCGCGCAGCGGGGTCTCTATTACCACCTCTGGCAACTCCAGTCCGGATAATTCGGATAACGTGACATTCGCACTGACGTGGGCCTTGACGTGGCACCGCACGATCGGTAGCATTCTTATTCGGTGCCGAGCTATCTGTTGCCGCTCCTGAGTTTGCTCTGGGGTGTCCACACATGGCAGGCACAACAAGAGGCGAGTGCAAAGACCGAGCGCGACAAGCTGAACGCGCTCTATGGGAACCCGTTCCTCCTGGCGTGCGACGAGTTGCAGAGCCGTATCTGGAACCTGATAGGCGGGACAAGCACGTTTGACGTCCTTCGCGCCCATTATCCCGACGACCTGTACGCGGTCGAGACCGTCTATCTGATTCTGCAATATTTCGGCTGGGAGCGCCATACCTACCGGTACGGGCCCTACAGCGAGGACGCCGACGTCATCCGGTTGACGGCCGCCATCCGGGATGATTTCGCCACGGCTCAGAGCTTTCCGGAGGGGCCATTCTGCTTCTTCCGGACCGAGCAACGGGCGCTCGGTGAGATGG
>JBOGGN010000303.1:0-4020 GCA_050744165.1 Acidimicrobiales bacterium | reverse complement strand
CCCCGCGACATCCGCCTCATTCCGCGGCTGTGGCGCGACGCTCGGTCCGCTCGGAGCGGTATGAGCGGCAGGCCTTCTCTCGCCCCCTGGTGACGGCGAGCAGTCAGCCAAACGCCCGGCTCGTGGTCAGATGAACACCCTGGCCATGGCGGTGGCGCACAGGATGGCGATGCCGAAGATGGCGAGCAACTGGAGGCCAGAGAGCCCGAGGACGAGCGGAAGGCGCGGCGCTCGTTCCCACGGTTCGCCCTCGTCGGGCAGGTCGAAGGCGGCTTCGACCTCGTCGGCCAGCAGCAGCTCCGACGCCGACTGGGCGTCCTCGGGAGCGACCCATACAGACACAGTGCCAAAGGGGTACGGCCCGTCGAGGCTACCCTTGAGCTGGGTCGGGATACCGTCGGCACCCAGCCGGGCAGCGATCACACGGGCGTGAAACGAACTGCTGACGGTGCGCAGGTGCACCAAGTCGGCCTCGGGCATCCCATGCCACGGTAGCGCGTCGTCCCGAACTGCTGGTGGTGATTGCCGTTGCTTTGGCATCCGGGCGGTCATCGTGGACCGGCGTGTTGCGGCCGTATCCTGACGAGCCGTGTCTCGGGTTCGCGAACCAGGCGACTGGGCGCGCGATCTCGCGGCGGCCCGCCCCATCGAGCGGCGTGTCGCAGGGGCGCTGCGGGCGCATCCGTTGGTCACACATTTCTCCGATTACACCGAGGAAATGGACGAGCTTGATTTCGAGTTTCGGTTCGAAGGCAAACGTGTCCGAGTAGATGCCAAAGCCAAATTCCATCGCTATTCCGACGAGATAACCGGTGCCTGGCCGGAGATTCCCGGCGACGAACTCTTGGTGGTGGACGAGACGAGCTACCGCGCCCTGATGTGGTCGGAGGAAATGGGCTACCTGTTGGTGTGCGATCAGCCGACCGGACGCTGGCACTGCTTCGGTCCATGGGAGCTTTGCCTTGGCCCCCGCCGACGATTGCAACGGAGAGAGAACAAAGGAACTGGCGAGTTCCTCAAGGGAAAGTTGTTGCTCGACCTTCGCACGTCGGCGGCCACGTCGAGGGAACTGTCGGTCGACGATCTCTTGCACGTGGTTCGGGCCAGCCGGTCGGCCCTCACGCAACTCGGCCCTGTTCCGATCCGCAGCCGACCGCCCGTAGTCGTCGTCCCACGGCTCCGGTCCCCAGGTGCACTCCGGTCCCCAGGTGCACCCGGGCCCCCAGGCGCACCCCGGCCGTCAGGCGCACCCGGGGCGTCGAGAGGCACCTTCCGACCCGCCCCGGGCGTCGCACGTGGCCCCGCCCCGGCCGTCGCACGTGGCCTCGCATCTGGCCCCGCCCAGGGCGCCGAATCGAGGCCAGACGGCCCCGCGCCAGGCGGCGCCGAGGAACCGTGGAGTGGCCTCGATCCGGCTTTGGTCGCCGCCATCGAGCAGCGGTGGGGATGGCAGGCGCCGACCGCAGTCCAAGCCGCCGCCATCGGTCACATCCGGACCGGCGCCAACGTGCTGGTCCTGGCCCCGACGGCCGGCGGGAAGACGGAGGCGGCGCTGCTCCCGCTGCTCGACATCCACCGGCAGTCCCGTTGGGAGGCGCCGTCGATCCTCATGATCAGCCCGCTGAAAGCGTTGCTCGACGACCAGCTGGCCCGCTACCGACGGGTGGCGGCACTGACCGGTGCCACCGTGTTCGCGTGGCACGGCGATATCGACGGCCCGGCTCGAAAGGGATTCCTGGACCACCCGACCGACATCCTCCTGACCACCCCAGAGAGCCTCGAACAGTTGCTGAGCCGCCCCGGCAGTGACCGCCGGTTGCTCAGCCGTCTGCAGGCGGTGATCGTGGACGAGGTCCACGCCTTCGTCGGCAGCCCCCGAGGTGCCCAGTTGGCGGCCCTGATGGAGCGCATCGACCAGCAAGCCGGTGTCGACCTGCAGCGGATCGGTTTGTCGGCCACCGTCGGCAACCCTGAGGAGGTGCTCGGTTGGCTCGCTGGCGGCTCGCAGCGCCGGGCCGAGGTGGCCATGGCTCCGCAGCCCATGAAGGGCGAGGAGCTGACTGTCGTCACCTACGAGACCACCACCGAAGCGGCGTCGCTGATCGCTGAGGCCGTAACCGGCACGCGGGCCCTGGTGTTCGCGCCGTCTCGCCGGCGGGCCGAGCAGCTGGCCAACGCCCTCGGGGTTCCCGTCCACCACTCGTCGATCGCTCCTGAGGGCCGCCGGCAGGCGATCGAGCAGCTGGTCGCCCGGCCCGACGGTTGCGTGGTGGCGACGTCCGGCCTGGAGATGGGCATCGACATCGGGGACCTGGCGATCGTGGTCAACGACGGCGCGCCCTCCGATCCGGGCAGCTTCTGGCAGCGCCTCGGGCGCTCAGGACGCCGGGACGGCAACCGGCGGATGCTGCTCACCGTCGGCGATCCGGACTCCTTGCTCCTGGCCTTGGCCGTGGTGACCCGTGCCCGGCGCCGCGACCTCGACCCCGTTCCGCCGCTGCGCGGAGCCCGGCTGGTGCTCGGCCAGCAGATCCTGGCGCTGGCATTCCAGCGCACCGCCCTCCTGCGCACCGACGTCGCCGAGAACCTCCAGTGGAGCGCCCTGTTCGGCCCGCTGAAGGCGGACATCGACGTCACCATCGACCACCTGCTCGCCGGCTCGTGGCTCGCCGCCGTGGGGGAGCACCTGGTCGCCGGCGCGGCTGCCCAGGAGCGCTTCGGCGGGCGAGGCTTCGTCGACCTATTGGCAACCTTCGAGTCGCACGCGGGCGCCCGGGTGATAGCTGCCGACGGCTCGCCGGTCGGGACCCTTGACTGGTCCCAGGTCTCCGACGACAGCGGGGCCACGCGGCCGGGCTCGGTGGTTCTCGGCGGGCGCCCCTGGACCGTTGTGTCAATCGACCGCCCGGCGGGCACGGTGACCGTGGTGCCGGGCGAGCAGGGGCGCATGCCGAGCTGGCGCGGCCCGTCGCTGGAGGTCGGCCGGGCGACCTGGCAGACCGCCCGCGAGATCTTGGGGTCCACCGAGGTGCCGGTGGCTTGCGATCAGCGCGCTCTTGGCTGGCTCCACGACCTGCGCGCCTCGTGGGCGCCCCGGCTGTTAGCGCCGGTCCGCGCCGATGGCGAGTCCAGCGTCGTAGACGCGTTCGCCGGGGTGGCCGTCCACCGGGCGTTGCTCGCGGCGCTGGGCCTGGAAGGCACGGCGGACGGCCCGACCTGCCGCATCGAGGCACCCCTGACCGAGACCGTTACCGCCGCCCGCCGGTCACTTAAGCGGTGGCCCGAGGTCGTCGAGGCCGAAGCCGAGCGCCAGGCCGCCCGTATCACCGTCCGCCACCGCCAACTGGTCGCCCCGCCGGTACTGCTTGCCGAGGCGAGGCAGTTCCACGTCGACGACGAGGGGTTGCGGGCCGGGCTCTTGTTGTTGGCCGACGGGCCGTGACGTGGCGTACCTGATCCCCGAGAACCTCCGAAGCCGGCGGGACGTTTCGCCTGGGGTGGCCCGCTTCGCCATTGCTCTTCGCGACGGCCTCGACGACGACGTCACCGTGTGGTACGAGCCAATGTTTGATGGGCTGGGAAAACGCCCCGACCTCGTGCTCCTGGTCCCCACCGCCGGGATCTTGATGCTCGAGGTGCTCGAATCCCGGGCATCGGCGGTGCGGGGTGTCGTCGACGGCGACCTCGTGGTCATGCAAGGCGACCAGGAGCGGCACCTGCAGAGCCCCTTGGCGCGCGCCGACGCCTTTGCCGAGGAGCTACGCCAGTTGATGGCGGCGGAGGCGCGCCTGTCTGCGGACGACCGGTTGCCCGTCGCCGCGGGGGCCGTGCTGCCCTACCTGTCGCGTCAGAGCGCGTCGGCTCGCCGTCTTGACCGGGCGCTGAACTTCGACCACTGCCTGTTCCGCGACGACGTCGAGGACGGCGCCGCCGGAGGCATCGAGTTCCGTCGCCGCATCACCCAGTTGATCGGCTCGCCCCCGCGCGATCGGTTGCCAGAGGAGTCGGAAAAGGTGTTGC
>JBOGGN010000302.1:0-3230 GCA_050744165.1 Acidimicrobiales bacterium | reverse complement strand
GACGAGTATCGCAAGCACATAGAGAAAGACGCCGCGCTGGAACGGCGCTTTCAACCGGTGATGGTGCAACAGCCGACGGTTGAAGACACGATATCAATCCTGCGTGGATTGAAGGAGCGCTACGAGGTTCATCACGGCGTGCGCATCAAAGATTCGGCGCTGGTGTCTGCGGCCGTGTTGTCGCACAGATACATCTCCGATCGCTTCCTTCCCGACAAGGCCATCGACCTCGTCGACGAGGCGTGCGCCATGTTGCGCACCGAGATCGACTCCATGCCGACCGATCTCGACGAACTGACCCGCCGGGTCACCCGCTTGGAGATCGAGGAGGCAGCCCTGTCGAAGGAGAAGGACCCCGCCAGCAAGGCGCGGTTGGAGGAGCTGCGGCGGGAGTTGGCCGACCTCCGGGGGGAAGCCGACGCCATGCGGGCCCGATGGGAGGCGGAACGCCAGGCGTTGAAGAAGATCCAGGCCCTTCGGGAGGAGTTGGAGCGGGTGCGGATGGAAGCCGACGTGGCGGAGCGCAACTACGACCTCAACCGGGCGGCGGAGCTGCGTCACGGCAGGATTCCCGAGCTGGAACGGCGGCTCGCCGCCGAGGAGCAGCAGTTGCGCTCCAAGCAAGGCGACCAGCCGCTGCTGAAGGAGGTGGTGACGGCCGACGAGATCGCCTTGATCGTGTCGCGCTGGACGCATATCCCGGTGACCCGGTTGCTCGAGGGGGAACGGGAGAAGCTGTTGCGGCTGGACCAGATCCTGCACCAGCGGGTGGTGGGCCAGGACGAGGCTGTGCAGCTGGTCGCCGATGCCATCATCCGGGCCCGCTCCGGGATCCGCGACCCCCGGCGGCCCATCGGCTCGTTCATCTTCCTGGGCCCGACCGGCGTCGGCAAGACGGAGTTGGCCAAGACGCTGGCCGCCGCCCTGTTCGACACCGAGGACAACCTGATCCGCATCGACATGAGCGAGTATCAGGAACGCCACACCGTGAGCCGCCTGGTCGGCGCCCCGCCCGGCTATGTCGGCTACGAGGAGGGAGGCCAGCTCACCGAGGCGGTGCGCCGTAA
This sequence comes from Acidimicrobiales bacterium, assembly GCA_050744165.1. Lineage (GTDB taxonomy): Bacteria > Actinomycetota > Acidimicrobiia > Acidimicrobiales > Palsa-688 > JBOGGN01. The sequence goes on along the minus strand of JBOGGN010000302.1, from coordinate 2,163 downwards.
GCCGTATTCGGTTGTGCTGTTCGACGAGATCGAAAAGGCCCATCCCGACGTTTTCAACGCGCTGCTGCAGGTCCTCGACGACGGGCGGCTGACCGACGGCCAGGGGCGCACGGTCGACTTTCGCAACACCGTCGACATCATGACGTCCAACATCGGTTCCCAGCACCTCATCGAAGGGGTGACTCCCGACGGCGAGATCAAGCCCGATGCCCGTGACCGGGTGATGGCGGAACTGGCGAGGCATTTCCCCCCGGAATTCCTGAATCGAATCGACGACATCGTGTTGTTCAAGGCTCTGACCGAGCGGGAGATCGAGCAGGTGGCCCAGTTGATGCTGGACGACCTGCGACGACGGCTGGCGGAGCGGCGCATCACCCTGGACGTGAGCGAGGAGGCGTTGCGCTTCCTGGCGGCGCGGGGGTACGACCCCGTTTACGGCGCCCGGCCCCTGCGGCGGTTCATCGCCCACGAGGTGGAGTCCCGGATCGGCCGGGCGTTGCTCGGAGGTGACATCCGCGACGGTGCCGTCATTCGTTTGGTGGTGGGCGACGGCGACCTGGCGGTCACCTTCGACAACCCGCCGGAGGAGGCGGCAGCGTAAAGACGCCCGCGTCCCGAATCTCTTGACCTGCCCGGCGTCAAGAAGGAACACATCGAGATCTCCCTCTCAGCCCGACGCCTCACCGTCTTCAATAGGGAGCCGCCGGTTGGTAACCCGACGCCGGATTCCCATTCAGCTGCGTCGACGGGAGTTCAGTATGCAGAACTCGTTGCCTTCGGGATCGGCGAGGACGACCCAGGATTGCTCACCTTGGCCGACGTCGGCGCGAGATGCACCGAGGGCGAGCATGCGTTCTACTTCTCGATCCTGGTCATCGGGGCGGAAGTCCAGATGGAGTCGGTTCTGCACCGTCTTTGGCTCGGGAACCGCCACAAAGAGCAGACCGGGGACCTGATCAGGCGTCGGTCGTATCTCGAACTCATCTGGGTCGTCGGTCACGACCACCCACCCGAGTGCCTCCCGCCACCACCGCCCCAGCGAGGATGGGTCCCGTGAAGCGACGATCGTCTGCTCCCACTCCAAGGCCACCCACCCAGCCTAGAACCCTGCTTCCCCAGCCAGGCCCGTGTCGGAGGCCTCCAGCTCCCGTGGCGACCTGGCAGCATCTCCAGTGAACCTGACCAGTCGGTCTCTACTGGTCCCGATCCCCGCCCCCGGCCCCGCCCTGGTCCCCGTTCCCACCGTCGCCGGCGATCCCGTCGAGTAAGGCGTCGAGGGCGGTGCGGATGTTGCGCCACCGGAACCAGCCGGGATCGATGGAGGTGTGCAGCATCAGGCCGTCGGCCAGCGCCAGGAGCACCGAGGCGAAGGCGTTGGCGGGGATCTCCACCAGCTCGCCAGAGCGCGTGGCATCGTCGATCCAGCCCTTGAGCAGCACCCGCCGGCGGCGGACGGTCTCCGCGAAGCGTTGCTGGATATCGGCATCGTCGCGGACCTCGGCCCACAGGTCTGCTCGCATCTGGACCACCGCCCGGTTTTCGCCTCGTTCGAGAACCGCCCGGAGGTAGCGGCGGATGCGTTCCATGCCGGAGCCGTGGGACTGGCCGACATCGGTGATCAGGCCCTCCATGCTGGCCGCATCCTGGTCGAGCAGAGCGATCAGCAGGTCCCGCTTGGTTTTGAAGTAGGTGTAGAACGCGCCCTTGCTCAGCCCCGCCTCGGCGCACACGTCGTCGATGGTGAGGTTGTGGTAGCCGCCGCGAGCGACACAAGCCCAGGCGGCGTCGAGCAGTTCCTGGCGCCGCTCCTCCTTTGCTTCGACCCCGATCTTTGGCACGGCGCCATTTTGCCCGGGTCCCCCCGCGAGCGGCGCGATACCGCCACGATCGGCGCCCAATGCCGTTCCGACCGGGACGGATTCAGTCCTCGCTCTCGGCCGGGACGATCCACTGATTTCTGGGGTACCATGAACGATACCGACTAGTCGGTTTGTTTGGACGGTGCGGAACGTCGAGACGAGTCCGTGCCGAGAGGAGTGCTACACCCCGTGGTCCCTGAAGTTGAGGTGGAGGCCGAACAGCCGGCACCGCCTGCGCCCGCTCCCGCGCCACCGGCTGTGCCCCGTCCCGATCCACCGGCAGGCCCGCCCCGTGATCGGGAGC
>JBOGGN010000301.1:0-3587 GCA_050744165.1 Acidimicrobiales bacterium | reverse complement strand
CCATCAACATCCTCCGGGCCGGGCAGGCCCAGCGCCAACAACGCGAAGCCCACCAACAATCCGCATGAACGCGCGGATTATTTGTGCGCGAGCCCTTAGCGTGGTGGCATCCACTTGAATCGGAATGCTTTTATCGTCTTGTGTGCTTGCTTGGTGGCGGTGGGCTGCGGGCTTCTGGCAGTCGGCTCGGTTGGCGTGCGGGTCCTTGGCGTCCCCGTCGTGGTGTCGGGGATCGTGGGATTATTGTTGGTGACCGTCGGGAAGTGGTTGCCGATACCGTCTGCCCAGACATCCGAGAGACTTTTTGCCATCAAGGATGAACGGCAGGGGACTGCGCAACCGGCCGAGGCGCGACGGAGGGAGTTGGGAGCACTGCTGGAGGAGGGGAACGCGCTGATGGCCCGGGCCAACGACCCGATCTTTGGTGCGGATCGTCAGAATCTTCCTACCGACATCCAACGGTGGACGGCGCGAGTGTGGGCGGCCTTGTCCCCGGCCGACAGGGCCGTCTTCGAGAGCGATGCCGGGTGGGACCAACACTTGGGTCCCGACGAGCATCCTCCGGAGGGGAAGTCGCGGAACCTGCTGGAGTGGCGGGTCGCCAACCTCGGCGAGATTCTTCGCAGGACCTCGAGGCAATAGCGCAGCCGCCGCTGTCGGGCGCCGTAGCTAGGCGAGCTCCCTCAAACGGCGGCCCAGACAAGTGCGCGTGGATGATTCCCTTTCGTCCACCGTCGACCGATCGAGGGCGGGCTGGCGACCTGACCGCGGCCCCAGCCCGCGGCGCCACACGGCGAGCTACGGTACCCGCCGGGACGCCGAGGGCCTCGGTTGCGGGGCCAGTTGAGAAAGGGGCACAGATGGCCGACGCCGGAGCACGGCGGTGACCGAGACCGACCAGCGCGTCGAGTGCCGTTGGTGCCACGCCCAGAGTCCGACCGCCTCCAGTTCCTGCACCCGCTGCGGCGCCCCGCTCGACGTCCGCAACCTGGTGACCGATGCCGGGTGGCGCCAGGCTCCGAAGATCCGGGATCTGACCGAGGTCACGCTGGGCAACAGCCGCTTCCAGCTGGACGGCACCGTCGTTCCCGTCGCCGAGGCGGAGCTGGCTGCCGGCGACAGCGTCTACTTCGAACACCACGCCATGCTTTGGAAGGACTTCAGCGTGGCGATGACGGTCATGAACACGACCGGCGGCGTCAAGCGCATCCTGGCCGGGATGCCGTTCGTGGTCAGCGTGGCCCACGGACCGGGTCGGATCTCGCTTTCCCGGGACGCCCCCGGGGAGCTGGTGGTGGTTCCTCTCGACCCCGGCCGTGAGGTCGACGCCCGCGAGCACGCGCTGCTGGTGGCGTCGGGCAACGTGGCCTACACCTTCGAGAAGGTGCAGGGCCTCAAGGCGATGCTGGCGGCTGGGACCGGCATGTACCTCGACCGCTTCAGCACCCAGTCCGGGCCGGGCCTGGTGATCCTCCACGGCTACGGCAACGTGCTCGAACGCAACCTCGGCCCGGGCGAGACCGTCGAGGTGGAACCAGGCGGGTTCTTGTACAAAGACGCCGGCGTCACCATGTCGATCGACACCATCTCCCTCACGCCCGAGGGGGCCAACCAGGGCATGGCGGCGGTCAAGGGGTTTGCCGGCCGGGGTCTCGGCGCCCTCAAGGCGGCCCGCAACCTGACCAAGGGGGGACAAGGGGTCGGGGGCCTCCTCTCGGCGGGCGGCATGCAAGCCGCGGCTGGCCTATTCACCGGCCCCGGCATCACCCTCATGCGCCTGGGCGGCCCGGGCCGGGTGGGCATCCAGTCCATGTACTTCCACCACGAGACCGGCTGACCCGGGGGGGACGACCATGAGCGACGCCACCACCTACCGCTGCCCTTACTGCCGAACCGAGTCCTCGGGCGCGGCCGCCAGCTGCCCGACGTGCGGGGCACCGGTCGACATCACCGTGCGGACCACCAAGTCGGGCTGGACGGAGCTGCCGCCCATTGCCGACATGGCCCACATCCAGATGGGTCACTCCACATGCCAGATCGCCGGCCGGCTGGTGCCGACGGCCGAGTTCAACCTGGCTGCCGGGGACACCGTGTACTTCCCTCACCCCTCGTTCCTGTGGCAGGAGCAGGCAGTGACTCTCGACAGCATGTCGCTGCGAAAAGCCTGGAACCGCCTACGGGCTGGCCTGCCGCTGGTGATGCTCACGGCCACCGGTCCGGGTCGGGTGGCCTTCTCCCACGACACCGCTGGCGAGATGTTGGCGATCCCGATCCAGGCCGGGAGCGCGGTCGATGTTCGAGAGCACCAACTGGTCGTCGCCAGTGGCGCAGTCGACTACGACTGGATCGATTCGGGGATCTGGTTCACCACGTCGGGCGGCGGCGTCCAGGCCCAATCGGGCGCCGGTTCCCTGCTCAAGATGGGCCTCGACGTCGCCGGGATGGCAGGCGGCGACTCAGGCGGCGACCGCAACGAGACCGAGTGGCACTACCCCCTGGGTCGCTACCTCGACCGCTTCATCGCCCGCGACCGGCCCGGGGTCGTCTTCGTGCAGGCCGGCGGCAACGCCTTCTTTCGCGACCTCGCGGAGGGGGAGCAGATCCTGGTCAAGCCGCCCGCCCTGCTCTACAAGGACCCGCAGGTGGGGATGCAGCTGCACATCGAGTACCCCGCCGCCGGCGTGAGGTTCTGGCGCTCTTGGGGTAACCGTTACCTCTGGCTGCGGATGTGGGGGCCGGGCCGGGTCGCCCTGCAGTCCCGATACGACCCCCTGGAGGACCCGGGGACCGACTTCCAGAACGCCTGCGCCTACACCCGCCAGGCCTGGTGAGCGCGCCGTTCGCGCCTCCCCGGCGGGCCGCTGTCTGGCGACCCGCCGAGCTGATGGCGGATTAGTTCAAGGGGAGGGAAAAAGGGGCCGAGCGCGCTGGACCGTCAGGTGTTCGAGTTCGACCCGCTCGACCCCGTGGCTGGCGCCGACCCGCTGCTACCGCCGCTCCCCATGTTCTGGCAGTGGCCGTTTTGCGGCGGCGTGGACGGCGCCGTTGACGGTGTCGTCGACGGCGTGGTTGTGGCGGCACTGGCGAGGCCGGCGGCGCCCAGGCTGAGCCCGAGCACACCGGCCACTGCCCCTGCGGCAAGGACGATTTGGATACGCGTCATGCAGAGTCACCTCGATGCGGTTCACCATGAACCGCACCCTCTACGTCAGCACGGCACCCTCGTGGCCCCCTGTGGCTGGCCTCAGAAATCCCGCAGAAGTACGGGCATTTCCTCAGAGTCGGCGAGCGACCCCGACCAGGCATGGCTGCGGATGCGGACGATGTCCGCGGTCCGGTAGCTGGCTAGCCGCCGAGCCCAGCAGTCGACCGCGGCCCGCCCTGGGCGGGTCTGGAAGAAGGTCGTCAGCGGACCTTCCTGCTGGTAGGTGTCGGCGCCATCGATGACCTCGGCGTCGCCGTCCTTCAAACGGATCTCGTAGGTCATGCTCCATACGGTAAGCCCGAACGCCTGTGCGCATCCAGAGGTCGAACCCTGTGGATAGCCGCAGTTATCCACAGGATTGATCGTGACACCACCGGCCCGG
>JBOGGN010000300.1:0-30962 GCA_050744165.1 Acidimicrobiales bacterium | reverse complement strand
TAGCATCCCCACCAATGGGCGAGGCCCCCGACCCGGAGGAGGACCGAGCCTGGATGCAGGAGGCGGTCGCGGTTGGGGCCAGCGCCCGCGGCGTGGCCAGTCCCAACCCGTGGGTCGGTTGCGTCGTCGTTCCCGACGGCGAGGAGCCGGCGGCCGTCGGCGCCACCGAGGCGCCCGGCGGTCCCCATGCCGAGGCGGTCGCCCTGAGCCTGGCCGGGGCCAGCGCCGAGGGAGCCACTGCGTACGTAACCTTGGAGCCCTGTTCCCACTACGGCAGGACGCCGCCGTGCGCCGACGCCCTGATCGCGGCCGGTGTCCGGCGGGTGGTGGTGGGCGTGGTGGACCCCGATCCCCGGGTGGCGGGCGGGGGCATCGAGAGGCTGCGGGCGGAGGGGGTCGAGGTCGCCGTCGGTGTCTGCGCCGAGCAGATCGGCGAGCAGCTAGCCCCCTATCTGAAGCACCGCCGGACAGGGCGGCCGTGGGTGGTGCTGAAGCTGGCCTCGACGCTCGATGGGCGCACCGCGGCACCCGACGGGACCAGCCAGTGGATCACCGGACCTCTGGCCCGCGCCGATGCCCACCGCCTGCGGGCCGAGAGCGACGCCATCTTGGTGGGGGCGGGGACGGTGCGGGCCGACGATCCGGCGCTCACGGTCCGGTTGCCGTCCGGGTCGCCGGGTGCCGACCGGGAGCCGCTGCGGGTGGTGCTCGGCCGGATCCCTGAGGGCGCCCGTGTCCAACCGGCGCTGGAGCTCAGTGGCGACCCGGGCTGGGTACTTGACGAGCTCGGGGCGCGCGACGTGGTGCAGCTGCTGGTCGAAGGGGGGGCCCGGGTGGCCCACGACTTTCACGTCCAGGGCCTGGTCGACCGTTACGTGGTGTACCTGGCGCCGGCCTTCTTCGGAGGCGACGACGGTAGGGCGCTGTTCGCCGGCCCGGGCGCGGCCACGATCAAGGGGCTGTGGCGGGGCCGGATCGTCTCGGTGGCGCAGCTCGGCGAGGACGTGCGCATCGAGGTGGCCCCGTTCGCTCGGGGCCTTTGACCGACGGGAGGCGAGATTGTTCACAGGGATCGTCGAGGAGCTGGGCGTGCTGCGGGCCCGGGCAGGCGGGCGCTTCGCGTTCGGAGCCGCCGTCGTGACCGAGGACGCCCGGGTTGGGGACTCGATCGCGGTCAACGGGTGCTGCCTGACCGTCGTCGAACTCGGCGACGGCTGGTTCGCGGTCGACGCGGTCGACGAGACGCTGGCCCGCACCAACCTGGGCCGCCTTTCGGCCGGCGATCCGGTGAACCTGGAACGGCCAGTTCGTCTGGCCGACCGCCTCGGCGGCCACCTGGTGCAGGGCCACGTCGACGCCGTCGGCGAGGTCGTAGACCCGGCGCCGGCGCTGCGGGTCCGAGCCCCTGAGGCTCTACTTCGCTACGTTGTCGAGAAGGGCTCCATCACCGTCGACGGGGTCAGCCTCACCGTTGTGGCGGCGCTCGACGACGGCTTCACCGTGGCAGTGATCCCCCACACCATGGAGGTCACCACCTTGGGCCGGCGGGGCCCCGGCGACGCGGTCAACCTCGAAATCGACCTGGTGGCCAAGTACGTGGAGCGGCTGCTGGCCCGCTGAACGCAGGGCCGCCGGACAGCAGGACAGCAGGACAGCAGGGCGCAGAGCAGCAGGGCGCAGAGCAGCAGGGCGCACAGCAGCAGGGCGCAGAGCAGCAGGGCGCAGAGCAGCAGGGCGCACAGCAGCAGGGCGCACAGCAGCAGGGCGCAGGGCCGCTATCACCCGGGCCCCGGCACAATTGGGCTACATCACAAAAGGAGCAGGTGCGCCATGGCGTTCAACACCATCGAGGAGGCGGTCGCCGCAATCGGGCGAGGCGAGGTGGTGGTGGTCGTCGACGACGAGGACCGGGAAAACGAAGGCGACCTCATCATGGCCGCCCAATGCGCCACACCGGAGAAGATCGCCTTCTTCGTGAAGCACACTTCGGGGCTGATCTGCGCACCCATCAACAACGACCGGGCGGACGAGCTGGACCTGCCGCTGATGGTGCCCCGCAACACCGAGTCGCAGCGCACCGCCTTCACGGTCACCGTCGACTACCGACACGGCACCACGACGGGCATCTCGGCCTCCGATAGGGCGATGACCATCCGGTCCCTCATCGACCCCGCCACCAAGCCAGACGACCTGTCCCGCCCGGGCCACATCCACGTGCTGCGGGCCCGCGACGGGGGCGTCTTGAAGCGGGCCGGGCACACCGAAGCCGCGGTCGACCTGGCCCGGATGGCGGGCCTGTACCCCGCCGGTGCGTTGTGCGAGTTGGTCACCGAGGACGGTCTCGGCATGGCACGGCTGCCGGAGCTGGAGCGCTTCGCCGAGGCCCACGGGCTGTGCCTCATCTCCATCGCCGACCTGATCCGCTATCGCCGCCAGCGGGAGAAGCTGGTGCAGCGGGTTGCCGAGGCGCGCATCCCGACGCAATGGGGCGAGTTCACCTGCTACGCCTATCAGAGCCTGCTGGACGGGGAACACCACCTGGCCTTTGTCATGGGCGCCCCCCAAGGCCAGTCCAACGTGCTTGTCCGGGTCCACAGCGAGTGCCTTACGGGCGACGTCTTCGGGTCGATGCGCTGTGACTGCGGCCAGCAGCTGGCAGCCGCCATGGCCAAGATCTCTGAAGCGAAGATGGGGGTCGTGGTGTACCTGCGGGGCCACGAAGGCCGGGGGATCGGGATCCACAACAAGCTCTTGGCCTACGCCCTCCAAGACGGCGGCTTGGACACGGTGGAGGCCAACTTGCAGCTCGGCCTTCCCGCTGACCGGAGGGAGTACGGCATCGGCGCTCAAATCCTGGTCGACCTCGGGATCACCACCATGCGCTACATGACCAACAACCCGGCCAAGTATGGCGGCCTGGATGGATTCGGCCTGGAAATGGTGGAGCGGGTCCCGCTCCAGGCCGGTGCCAATCCCGAGAACTTGCCGTATCTGCGGACCAAGCGGGAAAAAATGGGACACTTGCTGTATGGGCTCGACGATGAGGTATGACGGCCGATTGCGGGGCGAGGGGATCCGGGTGGCCTTGGCGTGTAGCCGCTTCAACGACCTCATCACCGAGCGGCTGGTCGCGGGGGCCCGCGACGGCCTGATCCGCCACGGGGTGGACGAGGCCTCGATCACCGAGGCGTGGGTTCCCGGCTCCTTCGAGTTGCCGCTGGTGGCGTTGCGGCTCGCGGCCAGTGGTGAGTTCGACGCCGTAGTCGCCCTGGGCGCCGTGATCCGTGGCGCCACCGGACACTACGAGCATGTGGCCGGCCAGTGCGCCGCCGGGTTGCAGCGGGCCCAGTTGGACACGGGGGTGCCGGTCGTGTTCGGCGTGCTCACCACCGAGACGCTGGACCAGGCCTTGGAGCGCGCCGGCGTCAAGGCGGGCAACAAGGGCTTCGAGGCGGCAATGACGGCCATCGAAATGGTCGACCTCTTGCGCCAGCTTCCGAAGACCGCCGAATAGCACCGATGCTGCGCCTGGTCCTTCCAAAGGGCTCCCTGGAAAAAGCGACCCTCGAGCTGTTCGACGCCGCCGACTTAGGCGTCCGGCGCAGTTCGGAGGTCGATTACCGGGCAACGATCGATGATCCCCGGGTCGACGAGGTCCGCATCCTGAGGCCCCAAGAGATCGCCGGCTATGTGGCCGAGGGGCTCTTCGACCTCGGCGTGACCGGGCGGGACTGGATTGAGGAGACAGCCAGTGACGTGGTGTCCCTGGGCGAGTTGCACTACAGCAAGAACACCGCTCGGCCCGTAAAGGTGGTGCTGGCGGTAGCCGCCGACTCGCCGGTGAGGGCGGCCGGGGACCTTCCACCCGGTTCCCGCGTGTCGACCGAGTACCCAGAGCTCACGGCGCGGTACCTCGAGAAGCATGGTGTCGACGCTCAGGTGGTGCTCTCCTACGGCGCGACCGAAGCCAAGATCCCTGAGATTGCCGACGCGGTAGTGGAGATCACCGAAACCGGTCGAGCACTTAAGGCAGCCGGGCTGCGGATCGTGGACACCATTCTGCTGTCGTTCACCGAGCTCATTGCCAACCGCGACGCCTACGCGGATCCCGTCAAGCGCCACGCCATGGAGCAGCTGCACACCTTGCTTGAGGGGACTCTCGAGGCCCGGGGCAGGGTGCTGGTCAAGCTCAACGTCAGCGCTGACAACCTTGATGCTGTGATCGGCCTTCTTCCGTCGCTGAAGTCGCCGACTGTCTCGAAGCTGTTCGGCAACGGCGGGTTCGCGGTGGAGACGGTGATCGCCAAGCCGGACATCAACCGCCTCATCCCCGCCTTGAAGGACCACGGCGCCACCGGGATCCTGGAGATGCCGATCTCCAAGATCGTCCACTGATGGCTCCGTTGACGCGGGGCGTGATTACCGCGTTCGACGCCGAGGCGGGCCTCGGCTCGGTGCGTGCCGACGGTGGCCAGCTCTACCCCTTCCACTGCACCCAGATTGCCGACGGCTCCCGCCAGATCGACGAGGCGGCCAAAGTGGAGTTTGAGGTCGTCGCCGGCCACGGCGGCCAATGGGAGGCGGCCGCGCTGCGGCCCTGCGGCGGCTAGCTAGCCCTGCCGGGCGTTCGGGCGGCCCTCCGCCGAGTTGGCGCCCTGCGATGGGTTAGCCCTGCCGGGTGTTGGGGGCCTTCGGCCAGGGCGCGGCGCCGGTTAGGGCTCCTGCACAAATAATGTGAGCACTTGTTGGAGAGGGCAAGATCTGGTGGTTTGCCTGCTGTGTTCGCCGCTAAGCGCCGGAAGATGGCCCGCTGCCGGGCCGACCACGCGCACCGCCCTATCGCGCGTCTTGGTCGAGCCTCAAAGGCCGTAACTTAACCCCACTAACACAAGTGCAGGGCGTCCCAGCGCCCCGCACTTGTGTTAGGGATGTTAAGTTAGCTCGGCGTTTGCGCCAAGGGAGGCCTCAACCGGTCCATCCACGACGCGGGAAGGGGGCAACTCCTGCAATTCCTCGCGTATAGAGCCCAAGAAGCTGGTCGCGAGCTGATCGCCATACGCGAAGCCCATCAACAGCCGCATGAACGCGCAGATTATTGTGGACTAGCCCTGCCGGGCGTTCGGGTGGCCCTTCGGCCGAGGGCGCGGCACCGGTCAGCCCTGCGGAGGCGTGGCTTCGGCCGCTCCTCGGATCTGTACGAACGCCATCCGCAAGTTGGCGAGCCCGTCGTGGAGTTGTTGCTCGTACTCCCCGAGGCGTCCTTCCATTCCCTCCACCAGTGCCCCGAGGGCGTCGATGGCGAGACGGGCCGGCGGCAGCCTGGGTTGGTCGGCGGAGAGGTGCAGCGCAGCCAGCTCGAAGAGGCCGAAGGCGTGGTTGGCGATGACCAGCTCCGCCGGCGTGTGGGCCAGTTGCTCTTGAAGCTCGGCCAAGGCAGCCTCGTCCTCAGCGGTCAACTCGCGGTCGTTCGGACCATCTGGGGGCCGTCGGCCACCCGGCGGCCGGTCACCACCCGACGGCGGGGAAGGCGGTGTCGGGGCGCTGGGGGGCGACTCGCGGCGGATGGGCCGCTCGCCCGAGGGTGTCCAGAGCGTGCTCATTGCGCTACCCTACGGTGAAAACGAGAATACGGGAAGCGGGGCCTGCCGCCCCCACCCGGCCACCGAGTCTGGTGCGCCGGGTCGTTCGACCGCCAAGTGGCGGGCGTGCTTTCCGACGCCCGCCCTTTTCGCGTCTGGACTGCGGATCGGGCCACATTCTAGGAGTGATGCCTCATAGCCCCTGCAGCCGACACCAACGAGCACAGGATTAACGACCGCATACGAGCCCGTGAGGTTCGTCTGGTCGGTCCGGACGGGACGCAGCTTGGGATCAAGCCGCTCCCGGATGCGCTCGCCACAGCTCGCCAGTTGGACTTGGACCTCGTGGAGGTGGCACCCAACGCCAACCCTCCCGTCTGCCGGATTATGGACTTCGGAAAGTTCAAGTTCGATGAGGCGCAACGGGCCAAGGAGTCGCGTCGCAAGACTACGAGCGGCAGCATCAAGGAGATGAAGTACCGGCCAAAAATCGGCGTAGGAGATTTCGATACGAAAACTCGCCAGGTAGGCAAATTCCTGGGCGATGGTCACAAGGTAAAGATCACAATCATGTTCCGGGGCCGGGAAATGAGCCATCCCGAATTGGGCAAGAAAATTCTCGACCAGGTCGCCGAGCAGGTCGGTCCTATCGCCAAGATCGAAGCCGCCCCCAAGCTCGACGGGCGCAACATGATTATGGTGCTCGCTCCCGATCGCCGGGCCGCCCAACAAGCGACACGCAATGCCGCCAAGGCAGCTGCAAGCCCGGAGGCGGCGCCAGATCCCGGTCCCGCCGGAGTCATGCCGTCAGTACGCCCTGGGTCCGACGGCCCCACCGCTTCCCCGCCCCCTGCCGCCACCGAAGCCCCGATTCCCACCGCTTCCCCTGGGCCCGACGGCGCCAGTCCCACCGCTTCCCCGAGCCACACCCCACCCGCTGCCGCAACCGAAGCCAACGGTCGCGGCCCCGCCGACCCCACGCCCGACGCCGTCAAGGCGGCCGGATCCGCCGAGGAGATCTCCTGAAATGCCGAAGATGAAAACGGATCGAGGCACCGCCAAGCGCATCAAGGTGACCGGCACGGGCCGGTTGCGGCGCCGGAAGGCCTTTCGCTCCCACATCCTGGAAAAGAAGCCGAGTACGAGGACCCGTCGCCTCGGTCGTGAGGCCGACGTGGCACGTGGCGATCAGAAGGCGATCAAGCGGCTGCTGGGCTTGTAACTCGAAGCTGTCCCGCACTCTCCACTGTCTTTTCGCAAACATCCCCGAAAGGAGCGCACTGATGGCCCGGGTTAAGCGCGCCGTCTCCGGCAAGAAGCATCGCCGAGCAGTTCTCGAGCAGGCACAGGGTTATTACGGCAACAAGAGCCGCAGCTATCGCGCCGCTCACGAGCAGGTGATGCACTCGTTGCAGTACGCCTATCGGGACCGGCGTGCTCGCAAGGGCGACTTCCGCCAGCTGTGGATCCAGCGGATCAACGCCGCCACCCGCGAGCACGGCATGAGCTACAGCCGTTTCATCGCCGGCCTGAAGGCGGCGGAGATCGAGGTCGACCGGAAGATCCTGGCCGACCTGGCGGTCCACGACAGTGCCGCGTTCGGGGCGCTGGTCGAACTGGCCCGCAAGGCTCTCGCCAGCAGCGACGCCGAGGCGCCAGCCCGCAAGGCTCCCGCCAGCAGCGGCGCCGAGGCGGCCGGCTGAACCTCAGTCGGCCGGGAGACTCCGCTGACTGCGCTCACCTACCAACACCAGCGGGTGCAACGCTTGCGCCGGCTCACCACTCGGAGAAGTGCACGCCTGTCGGAGCACTGTTTCGTGGTAGAAGGCATCAAAGTGGTGTATGAGGCTCTTGCCGCCGGTGCCGACGTGGAGTCGGTGTACGTCGACCGCAGCCGGCCCGGCGAGCCGACCGTGGACGACCTGCTGGATCGTGCCCATGCCGCCGGAAGCCGGGTATTCGATCTGGCTCCCGGTGTCTTGCCCCGCGTGGCCGACACGGTGACCCCCCAGGCGGTCGTGGCGGTGGTACGCCAGATGGATGTGCCCCTCGCCACGCTGCGTCGCTCGGAGGCCGACGGCGCCGACTTGATGGTGGTGTGCGTCGATCTGCGCGACCCGGGTAACGCGGGCACCGTGCTGCGCAGTGCCGAGGCCGCCGGAGCGAGCGGGGTGGTGTGCTGCGAAGGGTCCGTCGACCTGTACAACCCGAAGACCGTGCGGGCCGCGGCCGGGGCGCTGTTCCGGCTGCCGGTAGTCGCCGGAGGGGACCCGGCTACCGTGCTGGCCGAGGTGGGCACCTGGGGACTCAACCGGCTGGGCGCCGTCGCTCATGGCGGACAGAGCTACGTCGACGCTGACCTCACCGGCCCGGTGGCCCTGGTGATCGGCAACGAAGCCCACGGTCTGCCTCCGGGGCTCGACGAGGTGCTCGACGGCAAGCTCAGCATCCCCATGGCCGGCAGCGCAGAGTCTCTGAATGCCGGCATGGCGGCGGCGGTGCTGTGCTTCGAAGCGGCTCGCCAGCGCCGTGTGGCAGCCGAGCCCGGGGCCGGGGTGGAGGCAGCGGGGTGACCTCATCCGAGGAGCTGGTCGACTGCCTGCCCGACGCTGTCCTCCACGTTGATCGTGCCTTCCAGATGGTTGCCGTCAACGTCACCGCCAGCCGTCTGACCGGGTACCCGGCCGACCGGTTGGTCGGCGGCGATGCCCGTGCCATGCTCTCACCCCGTGGCCGGGACGGCCACCTGCTGTGGTCCGACGGGTGGCACCCCTCGACCCGATTGCGGTCGGTGCGCACCATGCCCGAGCAGGACATCACCATTCGCAGCGCGTCCGGCCGCGACGTGAAGACGCTGGTTGCCGGTAGCTACCAGCGCGACGAGGAGGGTCGCCTGCTCGGGGTCGTCCTCGTGCTGCGCGAGGCCGGACGGCGCGCCCACCAGGCGGCGGCAGGGATCGAAATCGTCTCCACCGTGAGCCATGAGCTGCGCAGCCCTCTCACCTCGGTGAAGGGCTACACCAGCCTGCTGTTGAATCGCTGGAACCGGCTGCGAGAAGAGCAGAAGCAGATGATGCTGGAGCAGGTCAACCACGACGCCGACAGGGTCACCCGGTTGGTGACCGAGTTGCTCGACATCAGCCGCCTGGAGACCGGGCGCCTGGTGCTCCGGCCGCAGCTGATGGACCTGCCCAAGTTGGCGGCCACTGTCGTCGAGAAGGTGAAGCTCGAATACCCCGACCTGGAGGCCCAGGTCAGCTTCGCCGGGAATTTCCCCAAGGTCTACGCCGATCCCGACAAGATCGAGCAGGTGCTCACCAACCTGGTCGAGAACGCCTGCAAATACGCCTCCCGGAAGGGATTGGCGGTGGTGGGCGCCCTTGGTGACGGCGAAGTGGTCTCGGTGACGGTGACCGACAAGGGCGAGGGCATCCCCGCGGCCGACCTCGAGAGGGTGTTCACCAAGTTCTACCGGCGCGCCGAGGGGCGCCCGTCTGGCTCTGGTCTGGGGCTGTGGATCAGCCGCGGCCTGGTTGAAGCGCACAATGGCCGGCTGGTGGCCGAATCAAATCCCGGGCAGGGCACCTCATTCCGCTTTACCCTGCCCCTTGTGGAGCCCGAAGAGCTGCGGCGGCCGTGAACGCCTCGGCGGACGCGGACGCGCTGCTGGCCCGTATCAACGAGGCGCTGACGCCGTCCACCCTGGGCGAGCTGAGCCGGACACCCACGCTTGAGCAGCTGAAGGCCGCCGAAGGCAACCTCATCGGCAGGGGCTCGACGCTGGCACTCGTACAAGCGGGATTCCGGGGCCTCGATGCCGAGGACCGCAAGCGGGTCGGCCAAGCGCTCCAGGAGGCGAGGCAGACGCTCACCAAGGCGGTGGCCGACCGCCGCGCCGCGCTGCAAGCCGCCGACCGGGACCGCGCCCTCGAGGCCGATCGGATCGACCTGACCGAATCGTTGTTGCTCCCCGAGCCGATCGCCGCCGCCCGGGGCCACCTCCACCTGGTCACCCAGACTCGCGACGAGCTCGAGGACACCTTCGTGGCTATGGGCTTTTCGGTGGCCGAAGGCCCCGAGGCGGAAACCGATCGATACAACTTCGAGGCCTTGAACATGCCCCCCGACCACCCCGCACGAGGCATGTGGGACACGCTGTACCTGAAGCTCGGGGCACCGGAGACGATCCTGTTGCGGACCCACACCTCGCCGGTGCAGATCCACCTGATGGAGACCCAGAAGCCGCCCATCTATGCGGTAATGCCGGGCCGGTGCTACCGGCGGGACACGCCCGATGCGCGCCACCTCCCGGTGTTCCACCAGATTGAGGGACTGGTCGTGGATCGGGGCATCACCTTCGGCGATTTGGCGGGGACGATCGAAGCATTTACCACTGCGTTTTTCGGTCCGGGTATGCATTCCCGCCTGCGGCCGTCGTATTTCCCCTTCACCGAACCGTCCGCCGAGTTCGAGGTCACCTGCCCGATTTGCGGCGGCGTCGGGTGCCGCACCTGCTCGGGTTCAGGTTGGATTGAGCTCGGCGGCTGCGGCATGGTCGACCCGGCGGTGTTCGCGGCCGTCGGCGTCGACTCCGAGGAGTACTCCGGGTTCGCGTTCGGCTTCGGCATCGACCGACTGGCGCAGGTCCGCCACGGCATCGAGGACATGCGCCTTCTGCTGGACAACGACTTGCGCTTCGTTTCCCAGTTCTGAAATGCGCGTCCCCCTGTCGTGGCTACGAGAATTCGCGCCGATTGACGGCGCTATCGAGGATTTGGCGGCCGTATTTTCCAACCTGGGTTTGGTGGTTGACGGTGTAGAGGTCATCGGCGATGGCCTCGAAGGTGTGGTCGTTGCCCGGGTGCTGGCGCTACGGCCACATTCCGGCGCCGACCGGGTGCAGCTGGTCGACGTCGACCCAGGCGATGGCGGGCCTCGCCAGATCGTCTGCGGCGCCTTCAACATGTCGGTTGGCGATCTCGTCCCGCTGGCCACCCTCGGCACGGTCATGCCCAGCGGCATGGAGATCAGCCGGCGACGGGTGCGGGGCGAGTGGTCCAACGGGATGCTGTGCTCGGGCGTGGAGCTCGGGCTGACGTCGGACGCCGCGGGCATCATGGTCCTACCCCCGGGGGCGGCGGAGCCGGGCACTGCGTTGCGGGACGCGCTCGGCCTCGACGTCGACGTCGTGTTCGACCTGGACGTCACCCCCAACCGGCCCGATGCCCTCTCGGTGGCCGGCGTCGCCCGCGACCTGGCGGCGGCCTTTGGGGTGCCGTTCCGTCTGCCGGAGCCGTCGGTTCCCGTCGACCGCTCCCTCGCCCGCACCCACGTGGAGGTCGTCGACGGCGATTTGTGCCCCCGCTTCACGGCTACGGTGATCGACGGGGTGGCGATCGGGCCGTCGCCGTCGTGGATGGCGGAGCGGCTCACGCGCTGTGGCATGCGGCCCATCAACAACGTGGTCGACGTCTCCAACTATGTGATGCTGGAGCTGGGCCAGCCCAACCACGCCTATGACCTGGACCGCCTCCCCGGCGGCACCCTCGGCGTGCGCCGGGCTCGGCCGGGCGAGAGCCTGGTCACCCTTGACGACGTCGAGCGCGTGCTGGAGATCGACGACTGCCTCATCGTCGACGGGCAGGACACGCCGGTCGGCATCGCGGGAATCATGGGCGGCGCCTCGTCGGAGATTTCCGCCACGACCTCGACGGTCTTGCTGGAGGCTGCCTACTTCGATCCCATGGCGGTCGCCCGCACCGGGAAGCGTCTGGGTTTGCACACCGAAGCCCGGTCCCGCTTCGAGCGGGGCGTCGACCCGGGCATCGCCGACCGGGCCGTCAGCCGGTTTGCGACCTTGCTGGCGTTGTCGACCCCGGGGAGCCAGGTGCGCGCCGGGCCGACGACCGACGTGGTGGCGCCCGATTACCTCCCCCGGCCCCTGCCGGTCACGGTGCGCACGGCGCGGGTCAACGACATTCTCGGGACCTCGCTCAGCGACGCCGACATCGCCGGGCTGCTGGGCCCGATCGGGTTCGACACTCGAGTCGGCGACGACGGGGTGCTTCTGGTCACCATCCCGACCTGGCGCCCCGACAGCGCGCGGGAGATCGACGTCATCGAGGAGGTGGCCCGGCTCCACGGCTACCGCAACATCGAGCGGACCCTGCCGCCGGGGGTTCGCAGCGGTGGCGGGCTGGCGCCCTACCAGCGCCAACGCCGCCAGGTCCGCGACATCCTGGCCGGCGCCGGGCTGTCCGAAGCGTGGACGACGACCTTCCTCGGGCCCGGTGACCTAGAACGCGCCGGTCTCCCGGGCGACGCCGTCGAGGTCGAGAATCCGCTGGACCGCTCCGAATCCCTCCTGCGCACCTCGCTGATCCCCGGCTTGCTGAAGGCGGTGCGGTTCAATGTCGACCGCCAGATCCCCGACGTGCGGCTTTTCGAGATGGGCCACGTCTTCCTGCCGCCCCCGGCCGACGCCGTCCCCCCGCTCCCCGTCGAGCGCGAGGACATCGCCATCGTCGTTGCCGGCGCCGGGGCTGGCGCCGAGGTGGTCACCCGTATGTGGGCGGTGCTGGCCGCCGCCTTGCGCCTCGACGGCGTTGAGCTGGTGGCGACGGCCGTCACGGGCCTGCACCCGACGCGCAGTGCCCGGATCATCGTGGCCGACACCGGCCAGCAACTCGGGGCGGTGGGCGAGATCGACCCCGATTCGGTGACCGCCTACGGGCTCAGCGGGCGGGTGGGCGTGGTGGTCCTTTCCTTGCCCGACCTCCTTGGGGCGCCGCGGCGGGACAGCCAGGCGCAGCCGGTCAGCCGGTTCCCGGCCAGCGACGTCGATCTGGCCTTCGTCGTCAGCGATGCGGTGCCCGCGGCGGCGTTGGCGGCCACGCTGCGCCGGGCCGGTGGCGACCTGGTCGAGACGGTGGCGCTGTTCGACGTCTTCCGGGGCGCCTCGGTGGGCCAGGGTCGTCGCTCACTCGCCTACCACGTCCGGTTGCGGGCCTTGGATCGCACCCTCACCGAGGCGGACGTGGCGGCCGCCCGGGGGGCCATGATCGAGACCGCGTCCTCGGCTCACGGGGCGCAACTGCGGGGCTAAGGCCGTTCGGCCGCGGGCCGTCCTGGGCCGGGCGGGCCGGGGTCGGGGGTAGGTCAGGCGTCCCGGGCGTCCAGCAGGAAGGCGGCCACCGCCAGCAGGATCGCCGTCCACAGGCAAAAGACCGCGAAGCCTTCCCAGGAGCTGAGGACCTGCCCGCTCGCCTGGTGGGTGCTGGCAATGAGGGAGCCGGCCTCCGTCGGCAGGTACCCGTGGATGTGGGAACCCCACGACCCGGGCAAGGCCTGGGCCAACGGAGCGAGGACGACCACGAAGATCACGGCGCCCGTGATGGCCCCGGCTGTGTGGCGGACGATGCCTCCGATGGCCAGCGAGAACAGGGCCAACACCGCCAGGTAGAGGCCCGCGCCGATCACCGCCCGCAGCACGTCGGGGTCGCCGATGCTGACCGGGACCTTGGAGTGCAGGAGCGCCGAGCCGAGAAAGAAGGAGGCGAACGCCGTCGCCTCGCCTACGACCAGCACCACGGTGGCGAAGACAATGCACTTGGCCCACAGCATGGGAAGCCGTTTGGGGACGGCAAGCAGGCTGGAGCGGATCATCCCGGTCGAATACTCGCTGGCCATCACGAGCACGCCGAGGACGCAGATCGGGATCTGGCCGATGAAGAACCCGGTGCCGAACAGGAACCCGACCGGGTCGGCAACGATCTGGGTGTGGCCCGAGCCTCCGCCTCTCGTGTTGTTCCACGACGCCACGACGGCGATGGTGATCAGGGCCATCAACCCGATGGTCAGGATCACCAGCAACAGCAGCGACCAGATGGTCGAGCGGACCGACCGCAGTTTGGTCCACTCGGACCGGAGCAGCGAACCGAAACCCACCCGATGCGTGTCGACCGTGGGCGCACTGGCCAGCATCGGCGGCGAGGTCGTCGTCATCGCACGCCGGCCCCGGTGGGGGCGCCTGTGGGCATGCGGCCGAAGGCCGTGGGGACCTGGGCGCCGTACTCGACGCTGTCTTTGGTCACTTCCATAAACGCCTCCTCCAACGACGCCCGCTGTGGGGTCAGCTCGTGCAGGATCATCCCCGACCGGGCCGCCAGCTCACCGATGGCGGGGGCGTCGAGCCCGGTGACGTTGAAGGCGCTGTCGACGACGGCGCTCACCTGCCCCCCGGCGCCGGCCACCACCTGGGCCAGGTGGTCAGCTTCGGGGCTGCGGACCAGGACCGAGTGGCGGGAGCTGCGGTTGATGAACTCCGCCGTCGGGAGGTCGGCGATCAGCCGACCCCTTCCGATGACGATGAGGTGGTCTGCGGTGAGCGCCATCTCGCTCATCAGGTGGCTGGACACAAAGATCGTGCGTCCCTCGGCAGCCAGCTGCCGCATCAGGGTCCGGATCCAGTGGATGCCCTCGGGGTCCAGCCCGTTGACCGGCTCGTCCAACATCAAGAATCTCGGATTGCCAAGCAGGGCGGCTGCCAGGCCGAGGCGCTGGCCCATGCCCAGGGAAACTCGCCCACATGCTTGTGGGCCACCGGCCTGAGGCCGATCAGGTCGATGACCTCCTCGACGCGCCTGCGGGGCAGGTGTTGGCTCTGGGCCAGAACCAGCAGATGGTCGTAGGCCGACCGGCCCGAGTGCACCGCCCGCGCTTCGAGCAGGGCCCCGACCACGCACAGCGGTTGCTGCAGGTCCCGATAGTGCCGGCCGTCGATGGTCGCGGTCCCGCTGTCGGGGCGGTCCAATCCGAGGATGAGCCGCATGGTCGTGGACTTGCCGGCGCCGTTCGGGCCGAGGAAGCCGGTGACCTTTCCCGCTTGGACCGAGAACGACAGGTGGTCCACGGCCCGGGTCAACCCGTAGTTCTTTGTCAGTTCGCGAACTTCGATCACAGAACCTTCCCCTTTGCCAGCCGCCGTCAGGGACGACTTCAGCGTACCGAGCGGCATTCCGACCGAGCCGAAGACGATCCATTCGTAGCATTTTTGGTACCGGGGCCGGTTGCACCCCTCCTTCCCATGTCCGGGTAGGTTGGGATGCCCGGACGAGCAAGAAGAAGGA
This sequence comes from Acidimicrobiales bacterium, assembly GCA_050744165.1. Lineage (GTDB taxonomy): Bacteria > Actinomycetota > Acidimicrobiia > Acidimicrobiales > Palsa-688 > JBOGGN01. Next base: position 16,255 of record JBOGGN010000300.1, on the reverse strand, counting down.
GAGGCAGGGTGTCGTCGAAGCTGCCGCGCGCCGTGTTGGCGTTTGTCCTGGTGGGAGGCCTCGCCATCGCCTGGGGTGGGCCTTCGGCGACTGCGACGGCCGCGGCGGCCGCGCCATCGGCGCCCCGCTGGTACCTGGCCCTCGGCGACTCGCTGTCGCAGGGTGTGCAGCCCAACACCGCTGGGCAGAGCGTCGAGACCAGACAGGGCTACGCCGACGACCTCTGGGGCCGCCTGCATGCCAGCTCGCCCAGCCTTCGCCTTGCCAAGCTCGGCTGCCCCGGCGAGACCACAACGACGATCCTCAAGGGCGGCGTTTGCCCCTATGCCGGCGGATCCCAGCTGGCGGCCGCGCTGTCTTTCCTGGAGAGCCACCCCGTGGCGTTGATCACCATCGACATCGGCGCCAACGACATTGATGGCTGCGTCAGCGCGGCCGGCATCGACGAGGCGTGCTACCAGGCCGGTGTGGCCGCCGTCAGCTCGAACCTCCCCCTCCTGCTCCAGTCCCTCCGCCAGGCGTCGCCGTCGGTTCCCATCTATGCCATGAACTACTACGACCCTTTCGTGGCCGCCGCCCTGAAGGGTGGAAAATATGTCGCCCTCGCGATGCAATCGCAGCAACTGGCGGTTGCGTTCAACCAGTTGGAAACGGTCGACTACCGAGCCGCGGGGGCAGTGGTGGCCGACGTGTACGGCACGTTCTCGCCCATTCCGACCCTGCCGGGGTTGCCGATCCTGTCGCTTCTCCCCAACCCGGCGCTCATGTGCGTGTACAGCTGGATGTGCGCGCCGGCGCCGGTCGGCCCCAATATTCACGCCACCCCGCTGGGCTATCAGCTGATCGCCCAGGCGTTCGCCGCCAAGATTGCTTGAAATCCTTTTCGGCGGTCGTGAGTGGTTCAAGCTCGCCAAGTACGACGAATGCGAGACGTGACCCCGGTGTCGAGCGCTGAGCGGCCGTCGGCCCAGCCGACACCCTGCGGTTGTTCGAGACCTGGACCCACGAGGAAGACGTCCGGCGCGCCATCGGGGGGCCGCCCGGCGGCTCTCGACGGCCCCGCGGCCGTGGCGCACCATGGAGGGGTTCATTAGTCCGCAGGCCGTTTCATTTGGTCACCTACGCGGTCGCGTAGTTCGCCTGATTAGCAGGAATGACCGCCTGCGCCTTGGGTAGGTGGTCGCGCGTGCAGCAATTTCGGCGATACGTGGGTCCGTGGTCGGGTAGCAACCGTGTGGCGTCCGCCTCAGACAAGGGGACTGCCGTCGGCGTCGCTTTGACCGGGACCTGTTTCGTGGCAAAGGACATCCGATGAGCCATCCGACTTCGCCGATCGGCGAGCGATGCTCGCGACTCGAAGACCGCGATCTGGTCCGCGGTGCGGCCCGATTCGTCGCCGATGTGCCCGTGGACGGCGCCCTGTCGGTTGCGTTCGTGCGCTGCCCTGTGGGCCACGCCCGCGTGCGGCGCCTGTCGCTCGAAAAGGCGCGCGCAGTTCCGGGCGTGGTCGGCGCGTTCGGTCCTGACGACCTCGACGTTCTCGCGACGCCGATGCCGCCCATGAACCTCGACCCGGCTGTCGCCGAGCGGACACTGCGGCCCTTGACTGACGAACCTCGCTTCGCCGGCGACGCGGTGGCGGTCGTCATTGCCGAGAACGCGTACGTTGCCGCGGACGCCGTGGCTGCGGTCGACGTCGACTACGAGGAGCTACCCGTGGTCATGACAGCGGTGGATGCTCTTGGTGATGGTGCACCGTTAGTGCACCGCGATGTGTCCGGCAATAGAGCCGGTCGTTTCACGTTCTCGATGGGAGACACCGTCGCCGCATTCGGTCAGGCCGACGTGGTCGTGGGGGACGACTTCGAGTCGGCGCAGGTGTACAACGCGGCAATCGAGCCTCGCGGGGTGATCGCCCAGCCCGGCGGCGACGGCGATGTCACGTTGACGATGTGGGTATCGACACAGGCGCCACAAGTCGTGCGGCGCGTCGTCGCCAAAGCGCTCGGTCTCTCCACCGCTCAGGTGCGCGTGATCACCCCGAACGTTGGCGGCGGCTTCGGTCCGAAGGGCCGCCCGTACCCGGAGGCGATCGCGGTGGCTGCGCTGGCCCGGGAGTTGCGCCGGCCGTGTCGATGGGAGGCGACCCGCCAGGAGGATATGCAGAGCACCTACCACGGTCACGGGACGCGCATCACCGCCGAGGTCGGGGCCCGAAGCGACGGGACGCTGCTTGGTCTGCGGGCCCGGGTCGTACAGGACGTGGGCGCCTACCTGCTCGCCGGTCTTGTCGTGCCCCGGTACGCGGCCGAGCATTTGGTTGGACCGTACCGCCTGCCCGCCGCCGAGGTCGATGTCACCGCGGTCTACACCAACAAAGCGGCCCTGTCACCAGTGCGCGGTGGCGGCCGCGAGCAAGGGGTGTTCGCTATCGAGCGGCTCATGGACCGCCTTGCCCGCCGGCTCGGGATCGACCCCGTCGAGGTGCGCCGCCGCAACACGCTCGGCCCCGAGGACTTTCCTCACGACACCGGTTACCCGCAGCGCTACGGCGGCACGATTGTCTATGACAGCGGCGATTTCACCGGCCTTTTGGCCCAGGCGGTCGACGCCATCGGTTACCACGATGTGCGTGGCGCCCAGCCGGTTGAACGCGACCGCGGCGTCTACCGGGGCGTCGCGGTGGCGCTGTTCGCAGAAAGCACCGCCATGGGGAAGGAAGGCGCTCGGGTCGATGTGGGCGACGACGGCACGGTGTTCGTCGCGGCCGGCTCGGCCGACACCGGCCAAGGCCACGCCACCATGCTCACCCAGATCTGCGCCGCCCATCTCCACGTCGGCATGGAGCGCGTCCACGTCGTCACCGGCGATACGGGGGCGATGGGTGTAGGGACCGGAACCTTCGCCAGCCGGTTCGCGGTCATGGCCGGGAACGCCACCGCTCTCGCCGCCGAACAGACTCGCCAGCGGGCCGTCGCCATTGCCTCCGAACTGCTCGACGTGACGCCGACCGCGCTACGAGCGAACGATGGTGTCTTCTCCGTCGCGGGCGACCCCGACCGGTGCGTCACGCTCGGCGAGGTGGCCCGAGCGGCGCGCGACGCCGGCCTCCCCCTGGGGGCGACGCACATCTTCGCGCCAGAGAAGGCGACGACCTACGCCGGCGGCGCCCACGCCGCGGTTGTGCACGTCGACATCGACACCGGCGAGGTGACCGTCGAGCGTTACGTGGTGGTCCACGACTCCGGCACGATCATCAACCCCACCTTGGTCGAAGGCCAGTTGCACGGCGGTGTCGCTCTCGGACTCGGCGAAGCCCTCGGTGAGTCGATGGACTACAACCGCCAAGGCCGGCTCCTGACCGACAACCTCGACGCCTACTTCGTCCCCCGCGCCCGTCATGTTCCCCGCATTGACGTCATCCACCACCCGTGCCCGTCGCCCAACAACCCCGTCGGCATTAAAGGCGTCGGAGAGAACGGGACGATGGGCGCCATCCCCGCCATCATCGGCGCGGTCGAGGACGCGCTGGCACCCTTCGGGGTCGAGCTGCGCGAAATGCCCATCCGCGCTGAACGGATCGTCGAACTTATATACGGCCGCGAGCTTTTGGGGGCCGCCCGATGACAACCACCCGAGAGATCACGATCAGCGTGAACGGAGCGACGCACCGGCTCGAAGTCGAGCCCCGCCGGCTCCTCGTGCACTGCCTCCGCGACGACCTCGGTCTCACCGGCACCCACGTCGGTTGCGAGACGGCGCAATGCGGTGCCTGCGTCGTGGTCGTCGACGGCGTGCTGACCAAGGCGTGCAACGTGCTGGCGGTCCAGAGTGACGGCACCGCCATCGACACCATCGAAGGTGTCGCCTCCGACGGACACCTCGACCCGCTACAACAAGCGTTCATCGCAGCCCACGCCGTGCAATGCGGCTACTGCACTCCCGGCATGATCATGACGGCCAGCACACTGCTGCACCGAGACCCTCACCCCGACGACCACACCATCCGCCTTGCCTTGGATGGGAACCTGTGCCGCTGCACCGGATACCACAACATCGTTGACGCCGTCCGCCGAGCCGCCGATGGCGTCGAACAGTCGGGAACGAAGCGGTGATTCCCGCTTCCTTCGACTACGACAAGCCTGCCAGCCTTGACGAGGCGTTGGCTTTACTCGCGGTCCACGGCGACGAAGCTCGAGTGCTCGCCGGGGGCCAGACGCTGCTCACGCAGTTGAAGACCCGCACCGTGACACCTCGTCTCGTAATCGATTTGTCCGGGATCGACGATCTCAGACGCGTTCGCCGCGAGGACGGAGCCGTCACCATTGGAGCTCTCGTAACCCAGGCGCAAGTGCTGGATTCCGAAGGTCTACGCCGCTCGTTCCCCATCTTCGACATCGATCCCGCCATGCTGGGCGATCCGGTCATCCGGGAACGGGGCACGGTCGTCGGCTCGCTGGCTGCCGCGCACCCCGCCGCTGATTGGACCGCCATTGCTCTTGCTCTCGACGCCAGCATCCACGTCGTCAGCAGCTCCGACACCCGGACTATCCCGGCCGACCAGTTCCTCACCGGCGCCGGCACCACCCTGTTACGGGCCGACGAACTCATCACCCATGTCAGCATCCCGGTCATTGATCGCCCACGGGCGATGGCATACCAAGCACTGCGGCTCGCCACTTCCGACTACGCCCGCGTCGGTGTCGCGGTGGTCGTCGAGCACGTCAATCACCGAGATTGCACATCATGCCGCATTGCCATCACCGGACTCGGCCAGCACGCCACTCGGGCCCGCGGCGCCGAAGCCGTCCTCATCGATGAGGGCGACACCGCCAACGCCATCACCGATGCAGCCGACCGCGCGGCCGAGGACGTCGACGGCAGCGGCGACTCCACCATTCCGCCGGATTACCGCGCCCACCTGGCCCGCGTGTACACGGCTCGAGCGCTCACCGCCGCCACGACCCATCCGTAGGAGCGGCGCCGGGTCAAGCGTTGGCGTCAGAGATCGCCAGGGCGAAACGTCAGCGCCACCTGGGCGGCGCCCCGGTGTTGCATAAGTATGTCGTCATCTGTATGTTGATGTGATGCGCACCGGTGTTTTCGGCGCTTCGGGCTACGCCGGGGCGGAGCTGCTGCGACTCGCCGCCGGCCACCCGGACCTCGAGATCGTCCTGGCCACCGGCGACTCCAAGGCGGGGATGGCGGTGGCCGGCCTGTACCCGAGCCTGGCCGCCGCCTACCCGGACCTGGTCCTGGCGCCGCCCGATCCCGACCTGGCAGAAGGGCTGGACGTGGTGTTCCTGGCCCTGCCCCACGGAGCGTCCCAGGACCTGGTGCCCGAGCTGCGCAAGCGGGCCCGCGTGGTGGTCGACCTGGCGGCCGACTTCCGCCTGAAGGACGCCGCCCTGTATCCGCAGTGGTACGGCGAGGAACACCACCAGTCCGACCTGCTGGGCGAGGCCGCGTTCGGTATCCCCGAGCTGTTCCGGGAGTCGATCGCCGGGGCCACCCTGGTGGCCGCCGCCGGCTGCCACGTGACCGCAGCCGCCCTGGCCCTGGCTCCGCTGGTCGAGGCGGGGATCATCGAGCCCGGCGGGATCGTCGTCGACACCATCACCGGTGTGTCCGGCGCCGGCCGGGGCCTGAAGGACACCACCCACTTCTGCACCGTCGACGAGGACGTCAACGCGTACGGACTGCTCACCCACCGCCACACGCCGGAAATGGAGCAGGCCATCGGCCCCGGCGCCCGGGTCATCTTCACCCCCCACCTGGCCCCGCTCAACCGGGGCATCCTGGCGACCTGTTACGCCCGCCCCGCCTCGGCGGAGCCCGACCCCCTCGGCGTGCTGCTCGACTTCTATGCCGGCGAACCGTTCATCGTCGTCGGCGCCCGCCCGCCGTCGACCAAGGCCACCCTGGGTGCCAATACGGCCCACCTCACGGCCCGCTATGACGGCCGCACCGGTTGGGTGATCGCCATCTGTGCCCTCGACAACCTGGTGAAGGGCGCCTCCGGCCAGGCCATCCAGTGTGCCAACCTGGCACTCGGGCTGTCAGAAACGACCGGCCTGCCTGTCGCCGGCCTCTACCCGTGAGCGTCACCGCGCCGAAGGGCTTCACGGCCAACGGCATCGCCTGTGGCATCAAGGACTCCGGCGCCCCCGACCTCTCCCTGGTGGCGACGGCGGACGGCCGCGCGGTGCCCGCGGCCGCGGTGTTCACCGCCAACCTGGCCGCCGCCGCCCCAGTGGAGGTGTCCCGGCGCCATCTGGCGACTACCGGCGGCTGGGCCAGCGCGGTGGTGGTGAACAGCGGAAACGCCAACGCCGCCACCGGCCTGGCCGGCGACGAGCATGCCGAGCGCATGTGTGCCCTCGTCGCCGGCGGCCTCAACTGCGGCGCCGACCAGGTGCTGGTGTGCTCGACGGGGCTGATCGGTATCCCGCTGCCCATCGAGCTGGTCGCGGCCGGCATCCCCGGCCTGGTCGGGGGCCGGGCGACCGGCGAGAGCGCGGGGCAGGCGGCGGCCCGGGCCATCATGACGACCGACACCCACCCCAAGCAGGTCGTCGTTCCCGGGCGGGGTTTCACCGTCGGCGGCATGGCCAAGGGGGCCGCCATGCTGGCGCCCAATATGGCGACCATGCTCGCCCTGCTGACGATCGACGCGGTGGCCGATCCCTTGACCTTGCATCGGGCGCTGGGCGACGCCGTCGGCCGAAGCTTCAACCAGATGAGCGTGGACGGCTGTACCTCGACCAACGACACGGTGACCGTGTTGGCCAGCGGTGCCGCCGCTGTCGAGCCGCCCGAGGCCGAGCTGGCCGATGCCCTTTGGGAGGCGTGCGCCGACCTGGCGGGCCAGATGGTCGCCGACGCCGAGGGCGCCACCCGGGTCATCCGGGTCCGGGTCACCGGGGCCGTCGACCAGGCGGAGGCGGCCGCCGGGGCCCGCAAGATCGCCCAGAGCCAGCTGGTCAAGTGCTCCTTCTACGGCCAGGACCCGTACTGGGGCCGGGTGGTAAGCGAGCTCGGGTCGGCGGGCATCACGTTCCAGATGGACCGGGTGAGGATCGCCTACGGGGGAATCACGGTCTGCCGCGGCGGTGTCGAGGCCACCCACCCCGGCGACCGGGATGTCCTGAAAGCGGTGATGGCCGCCGACACCGTGGAGCTGGTCGCCGACCTCGGCCTCGGGACCGGCGATGCCTCGATGATCACCTGCGACTTGGGCCCCGGTTACATCGACGAGAACATGGGCACCTCGTGACCTCGGCCCCGCCCGATCCCCGAGCCCCGGCCGAGGAATCCCACGCCCTGGACGCCACCGCCAAGGCCGCCATCCTCGTCGACGCCCTCCCGTACATCCGCCGCTTCTGGGGCCACGTGGTGGTCGTCAAGTTCGGCGGCAACGCCTTCGGCCGTACCGATGGCGGCGCCGCGGCACCCGCCAAGGCGTCCCTCGCCACCTTCGCCGAGGACATCGTCCTCATGGCCTCGGTCGGGATGCGCCCCCTGGTGGTCCACGGCGGCGGCCCCCAGATCGGTGAGCTCATGGCCCGCCTCGGCAAGACGCCGGAGTTCCGCCAGGGCCTCCGCGTGACCGACGCCGAAACCCTCGACATCGCCCGCATGGTCCTCGTGGGGAAGATCAACCGGGACATTGTCGGGGCCATCAACGTCCACGCCCCCCTCGCAGTCGGCGTCTCCGGGGAGGACGCGGGACTCATCGAGGCCACGCAGCGGGACCCGGCGCTCGGCTTCGTGGGCGACGTGGCCCACGTGAACCCCGCGATCCTGGAACGCCTCCTCGCCCAGAACCTCATCCCCGTGGTCGCCACCATCGGAGCCGACGACGCCGGCCAGGCCTACAACATCAACGCCGACACCGCTGCCGGGGCCATCGCGGAAGCGGTCGGCGCCTCCAAGCTTGTCTACCTGACCGACGTCGAGGGCATCCGCAAGGACCGCCACGACCCAGCCACCCTGATCTCCTCGGTCACCGCCGACGAGCTCGAGTCGCTGCTCGCCAACCGGGTCGTCGGCGACGGCATGATCCCCAAGGTCACGTCCTGCCTGCGGGCCATCCGTGGCGGGGTCGCCCAGGCCCACATCCTCGACGGCCGGGCCCGCCACGCCCTCCTGCTGGAGATCTTCACCCCCGAAGGGGCCGGAACCATGGTGTCCGCCTGAGCATGACCTTCCCCGCCGCCCTCATGCCCACCTACCCCGACTGGCCGGTCACCTTCGTCCGGGGCCAGGGCAGCTACCTTTGGGACGACCACGGTCGCCGCTACCTGGACTTCCTCTCCGGTCTCGCCGTGACCTCCCTCGGCCACGCCCACCCTGCCGTCGCCGATGCCCTGGCCGAGCAAGCCCGCACGTTGCTGCACGTGTGCAACCTCTACGGCACCCTCCCGGGAGCCGAGGTGGCCGCCACCCTCGACCGCCTGATCGGCGGCGGGGGCCGGGTGTTCTTCTCCAATAGCGGCGCCGAGGCCAACGAGTGCGCCATCAAGTTGGCCCGCAAATGGGGCGGTTACGGCCGCTTCGGCGTGATCAGCGCCTACGGCTCTTTCCACGGCCGCACCCTGGCCACGCTGCACGCCACCGGCCAGCCGTCCAAGCACGAGGCCTTTCAGCCGCTGCCCGAGGGTTTCCGCCACGTCGCCTGGGACGACCTCGACGCCCTCGAAGCGGCCATCGACCCGAGCGTGGCCGCCGTCCTTCTGGAGCCCATTCAGGGCGAGGGCGGTATCAACCCGGCCACCGCCGAGTACTTCGCCGGCGTGCGCGCCCTCTGCGACGAGCGCCAACTCCTGTTCATGGTCGACGAGGTCAAGACGGGCCTCGGACGCAGCGGCCACTGGTTCGCCTTCCAGGGCCTCAACGTGGAGCCCGACGTGGTGACCGTCGCCAAGGCACTGGGCAACGGCGTGCCCATCGGTGCCTGCTGGGCCCGGGCCGAGGTGGCCGAGGCGTTCAAGCCGGGGGACCACGCCACCACCTTCGGCGGCCAACCGCTGGCGGCAGCCGCGGCCCGGGCCACCCTGGCGGTCATGGAGGCCGAGGACGTCCCCGCCCGGGCGGCGGCAGCCGGTTCGCGGTTGTCGGCGGCCCTGACCCGCCTCCCCGGTGTCCAGTCGGTCCGAGGACAGGGTCTCCTCCTCGGCGTGGAATTGGTGGGAAAAGGGGCCAAGCGTGTCGCCGCCTCCGCCCTCACTGCCGGTCTCGTCGTCAACCCGATCACCGAAAGCGCCCTGCGCCTGGCGCCATCCCTTCTGGTCACCCCCGAGGAGATCGACGAGGGGGTCGAGATCCTGGCCGGTGTGCTCGACGCCCCTATCTGACAGCGCTGGTTAGTCTGCGTCCATCGACGACCAAGGGATCATCGAGGCCTTCGTGGCCGAGAAGGCCGTTGTCGGCTTCGGCGAACGGCTCCACATCGAGAACGACTCGGTCCTCTTCGACGGGTGGTGGCATTCGGCGCTACGAATCTCGCCGGACACCTTCGCGTTGCGAGATGAGGACCCGCCCGAACCCGACGCCACCTTTCTGGCCGATCTCGCGGCCCGGCTGGACGCCAAGGGACTGCGGCGGGTGCTAATCGACACCACGCTGCTGACGGTCATCACCTACACCAGCCTCGACCTGGGCGGCGTGGACTGGCAGGTGTGGTCGACCGACCAGGCCACCGCCGAGGCGGATCTGGCATTCCGAGCCAGCCGTGACGCCTTTTTCGGCGACACCACGGCGCGCCCACCGACGAGCAGCAACTTCGCGGCCACGATGGGCGGCCTGCGCCGGACGGCCGGCCTGCCGCCGATGGTCCTGCTCACCGTCGGGGTGGACGGCGCCGCCGTCGACACCTTGGCGGCCACCCTCGGGACATGCCGGGTCGAGTCCCGATCGCTGAGCGACATCGAACCGGAGGGCTGCCAAGCCCTGTCGCCCAACCTGATCCTGGTGGACTGCACCAAGCCGCAAGGCGCCGAGTTCCTGGGCCGCCTCCGCGCCACGGGAGAGGACCAGCTCCTGATGGTGGCGGCACTAAGCAGCGGGTGGCTCGAAGGCGCAGACGTCACCCTCGACCCGGCGGCGAGCCCCTCCGAGTGGGCGGAGTACCTGCAAAACATGCTCCCCTGAGCAAGGTTCGCGGGCTTCACTTCGCGACTACACGGAACTCCTGCCGCTAGAACACGTGATCACGCGTTCTAGCGCCGTCAGTTCGGGTCGGCCCTCAAATCCGGTGCATCTCTATGAGCGCGCTTGTATAGTGATGCGATGCGGCACTTCCTGGAGATCGACGATCTGTCGCCGGGCGATCTTGCCCGGGTGCTCGAACTGGCCCGTATGGACCCCGCGCCGGCGGTGCTGGCGCGCCAAGGAGTGGCGCTGCTGTTCGAGAAGCCGTCGTCGCGGACACGCAACGCCAGCGAGATGGCCGTATTCCAGCTCGGGGGGCATCCGATCACCATCCGGGGCGAGGAGGTGGGCTTTGACCGCCGCGAGACGGCCGAGGACCTCACCCGGGTGCTCGGCCTGTACCACGCCGCCATCGGGGCGCGGGTGTTCGACCACAAGGTGCTCGAGCGGATGGCCGCCGTCTCCGCGGTGCCGGTCATCAATCTGCTCTCCGACCTGGGTCACCCCTGCCAGGCGCTGGCCGACCTCTTGACCCTGCGGCAACATTTCGGGCGGCTGGCGGGGCTGAAGATCGCCTGGGTGGGCGACGGCAACAACGTGTGCCGCAGCCTGCTCCTCGGGGCCTCCCTGGTCGGGGCGGAATTCTCCGCCGCCTGTCCGCCCGGGTTCCAACCCGATCCGGGCGCCGTCGAGGTGGCTCGCCGGCGGGGGATCTCGGTCACCGTCACCTCCGACGTCGCCGTGGCGGTGAGCGGGGCCGACGTGGTGTCGACCGACACCTGGGTGTCGATGGGCCAGGAGGAGGACCAAGCAGCGAGGCGCTCGGCGTTCGCCGGCTACACCGTGGATCCGTCCGTGATGGCGGGGGCCGCCTCGGGGGCGGTCTTTTTCCACTGTTTGCCCGCGCATCGCGGTGAGGAGGTCACCGACGAGGTCATCGACGGGCCCCAAAGCCTGGTGTGGCCGCAGGCCGCCAACCGGCTGCACGCCTTCCGCGGCCTGTTGCTGTGGTTGTTCTCGTGAGGTTGGCCAAGACCCAGCGTCAGCACCGCATCGCCTTGCTGCTGGAGGCCAATGCCATCGTCAGCCAGGGGCAACTGGTGGAGCTGCTGGCGGCCGAGGGGGTGGAGGCGACCCAGGCGACGGTGTCCCGGGACCTCGATGAGCTTGGGGCGGTCAAGGTGCGCACCGGCGGCGGCGAGTCGGTGTACGCGGTGCCCGAGTACGAGCGCCGGGTGGAGCCCGGGGACCACCTGCGCCGGGTGCTCGGCGACTGGGTCGTCGAGGTGGCCCACTCGCACAACCTGGTGGTGGTCCGCACGCCGCCCGGGTCGGCCCACGTGGTGGCCTCGGCCCTCGACCGGGCCGGCCTCACCGACGTGGTAGGTACGGTGGCCGGCGACGACACCATCCTCGTGGTGGCGACCGAGCAGGTCGGTGGGGCATCGCTGGCCAAGCAGCTGGCCGGCCTCGCCGGGCTGTAGACATTCAGAAGAACGACGGGAGTACATGTGGCGAAGCGGGTGGTGCTGGCGTACAGCGGGGGGCTCGACACCTCGGTGGCGGTGCGCTGGATGATCGAGGAGCTGGGTGTCGAGGTGATCACGCTGGCGGCCGATGTCGGCCAAGGCGGCGACTTCGACGCCATCTGTGAGCGGGCGATGGCGGCCGGCGCGGTGGAGGCGCTGGTGGTGGACTGCCGGGAGGAGTTCGCCTACCAGTTCGTGGCGCCGGCGTTGCGGGCCAACGCCAAGTACGAGGGGAAGTATCCCCTGATCTCCTCGCTGTCACGACCGGTCATCGCCAAGCACCTCGTGGCCGCGGCCCGCGAGCACGGGGCCGACGCCATTGCCCATGGGTGCACGGGGAAGGGCAACGACCAGGTTCGTTTCGAGGTCTCGACCATGGCGCTGGCGCCTGACCTGGAGACCATCGCCCCGGCCCGCATCTGGGATCTCACCCGGGAGAAGTCCATCGAGTATGCCGCTCAGTGGGGAATCCCGATCACCGTCACCAAGTCCAGCCCGTACTCAATCGACCAGAACCTGTGGGGTCGCACCATCGAGTGCGGGATCCTCGAGGACCCCTGGGAGCAGCCGCCGGAGGAGGTGTACGACCTCACCACGCCGACCGCGACCGGGCCGTGCGACATGGTGATCCGTTTCCAGCAGGGTTTGCCCATCGCCATCGACGGGGTGGAAATGGCCCTCGACGAGCTGATCGGTCACGTCACCCGGGTGGTGGGCTCCTACGGGTGGGGCCGGATCGACATGATCGAGAACCGCCGGGTCGGGATCAAGAGCCGGGAGGTCTACGAATGCCCGGGGGCGCTGGCACTGCTGATGGCCCACGCCGATCTGGAGGACCTGACCCTCGAGCGGGACCTGGCGCATGAAAAGGCGCGCATCGAGCCGCGGTACGCGGAGTTGGTGTACGACGGGCTTTGGTATTCGCCGCTCAAGGAGGCGCTGGACTCCTTCGTGGAGACCTCGCAGCGCTACGTCACCGGTGAGGTGCGGCTGCGCTGCGAGATCCCGGGGCGCTGCATCGTGTCGGGGCGACGGTCCGATGTCGGCCTGTACGACTACGGGCTCGCCACCTACGAGGCGGCGGACCGCTTCCGCCACCAGGACGCGGAGGGGTTCGTGCGGCTCTGGGGGCTCGGGGTGCAGACATGGGCGGCTCGACAGTCTCGGCGGGGATGACCTCGGCGGCTGGGGTCGGGCGCCGGAGGACCCGTCGGTGACGCTCTGGCAGGGGCGATTCGGCGACGCCAGCCCGGCCAAGGAGCTGCTCTCGTTCACCGAGAGCCTCTCCTTCGACCGCCGCCTGGCTTTCGACGATCTGGCCGGGTCCCGGGCGCACGTACGGGGGCTCAAGCGATCCGGGCTGGTCGACGAGGCCGACGCCCAGGTGCTGCTGGCGGCGCTGGATCGGGTTGAGGAGGAGCTGCGAGCGGGCAGCTTCGCCTTTCACCCCGCGGACGAGGACATCCACACCGCGGTCGAGCGCAGGGTCACCGAGCTGGCCGGGCGGGCCGGTGCCCGGATGCACACCGGGCGGAGCCGCAACGACCAGATCGCGACCACGGCACGGTTGTTTACCAAGCGGGAGCTGGCGGCCACGGCCCGCCGGGTCCTCAGGCTGCAGCAGGTGCTGCTGGACCGGGCCCAACAGGCGGCCGACGCCTACCTGCCCGGGTACACCCACCTGCAGCGGGCCCAGCCGGTGCTGCTGGCCCACCATTTGCTGGCCCACGGCTGGGCACTGGCTCGGGATATCGACCGGCTGGTCGACACCCGCCACCGCCTCGACGTTTCGCCGCTCGGCGCTGGCGCCTTGGCCGGGTCGTCGCTGCCACTCGATCCCGACGCCGTCGCCGACGACCTGGGATTCAGGGCGCGGTTCGAGAACTCGCTCGACGCCGTGTCCGACCGGGATTTCGTCGCCGAGACCCTTTTCGACCTGTCGCTGCTCGGGGTCCACCTGTCACGCATCGGCGAGGAGATCGTGCTGTGGTCGAGCGAGGAGTTCGGGTTCATGCGCCTCGACGACACCTACGCCACAGGCAGCTCGATGCTGCCGCAGAAAAAGAACCCCGACATCGCGGAGCTGGCCCGGGGGAAGGCGGGGCGGCTGATCGGGCACCTGGCTGGGTTCCTCGCCACCCTGAAGGGACTGCCGCTCGCCTACAACCGCGACCTGCAGGAGGACAAAGAACCCCTCCTGGACGCCTTCGACCAGGTCAACCGGGCATTGGCAGCGCTGGCGGGACTGCTGTCGACCGCCACGTTCTGCACCGCCCGGATGCAGGAGGCGGCCGACACGCCCACCGTGGCCGCCGTCGACCTGGCGGAGTGGCTGGTCAGCCGGGGCATGCCGTTCCGGGAAGCCCACCAGGTGGTGGCCTCGCTGGTGCGCGACTCGCTCGATCGCAAGGTCCCGCTGCCAGAGCTGGTGGCGGCCCACCCCGCCCTCGGCGCCGAGGCCTTGGAGCTGCTCGAACCGGGCGTCGCCGTCCGCCGGCGGACCACCCCTGGGGGCGCCGGCCCCGAGCCGCTCGCTGACCAGATGAAGCGGTACTCGCACCAGATCGGGGTCGACGAGGCCCGGCTGGCCAACCCCTGAGTTGCCGTCCCCGCTGGCCCGTGGCTTCTACCTGCGTGACCCCCGCCAGGTCGCCCGGGAGCTGCTGAACAAGCTGCTGGTGTGCGGTGGCCGGGTGGGTCGGATTGTCGAGGTGGAGGCCTACCTCGGGTCGATCGATCCCGCCAGCCACGCATACCGTGGGCCGACGCCGCGCAACGGCGTCATGTTCGGACCCCCGGGAAGGATGTACGTCTACCGGAGCTACGGCATGCATTGGTGTGCCAACGCGGTCTGCCGCCCCGAAGGGGTGGGGGAGGCGGTGCTCCTGCGAGCCCTGGCACCGGTGTCGGGGGTCGAGGAGATGCGGGGGGCGCGCTTTCAGGGCCAGCGGCATCCTCTGGCCGATCGCGACCTGTGCCGGGGGCCGGGACGGTTGTGCCAGGCGCTCGGTATCAGCGGCTCGTTCAACGGGGCCGACCTGGTCACCGGGGAGCTTGGCGTGTGGGTGGGCGACGACGGGGTGGCGCCGCCGGCAACCCCGGGGGCCTCGGTGCGCGTTGGTTTGACCAAGGGGGCCGAGCACCCGTGGCGGTACTTCGTGGCTGGCGACCGGCACGTTTCGGGACCCACCACCGCCCGAGCGACCGGGGTGGGCTGAGGCCTGCTCTCAGGAGGCGCTGGCGGCGGGGCGCCGGCGGCGGGCGCCAGCTGCTTCGGTGTTTCCTAGTGGGCCCGGAGGATGGCCCGCCAGGGACCACCGCCGCCCTTGGTCTCCAGTTGGTAGGTGTTGACCACCCGCACCTCGTCGAAGCCCGCGTCGGCAACCATCTGAATCAAGGTCTCCAGCGACGGGAGCCACCAGGTGGCGGTTTTCCAGCCTCCGAAGTACTCCGCCAGGCGCCGGCCGCTCGTCGAGGTGAGCGTCGGATCGAAGCAGTCAGCCAGCAACGCCTCGCCTCCGGTGACCCGGCGGATCTGCTGGAGCGCCAAGAGCGGATCCCGCAGGTGGAGCAGCACGTCACCGGCGTGGACCAGGTCGAAACGCCCCAGATGATCGGGGTCGAGGTCGTAGATGCTGCCCGAGATTCGCTCGACGCGGGACTTGAGCAGCCGGTGAGCCAGGTCGAATCCGGTGCCGATGGGGTCGGCGTAGCCACGCTCGGATGACAACTGCCGCACCGGGGCCGGAAGATCGACATCAGCGGTGGAGTCGATGTCGAGGGCGCTCACCTTGGCGCCCCGGCGTTCGAACTCGAAGGCCCAGAACCCATCGGCGGTCGCCAGGTCGAGCACCCGCGTGCCATGCAGGTCGCTCGGGAGCTCATAGAGCGCCACCACCGCCCGGTGGTCATAGACGCCGCTGGTGACGATGCCGTGCGGCAGCTCGATGCTGTGGTACCAGCACCAGTCGCCAACTGCCCGGGCAACCGCGGCGGGATCAGCATGGTCGACGTCGAAGCCGTTGCCATGGAGCTGGTGCCAGTCAATGCGGTCCTGAATCCACTTCACGCCCTCAGCGGGGTCGCGGCGTTCGTAAGAGACCTGCCGGGGCCCGCCGACCCGGGTGCTGCCGGGGGCGTTCGGCGACGCCTTGGCGCTGACCACGCGTTCGACTCGCCGGAGGGCGCGCTCGACACGCTCGGGGACTTCGACGGTGAGGCCGAAGCCCTTGTAGTGCACGGACCGCTCTGCCACGGGGGCTCAGGCTACCCGGAGGCTGGTGGCGGCCCTCGGTAAGTGCCGGGGGTCTACGGGGCCGCCCACCACGGCCAACCCGGGGCCTCGGCCACGGGGCCTCAAGCCGACCACGGCCAGGGCACCTGAACTTGCCTGGCCGGTCCGGGTCCAAGAGTTGGTACTCTGTCACTCCGGCCCACAAGGGCTGGCGCGCCAAGTGGCGGTCGACACCCACCCGGTTGACACCGGCGCTTGCTGTGATAGTCTGTGTAGCCGCTCACCAGGCACAAGTTGTCGGGTGAGTCCGTCGGATAACGCAGGGGGATCTCCCCTCCAC